>NZ_ALPU01000009.1:0-16949 GCF_000294465.1 Staphylococcus sp. OJ82 | reverse complement strand
GCCACCATTAGGTAACGGTACACGTACTTCTTCTTCTAATTTTTTACCAATTAAACTTTTAGCCATTGGTGATTCATTAGAAATTTTACCATTGAATGCATCAGATTCAGCTGAACCAACAATTTGGTATTCTTCTTCTTCTTCGCCTGGTAATTCAACAATTGTTACTGTTTTACCAATTTTAACTTCATTGTTATCACCAGTATCTTCGATAATCTGTGCATTACGTAACATATGTTCTACACGTTGAATATCTTGTTCGATAAATCCTTGTTCGTCTTTTGCAGCATCGTACTCTGAGTTCTCAGATAAATCACCGAAAGAACGTGCTACTTTAATTTTTTCAACGACTTCTGGTCGTTTAACTGTTTTTAATTCTTCTAACTCATGTTCTAGCTTCTCAAAACCCTCTTGAGTCATTGGATATTGCTTTTGATTTTCCATTATGTCATCTTCCTTTACATATACATACTATTGTTTACTTACTAAAGTTTGAATCTTTGTCGTCATTATATCGATTGCTACTTTATTACTGCCACCTTCTGGAATAATAATATCTGCATATCTTTTAGTTGGCTCTATAAATTGATTATGCATTGGTCGCACCACATTTAAATACTGATTTATAACAGAATCCATAGTACGGCCTCTTTCTTCAGTATCTCGAAGTAACCGCCTTAAGATACGCAAATCAGCATCAGTATCAACATAAATTTTGACATCCATTAAATCTCTTAATGTTTTGTTTTCAAGCGCAAATATACCTTCCACGATAATAACATCTTTTGGCTTAAATGCAATCGTTTTATCACTTCTCGTATGATTTGAATAATCATACGTTGGAACTTCAATTTGTTTCCCATTTCTCAAATCATTTAAATTCTCGATTAACAAATCATTATCAAATGCAAACGGATGGTCATAATTGGTTTCCAAGCGTTCATCAAAAGTTAAATGCGATTGGTCTTTATAATAATAGTCTTGAGCCAATAGTGCAACACTATGACCTTCTAAATTCTTCATAATTTCATTTGTTACTGATGTTTTCCCCGATCCGGAGCCGCCTGCAATTCCTATAATTGTCGTACTATTCATTATCCAATTTCCTTTCTCATCATGTTGTTGGTATAAATTGGATGATCGACTTTGATTTGCACGATTTGCAATGGGTGGCGTGCAGCATCAAGTTCATTACCTTCTTCATCATAAATTGTATCCACAACTTGTCTAAATGTTTCAATTTCAGGGCCAAAAAATTCGATTTCTTGTCCAGGTTCAAATTTATTACGTTGTTGCACTGTGGCTATATGGGTAGAACTATCATAGTCTAATACTAAACCACAAAAGTCAAATGATGCATTCTTTTTATTTTGTTGCCCAAACATTTGTTCTTCATAACCTGGCGTGCCTTCAATAAACGCTGAGGCCGTATCTCTATTGGCACATTTATCTAATTCGATTAACCATTCTGGCTTGATTTTAAAATATTCTGGATCCTCCGCATAAGCATCGATGACTTTGCGATACACAGAAACAACTGTTGCAATATAATGAATAGATTTCATACGTCCTTCAATTTTTAAAGAATCAACGCCAATATCCATCATTTTTGGTATAGCTTCGATTAGTTTTAAATCTTTAGGACTCATTGCAAATGGCGCAACTTCATCATCGTCATAGAACAAATCTAACTCGCCGTGTTGATCTACTTGTAACAAGTCATAATCCCAACGACAACTTTGACAACAACCACCCCTATTGGAATCACGCGCTGTCATATGATTGCTTAAAGTACATCTTCCTGAATAAGCAATACACATCGCACCATGTATAAAAGATTCGATTTCAATATCTACTTTTTCCTTCATCTCTTTCATTTCCATTGCTCCAGTTTCACGAGCTAATACCACTCGATCTAAGCCTTCTTCTTTCCAAAATTCAACGGCTTTATAATTTGAAAGAGATTGCTGTGTAGATAAATGTATCTCTAATTTAGGTGCCACACGTTTACATGTTTCAATAATAAGAGGGTCAGCAACGATAATGCCTGTTGCACCAGTTAAGGCTAAATCACGCAAATAATCATCTAATCCATTTATATTTTCATCATGCGCAATGATATTGGTAGTAACATAAATTTTAGCACCATAGCGTTGTGCAAATTCAACGCCTTCTTTAATTTCATCCATTGTAAAATTATCTGCATTTGATCTTAAACCGTATTCTTGTCCACCAAGGAACACAGCATCTGCTCCATAGTGTACTGCAATTTTTAATTTTTCTAAATTACCAGCCGGAGCCAGAAGTTCAGGTTTATTCATTTTAGGTTTATTATGTAATTTAACTTCTTCTAAAACTTTCACTGTTAAACCTCCATCAATATACTGTTTGTTTAAATAAAAAGCCTTCGTCAAACGGACGATGTTCTGGTTGTATAGCTTCAATTGGGTCGACAAGCATAAATTTTTCATCTTCATAAACTTCAGGATCTTCGTTATATAAATCAATGGCTTCTCTGTATTGTTCTGTACATACATTAATATAGGTTTCTGATTGTAATACACCATCTATTTTCAATGCATCTATACCTGCTGATAAAAGTGGCTCTAACTCTTCAATTAGACATATATCATTAGGTGACATGATATGTGTACCATTATAATCCTCATACACGGGATATTTATTATCACGTTCTTCATCGTATAATAATAATTCATTTGCATGTTTATTTCTTTCAATTTTCATTTGTCGTTCTTGAAATGTATAATAATTGCCTAATAGCATACGTTTAGATTGGAACATGCAAGTCATTCCATGCACTTGAACTTCAATCTCAACATCAGCGTTTTCCTTAATATTAATAATCTCTTCTAAACTAAGCTCTCTAGCTAATTGAGCACGTTGAGCACCTTTTTCCCCCCAATAATTACATTGAAAGTAATTGGTAACTAGTGCTTCAGCATCCCAATTTAATGGGATTGGATGTGCTTGTTCTTTTACAAACATAACCACTGCTGGGTCACCAAATATAATTCGGTCTACTTTAATTTCATGCAAAAAATTAATATAAGACGCTAATGCGTTCAGATGATAATTATGAAAAATGCCATTAACAGCAGCATAAGCTTTTTTACCTTGACTATGTATTAAATTCACAGCTTTTATCATGTCATCTTTATTAAATTCACCTGCAAGCCTTAAGCCGAATTTTTGTTCGCCAATTACAAAAGCATCAGCACCTTTTCCAATTAATGTTTCAATATGTGCAACAGATTTTGGTGTTACTAATAATTCTGTCATTTTGATTCCCCTTTAATTGAAATTGCCAAACCATCATCCATGTTTAAAAAATTAGTAGTATAATCCGTGAGGTTCATTAGCCATTCATTGTAATCTTGTACTTTCTTTACCATTTGTCGGACATTTCTATTACGAACGACAGAAATATCAGATACAAAACCATGATAAAGTACGTTGTCAGTAACTACGATGCCCCCTACTTTTAATAAAGGCGTATAAAGTTCAAAAAACTTTTTGGATTGTGCCTTCGCTGCATCAATAAATATCATATCATAGCTGCGATCATCCACATTTTCAACTTGCTCCAATGCATCACCTTCAATTAATCTAATTTGGTTATAATATTGAAATAACTCAATATTTTCTTTCGCTTTATCTTGCATTTCTACATTACGTTCAATTGTAGTCACATTAATTTTTTCAGAAATAGAAGCAAATTGCATAGCGCTATAACCAATTGCAGTTCCAATTTCTAAAATATTAATAGGTTTATGTAATCTAATAATTTGTTTTATCATTTCTAAAGTGAGCTTATCAACGATGGGCACTTGATTTTCCTCTGCATAGGTTCTTAATGATTCAATATCTTTATCAGTTTGCTTATGCAAATTTAACAAATATAATTGATTATTATCCATTTTCATAACTTCCTTTGTTGTAAAATGATACTTTCGATTTAAATAATAAAATAAATCAGTCAGAATAAATTGACTGATTGTCTTTAATAAAAGTAATTGGTTACTCGCTTTTTATAAGGGTACACGTTCAAGTATTGATATAGAGATATATCATAAATATACATAACGTACGATTGAAATTAACTTTATATATTTTACCATAAACTAGCACAAAATATAAGTGTAAATTGTGCTTTGAAGCTGTGGTGAGCTTTATGTTGTGTTTAGCAAAACGAAAGTCTCTGTTTAGAATATGAGCTGGACGGGGACTTATGCCAACGATATAAAAAACTGTCAACAAAACTTCACACGTTTGTTGACAGCAAGAAAGGATGATTTCTAATGAAATCATCCTTTAGTTATTTATTAGTCCTATACGAGACTATATGTGGCTTTTATAGTTATTTTATTCGTGGTCGTGATCGTGGTCATGATCGTCCATTTCAGTATTAACTACTTCTTCAATCATATCCCACTCTTCATCTGTTTCAACAGGTAAGAATTTACCACCTTCACCATTTTCGTCTGGTTCGTTGATCATTGGTACTAATTCAATTAAATCTTCATCATCAGATTCAGCGCCTTCTTCAGCAAGAATGACATATTCTTTTTTGAATTCTGGGTGGAAAAATTCTAGGACTTTACGGTATAAAACTTCATTACCTTCTTCATCATATAGTGTTAATAATTCCTCTTCGTTGTTAATTTCTAATTCTGCATCTTTATTCTGTTCTGTCATTATTAAACGCTCCTTTTTATTGAATAGAGTCTAAATAGCCTTGCAATATAAAAACTGCTGCCATTTTGTCTATTACTTTTTTTCGTTTCTGTCTAGAAACATCTGCTTCCAGTAAAGAACGTTCTGCAGCCATGGTACTTAATCGTTCATCCCACATAATTATCTCTACAGATGGCAGTGCTTCTTGAAGTTGCTCCTTGTATTGTAACGAAGCCTCGCCTCGAAATCCAATAGAATTGTTCATATTTTTAGGTAAACCTATAACAACAGAGCCAACATTCTCTTTTTTTATAATTTTTACTAATTGTTCAATACCTAGTTCATTGTTTTCTTCGTCTATACGGAGTGTGTCTAATCCTTGGGCTGTCCAACCCATTAAATCACTTACTGCAATGCCTACAGTCTTACTTCCAACGTCTAAACCTAATATCTTATGCTTTAACATATATTATTTTGAATTCTCTTGTAAATAATTCGAAACAAGTTCTTCCATAATATCGTCACGATCTATGCGGCGTATTTGGTTTCTAGCCTCGTTATTACGAGGTATATAAGCTGGATCACCTGATAGTAAATAACCTACGATTTGATTTACAGGGTTATATCCTCTTTCTTCCAACGTATTATAGACATTTTTCAATACTGTTTTGACATCTTCTTTTGGAATTTCATCGTAATTAAACTTCATTGTTTTATCAAAATTTTCCATTCTTTTAGCACTCCTTCGTATCAAGTAAAAAACTTCTTATTTACATTCTACATTACTATGCACTGAAGTTATAGAGATTTAATGTAATCTTTAATGAAACGTAATGATTCTGTGATGTTTTCAGGTTGAGTGCCTCCACCCTGAGCCATGTCAGGACGGCCACCGCCTTTTCCACCTACTATAGGTGCCATGTTTTTAATAATATCTCCTGCTTTCACTTTAGCAGTTAATTCTTTTGGTACAGTGGCAACTAATGATACTTTTCCATCTACGTTACTTACTAATACGATTACTGTATCTTGTAATTTCGATTTAAAGTCATCCATCGTTTCACGAATTGCTTTGGCATTTGCAACTTCAACTTCTGTCGCTAAAACTTTCAAGCCATTTATATCTTCAACTTGGTCAGTGATATCACCCATTTTTAAGGCTGTAATTTCCTTGTTTTTTTGCTCTAATTGTTTTGTAAGTTCTTTTTCATCAGATTGCATTTGCACTATTTTTTCTAATACTTGCTCATCTGTTTTAACTTTAACTTGAGTCTTAACAGCATTAAATTTCTCTTGTACAGATTCTAAATATAGAAATGCTGATTTACTTGTAAATGCTTCGATACGACGCACGCCTGCACCTGTACCTGATTCACTAACAATTTTAAACAATCCAATTTCAGAAGTATTATTCACATGGATGCCACCACATAACTCAATAGAGTATGGTGCCATATTTACAACTCTTACTACATCACCATATTTTTCACCAAATAGTGCCATAGCACCTATTTGCTTAGCCTCATCAATTGACATTTCTTGGATATTAACATCGATGCTATTCCAAATCTCTTCATTAACACGTTGTTCAACACGATCAATCTCTGCCTGGCTCATAGGTCCGAAATGTGAGAAATCAAACCTTAAACGGTCTGCTTCAACCAATGAACCAGCTTGATTCACATGATCACCTAACACTTCTTTTAAAGCAGCATGTAATAAGTGTGTGGCACTATGGTTTTTCTTGATTGCACGGCGGTCTTCGTGATTCACGCTTGCAGAAACTTCAGCATCTTTTCTAACTGTTCCAAACTGAACTTCACCTGTATGTAAGTTCTGTCCATTTGGTGCTTTCGTTACTTCAGTCACGGCAATTTCAAATTGTTCGTTACTGATTATGCCTTGGTCTGCAACTTGTCCACCACTTACAGCGTAGAATGGTGTTTCACTTAATACAAAATGAATTGTTTCTCCAGCTTCAACTGTATCTACTAATTCTCCGTTATAGATAATATCAGTAATCGTTGTTGCTTTATCCATGATGTCGTAACCCACAAATTTACTTTCAGTAGTTATTTTTTTCAATACTTCACTTTGAATCTGCATAGATTGAGAACTTTGACGTGCTTGTCTTGCTCTATTCCTTTGTTGTTCCATTTCAATTTCAAAAGTCTGCATATCAACAGAAAGGTTTTCTTGTGTTGCGATTTCTTCAGTTAATTCAACTGGGAAACCATAAGTATCATATAATTTAAACGCATCTTTACCATTGATTTCCTGAGTTGAATCTTTAGCTTTTGCAACTAAATTATTTAATATCGCAAGCCCTTCTTCTAAAGTTTCGTGGAAACGTTCTTCCTCTGATTTAATAACACGTTTAATAAAATCTGATTTTTCTTTTACGTTTGGATAATAAGGTTCCATAATATCCGCAACGATATCAACCAACTGATACATAAATGGTTCATTAATTTCTAGAGATTGACTGAATCTTACAGCACGTCGTAACAATCTACGCAATACATAACCTCTGCCTTCATTAGCAGGTAAAGCACCGTCAGCAATGGCAAACGCAATTGTACGTATATGATCGGAAATCACTTTAAAGGCAACATCATACGTATCTTTTTCTAAGTATTTTTTGCCAGAAACTGCTTCAACTTCATGAATAATAGGCATAAATAAGTCAGTTTCATAATTTGTACGTACATTTTGGGCGATAGAAGCCATTCTTTCTAGACCCATGCCAGTATCAATATTTTGGTTTGGTAATGGTGTATAAGTGTGATCTTTATTATGATTAAACTCGCTAAACACTAGATTCCACACTTCTAAAAAGCGTTCATTTTCTCCACCTGGATACATTTCTTCTTCAGGATCATCATGACCAAATTGATCGCCACGATCATAGAATATTTCAGTGTTGGGACCAGAAGGACCTTCACCTATATCCCAGAAATTACCTTCAATTCGGATAATTCTACTTTCTTCTAATCCCATTTCTTCATTCCAGATTCTATATGCTTCCACATCTTCAGGATGAACTGTGACATAAAGTAATTTCGGATCCATTGCCATCCATTTCTCACTTGTTAAAAATTCCCATGCAAATTGGATTGCTTCTTTTTTAAAATAATCGCCAATTGAGAAGTTTCCTAACATTTCAAAGAACGTATGGTGTCGTGCAGTAAAGCCTACGTTTTCAATGTCATTGGTACGAATCGCTTTTTGTGAATTCACGATACGAGGTTTTCTCGGTGTTTCTCTACCATCAAAATATTTTTTCAATGTCGCAACACCAGAGTTAATCCATAGTAAAGAATCATCATCAATAGGCACTAACGGCGCTGAAGGTTCAACCATGTGTCCCTGTTCAACGAAATAATCAATAAAACTTTGTCTAATTTCACTAGCTTTTAAGTTTTTCATCCTTAAAATTCCTCCATCTCAAATCAAGTTATAACAGTTATAAGAAAAAATTGAAAATAAAAAACGCTCATCCTCATAAAAGGGACGAACGTTTCGCGGTACCACCCTGGTTATAAGCATTAGTAAATCTATTTCTATCTAAATTTTAAAGATTTACATATCAGACGATAGTTATTCTTAAAATTTACTAACTCACACTTATCACTTAATTAGTTATTATTTATACTGACATAAAGCAGCGTTCAACTGTATTATCTGTACTTTCCACCAACCAGTACATCTCTTGTTGTCTAACACAGTCTACTCACCTTTATGCTAAGTTAATTATATTGTATTTACTTTCGTTACTAATGTCAATCTTCTACAAAGTCATATGGTGAAATGTCTCCCATGTTGATCATAGGGTTAATTTTAAAGATATTATCTTCAGTCAAAATGATATCTGCATCAATTGTTTTACTAATTGCAATACTATCTTCAGCATCTTCAGTTACTTCGTTATTGAAATAAGTTTTCAGAAATGTACATAATTGTGTCATTCTCACTTGACCGTGTGTTTTCAATCCAATATCAAATGCTTGTGGGTCACCTAAAAATATAAGCGACTGCTTCGCTCGAGTAAGCCCTGTATATAAAATAGGTTTTTGTAACATTCTAAAATATTGCTTGACTATTGGCATGATGACTATAGGAAACTCAGAACCCTGAGACTTATGAATAGATGTGCAATATGCATGTGTTAATTCTAATAAATCTTTTCGAACAAACGTTATTTCATTGCCCTCAAAATCAACGACAAGTATGTCTTTATTTAATGCATTTTCTTTCGCCCAAAATATACCTACGATTACACCGATATCACCATTAAAAATATTATCACTTGGTCGGTTCACAAGTTGTAAAACCTTATCTCCTTTTCTAAAAACAACATCACCAAACTCAATTTCTCGAGTATCTTTGTCTTTAGGGTTCAATATATCTTGCAAGACCGTATTTAGTTTTTTAATACCTGCGGAACCTTTATACATAGGTGCTAATACCTGAATATCACTCATGTCATATCCTTTATTTACTGCACTTGTCACTACTTTTTCAACTACTGTGGGTATTTGTTCAGTCGTACATTTGATAAAGTTACGATCATGGAAACGCTGTGTAATATCAATTGCTTCGCCCAATTTCATTCTATGTGCCAACTCAATAATACTAGAACCGTCTTGTTGGCGGTATACTTCAGTTAAATTGACACGTGGGATAACTTTTGAATCGATTAAATCTTTAAACACTTGTCCAGGACCAACAGATGGTAATTGATCTTCATCACCTACTAATATAACTTGTGCGTCTATAGGTACTGCACTCAAAAATTGATGAAAAAGCCATGTATCAACCATCGACATCTCATCTATAATAATAAGTTTTGCAGATATTTCATTTTCTAAAATATCTTCAGGTTGTGTATCTTGATTCCAACCAATGAGCCGATGTATCGTCATTGCTTCTAATCCTGTAGATTCTGCAAGCCGCTTTGATGCTCTGCCGGTAGGTGCCGCAAGCACAACAGGGTAATCGTCATTTTGGTAATCATCATAGTCTAACGATAAACCATGAATCTCTGCATATAGCTCTACGATACCTTTGATTACTGTCGTTTTACCAGTACCTGGACCACCAGTTAGTAGCATGATTTTAGTATTGATTGCAGTTTGTAGCGCGTCTCTTTGTGAGTCGGCATATGTTACTTCATTACGGTTCTCTATTTCACCAATTTCAAGCAATAATTCTGATTGCTCAATTTCTTTTAATTTATTTGTATGCGTAAAATTGCGATATAAGTTTTGAACACTTTTCAACTCTGAATAATACAAACTTGGTATAGCAACTTCATTTTCTTGTTGGATTAATTTCGTATCATTTACTAAATCTTGCAATACATTTATAAGTTGTTGTGCATCAATCATTTCTGCTGGTGGTTGAGACAACATATCTTGTGTCATTTCCATAACATTATTTGTAGGTAAATATGTATGGCCTTGTTTAATACATTCTTCTTCTAAAACATATAACAAACCAGCTTTCAGACGTTCATCATCATTAAATTGAATTCCCACGTTACGTGCTAAAGCATCTGCTTTATTAAAACCGATTCCTTTTACATCATAAACCAATTGGTATGGTGTATTTTCAACAACTTTAAGTGTCTCACCTAAATAGGCTTGGTATATTGCCATAGCAAGCTTCGGACCAAAACCTAAGTCGTGAAGTCGTATAATGATTTGTTCTGTTTCTTGATTACTAGCGATTTGTTCTGCGATTTGCTTTTGTTTCTTTTTTGGTAGACTCGGTACTTTTTCTAAAACAGCAGGATCATTTAATATATCACTAATGGCATTCTCGCCTAACTTATTTACAATACTTTGTGCAGTTTTTTTACCAATACCTTTAAAAAGATCGCTGGATAAATAACTAATGATTGCTTCTTTTGTTTGCGGCAACTCTTTTTCAAACGTTTCAGCTTTGAGTTGCTTACCATATTTAGAATGTGTTACAACTTGGCCTTTAAACGTATAGACATCACCTTCAGCAATTTCCGGGAAAAACCCTACAATTGTAGGCATTGAATTGAAATCTTCATTTGTTTCAATTGTATCTACCTTTAAAACCGTATAAAAATTTTCTTTATTTTGAAATAAAATAGCATCCACGGTTCCTTTAATCATTGAATTGTTAAATAATGTAGGGTCTTCCATAAGTTATTCCTCCTCTGCTATAGATTTAAAAGTTTTGATTGCGTGTTGACTCATCACATGTTCTGGATTTGCTTCAACTGCACGTTCGAAAATTTGAATTGCTTGTGTTGTATCTTCAGTTTGCATATAAGTAGCTAAGCCTAGATTATATAAAGCATCTGAATGCTTCTCATCTAAAGTTAATACATAGTTCAATTGAGTGATTGCTTGTTCAAACATTTCTAAATGACATAATACAAGACCATATTGAAATTGAACTTCTACGTCTTTACGGTCATCTTTTTCAGCGGCAGTCATTAGGAACGGTAATGCTTCTTTAAATGCCTCTAGTTGATTAAATGACATACCAATCATATAATTGGTATCCACTAAATCTACATTGTATTTTAGAGCTTGCTGATATAGTTTGATTGCTTCACTAAATCGTCCTTCATTATAATATACATTGCCTAAATTATAATAAATCGCACCATTTTCTGGATCGAGCGTTATTGCTTTTTGAAAAAACTTTTCAGCCTTTTCAACTTCACCCGCTTCGGCTATTAAAATACCTGCATTTATATAGTTTTCAACTTCTTTGGGATTTTCTTCAATATTTGCAAATAATGCTGTTAACGCTTCTTCAATATTACCTTGTTTAATTAATTTATATATTTGTTCTTGATCCAATTTAAACCCTCATTTCTGACTATTCATTATAACATTTGCTCATCTTTTTTAAATCATATTTCAGAAAAAGAAATCGTTAGTTACTATAATATATAGCTTACTAACGATTTCTAAGTAAAATGTATTATACGACGTAACTTAACTGACCTGATTCTTTAAAGACATCATCAATTGTAGCGCCACCCAAACATACATCACCATCGTAAAGGACGACAGATTGACCCGGTGTGATTGCTCGAACTGGTTCAGCAAATAAAACGCGAATTGCATTGTCATTTTCTTTTTTTACAAATACTTTAGTATCTTTTTGACGATATCTAAATTTAGCAGAACATTCAAAGCCTTCTTCTAAATCAACTGTATTCACAAATGAAATATCAGAAGCGATTAAATAGTCACTGTATAATGCAT
Organism: Staphylococcus sp. OJ82; assembly: GCF_000294465.1. NCBI lineage: Bacteria > Bacillati > Bacillota > Bacilli > Caryophanales > Staphylococcaceae > Staphylococcus > Staphylococcus sp. OJ82. The sequence goes on along the minus strand of NZ_ALPU01000009.1, from coordinate 4,995 downwards.
CATGATGAAAACCTTGTTCTACATATAATACGTTGTCATCTAGATTTTTACCAACTACAAACCATGGATCTCCATCTCCGCCAATACCAAGGCCATGACGTTGACCAATTGTATAATACATTAAACCTGCATGTGTACCGATTTTATCTCCTGTTAATGTAACCATATCGCCAGATTGAGCTGGTAGATATTGAGATAGAAATTCTTTGAAATTACGTTCTCCTATAAAACAAATACCTGTAGAATCTTTCTTTTTAGCAGTTGCTAAATCTTGTTCTTCAGCAATGCGACGTACTTCTGATTTTTCAATATCCCCTATTGGGAACATAACGCGAGATAATTGATCTTGTGATAATTGATTTAAGAAATAAGTTTGGTCTTTATTATTATCGACACCACGTAACATTTCGACATGACCATCTTCATGACGTCTTACGCGTGCGTAATGACCAGTTGCAACATAATCTGCACCTAGTTTTAATGCATGCTCTAAGAAAGCTTTAAATTTAATTTCTTTATTACACATTACATCTGGATTAGGCGTGCGTCCTTTTTTATATTCATCTAAGAAATAAGTAAATACTTTATCCCAATATTCTTTTTCGAAATTAACTGCGTAATAAGGTATACCGATTTGATTGCAGACGGCAATTACATCATTATAATCTTCTGTAGCCGTACATACCCCATTCTCATCAGTATCATCCCAATTTTTCATGAATATACCTATGACATCGTAACCTTGTTCTTTTAATATGTGTGCCGTTACAGAACTGTCTACGCCACCTGACATACCGACTACCACACGTGTATCTTGATTTGACAACTATATTTCCTCCTTAAATTTATGATAAATTTTGTGTATTTCTGCAGTTATATATTTAATTTCTTGTTCAGTCGTTTGTTCATTAAAACTAAATCTTACAGAGTGTTTTGCACGTTCTTCATTGCCATACATTGCTACTAAAACGTGTGATGGTGTCGTTGTTCCTGCTGTACATGCAGAACCTGACGAGACATATATATTAGATAAATCCAATAAGGTAAGCATCGTTTCTACATCAACGAAAGGCAAATATAAATTAACGATATGCCCTGTTGAATCTGTCATAGAACCATTCAATTCAAATGGAACTGAGCGCTCTTGTAATGTAACGAGAAATTGGTTTTTCAAATTCATTAAATGAACATTATTATCGTTTATATGATTATTCGCTAAAGTTAAAGCTTCAGCTAACCCTACAATTTGTGGGAGATTTTCTGTGCCTGCTCTTCGTTTTGCTTCTTGTTCCCCACCTAATTGTGGAAATTGTAATTTTGTATCATCTTTGACTAATAAAGTCCCCACACCTTTGGGACCTCCAAATTTATGTGCGGTGATACTCATCGCATCAATGTTAAATTCATGAAAATCTATTTCCAAGTGCCCTATCGCTTGAACTGCATCAACGTGAAACAAAGCGTTAGATTCAGCAATGATATCGTCAATATCATACATAGGTTCGACTGTACCTATTTCGTTATTAACAAACATGATTGACACTAAAATTGTTTCGTCCGTGAGTGCTGCTTTTAATTGGTCAAGTTGTATTAAGCCTTCGTGATCCACATCTAAATATGTTACTTCAAAGCCTTCTTTTTCGAGTTGTTCAAAAACATGGAGTACAGAGTGATGTTCAATTTTAGATGTAATGATGTGTTTACCTTTATGTTGACGTTCGTACGCAATACCCTTTATTGCAGTATTATTAGATTCAGTAGCGCCACTCGTGAATATAACTTCACTTGGCTTAGCATTAAATATCTTCGCTACCGTTCTGCGCGATTCATCGAGATATTTTCTTGCGTCTCTTCCGATACTATGAATAGAAGACGGATTACCATAATGAACGCTATAAACATCCATCATCTTATCTATAACTGCTTGTTTGACTGGTGTTGTTGCAGCATAATCTGCATATACTTCCATGTTTGACACTCCTAACAATTTTATCAATGTTCCAATGATAGCACCATCTAATCAAATTTTCTAGTTCTCTGTTTCAAAATGTCCACTTTCATCAATTGTTTTGTAATCATCTAATAATTTCAAAGTATCAACGGTATTTGTCTTACGATATTGATTGAGCGTCAAATTATGAAGTTGCTTATTGGATACTTCCCAATGCGTCGCTGTGAATCGTGATTGTAAGTACTGGTCATGTGTGACAATGAGCACTTGACCACTAAAACTATGAATCATGTCCATAATCAAGTCTTGTGTTGTGATATCAAAATAGTTTGTTGGTTCGTCTAATATCAATAAATTAGGATTTGAGAAAAATAATAATACAAACTGCAACCTACTTTTCTCTCCCATTGACAAATAAGCAACGGGTTCAATAATTTTATCTTGGTCGAAACCAAATGCTGCTAAAATCGTTTGGGCCTGGCTACGTGTCATACCTTCTAAAGCTAACAAAGTATTTAAAGGTGTCTCACGATACGTTAAATTATTATTTTGTTGATCGAAATAACCTATTTTAAGTGAAGGTGTAATATGGATAAAGCCTTGATCAGGTTTTATTTTTTTGTCTAATCAAGTTGATTAATAGTGATTTTCCACTGCCATTAAGTCCAGTAAGTAAAATGTTTTCATTATTCTTAATTTCGAAATTCGATTGATTATAAATACAAAGATCATTTATTGAAATACTGAAATCTTCTAACCTCAATAAATAACGTTTACGCTTTTTTTCATGATGTTCGAAATGAAACTTTCTATTATCTTTTTCGGGTTCTTCGATATTTTTTTCGTTTAATTTTTGATTTAATTGTGATTCTTTTACTTTTGATTTTTGTGCTAATTTACTCAATCGTTTTTGCATAGAGGGATCGCGAACACTCGTTGTTTGCTTAGAAGCAGCATGCCATTCTTTAACTCTTTTAATGGTGTCTTCAAGCTTCTTAACTTCTTTCTGCTGTTTTTCATAAGCATTCACTTGTGTTTGAAACTCTAAATCTATAATTTCTTTATACTGGTTATAATTACCCGTAAATTTCCTTGTCTGTGCTCGATTTATCTCTATGATATGACTAGCAGTTGCATTGATAAAGCCACGGTGATGAGATACATAGATTATTGTACATTTTGATTTATTCATGTGAGTTATCAAATCATTAAGCATAGTTTGATCAAGATGATTAGTTGGTTCATCTAATAAAATCAAATCTTTCTCTGAAATAATCGAACGTAATAATGCGACGCGTGTTTGTTGGCCTCCACTTAAAAGACCCATTTGTTTGTCTAAATCAGTTTCGGTTAAATTAAATAAATTCGCTTGTGTAATAATTTTTTGTTCTACTTCATAACCATTATATGCTATATAATCAGCTATTTTTTCATAATTATAAGTTATTTCTTTTTTTAATTTTAATATTTCTGGAAATAAAGATAAAACAAATTCCATTCCAGTTTCATTATAATAATCTGTCATATCTTGCTTCATAAGATATGCATTATCTCTATACTTTAAGTATAGTTCACTCAGTAAGGTTGTTTTACCAACACCATTATCACCCACGAGCGCTATGTGTTCTCCTATTTCAACACTTATATTCACGTGATTTATCAACGTTTTACCATATTTTTCAAATGGTTTTTGAACATAATAAAAAGACATATCAATTTCCTCACTTCCGAGGATATGACATGCCATAAATATATACTGCAATCATTATATGCGGTTGCTTAATAATAGTTCATATTATTTACGACATGGACATATCCTATAACTTTCTCATTTAAATGTAGTTTTGTTAATTTATTTTCTTGATATTTATCCAATGTCTTCATCGCCTTAATTAAGCCACCTAACGTTTTTAATTTCCATCATTATAACAGTGAGCAGTTTCTTACGCAAGTTTTATAACGACTGTTATACTTCAATATAATAACAATCAATGAGGAGGACAACGATAAACATGTACAATTTAAAATTATCAGCGCTTAATCTTGTACCTATTCGAGAAGGAGAAGATGATCAAGCTGCGATTAAAGATATGGTTAAATTAGCTCAAAATTTGGAGACGTTAGATTATGAACGCTATTGGATTGCAGAACATCACAATGCACCAAATTTAGTAAGTTCTGCTACTGCTTTGTTAATCCAACATACATTAGAGCACACATCTAAAATTCGAGTAGGCTCAGGTGGTATCATGTTACCAAATCATGCACCATTAGTAGTTGCCGAACAGTTTGGTACGATGGAAACAATATTTCCAGAGCGTGTAGATTTAGGTTTAGGACGTGCTCCTGGCACTGATATGATGACTGCTAGTGCCTTACGTAGAGATCAACATAATGGCGTTTATGAATTTCCGGAAGAAGTTGAACAACTTGCCAAATATTTTGGTCCTGGTAATCACCAAGCATATGTGCGAGCTTATCCCGCTGTAGATAAACATGTACCACTTTATATCCTAGGTTCATCTACTGATTCTGCCCATTTAGCAGCACGAAAAGGACTTCCTTATGTTTTTGCTGGTCATTTTGCACCACAACAAATGAAAGATGCAATCGAAATATATAAAGATTTATTTGAACCTTCCAATGAACTTAGCAAACCTTATGTCATCGTTTGTTTAAATGCCATTGTTGCTGATACTGATGAACAAGCTGAATACTTATCAACAACTCAAGCACAAGTTATGGTCAGTATAACAAGAGGCAGAATGCAACCACTTCAACCACCTACTGATGATTTAAAAGGTATCTTAACACCTACTGAATTTGAAATTGCCCAACAACGTATGAGTTCATCACTTATCGGCTCTGAAGAAACTGTAAAAAATAAAATTAAAACATTTATAGATGAACATGGTGATATTGATGAATTAATGGCTATCAGCTATATTTATGATCAAGAAGCCCAACTTGATTCTTACCATAAACTAAAAAACGTGGTAGATACGCTATAAAATTCAAGTAAATAAAATGATAAAATCCCAATC
>NZ_ALPU01000008.1:0-86521 GCF_000294465.1 Staphylococcus sp. OJ82 | reverse complement strand
TAACTAACTAACGTAACGTAAGTAACGTAAGTAAGTAACTAATAACTAATAATAATAATAATAATAACTACTACTACTATAGTAGTAGTGTGATGNGATTTTTATCATTTTATTTACTTGAAATTTAGCAAAGATTATTTTTCGTCTTTGTTATCTTCACTGCCACCAGTGAATTTATCAATTTGTTCTGAAGCTTGTTGTGCTTTTTCATTGTCAGACCCTTTTAATGTTTCAGATACAGTTTTTGCAGTTTCTTTTGCTTTGTCTAAGAAATTTTCAGCCATAGTAATTACTCCTTTTAAATTAAATTATTTTTTGAATTTATCAATAGCGTCATTCGCTTTATCTTTTGCATTTTCTACGAATTCTTTAGCTTTACCAGAAGTTTTATCTTCCTTGCCTTCATTTTCTAAATCTTTATTGTCAGTTACATTACCGACTGTTTCTTTCACATTACCTTTTGCTTGTTCGAATTTATTTTCATCTGCCATGTAAATTACCTCCTTAGCAATGTATACAAATTAAATACCACTAATCATTCTGTCTAAACATGAAAAAGAAAATAAATCCAATATTTTCATTAAAAGAAATCATTCTGAACTATAAAATTATAAATTATATTACATTTTAAATATAAAACATATAACCATCTAAGTCATCAGTTTCTTTAAAATCGGCTAGATATTGTAAAGTTGTATTATCAAGTACTTCTCTAACAGCATCTCTCATTCTAATCCAAAGTTCTTTTTGCGCAGGTGGCTCTGATTCAATACTTTCTACAAACGTAATTGGACCTTCTAATAAACGTATAATATCACCAGCTGTAATTTCTTCCGCTGGTACTCTTAATTGGTAACCGCCTTTTGCACCACGAACACTTCGAATTAATCCAGCATTCCGTAAAGGACCGACTAATTGCTCTAGATATAGATCACTTAAATTATTTTCTTCTGCTATAGATTTTAATGATACGCACCCTTGTCCTTGTTTTTTAGCTAGGGAAATCATTAATGTTAACCCATATCTTCCTTTTGTTGAAATTTTCATTATATTACCTCACTTAATTCGAATACTATATATTAACATTCTATCATTTTTTACGTTAATATAGAATTAGAAAGGTGTGACAGATTGTGACGAACGAACCACTTGCATCTAGAATGCGTCCGAATAACATAGATGAAATTATTTCTCAAAAACATTTAGTAGGTCCAAAAGGAATTATTAGAAGAATGGTTGAAACAAAAAGATTATCTTCAATGATATTTTTTGGTCCTCCTGGTATAGGTAAAACAAGTATTGCAAAAGCGATATCTGGCAGTACACAATTCAAGTTTCGACAGCTCAATGCTGTAACGAATACAAAAAAAGATATGCAGTTAATTGTGGAAGAAGCTAAAATGTCTGGACAAGTAATTCTATTATTAGATGAAATACATCGTTTAGATAAAGCCAAACAAGATTTTTTATTACCGCACTTAGAAAATGGGAAAATTGTATTAATTGGCGCGACAACATCTAATCCTTACCATGCAATTAATCCTGCTATACGTTCAAGAGCTCAAATTTTCGAATTATATCCATTAGATGACAATGATGTCAGAGTCTCATTAGAGAGAGCAATTAATGATGCTGAACGTGGGCTCGCTACTTACAATCCAATTGTTGATGATGAAGCAATGACTTACTTTACCACACAAAGTCAAGGCGATGTTAGAAGTGCACTCAATGCTTTAGAATTGGCTGTATTAAGTTCTAAAGTGACTGATGGCAATAGGCATATCATACTAGAAGATGCAAAAGATTGTTTGCAAAAAGGTGCTTTTGTAAGTGATAAAGATGGAGACATGCACTACGATGTAATGAGTGCATTTCAAAAATCAATTAGAGGTAGCGATGTTAATGCTGCATTACATTACCTTGCACGTTTAATCGAAGCTGGAGATTTACCAACAATCGTTCGACGTTTATTAGTAATTAGTTTTGAAGATGTCGGTTTGGCGTCACCAGCAGCTGGTCAACGTACATTAGCAGCAATAGAGTCAGCTGAGCGTTTAGGTTTCCCCGAGGCTAGAATTCCTTTGAGCCAAGCTGTAATAGAACTTTGTTTATCACCAAAATCTAACTCAGGTATTTCAGCTATTGATGCTGCACTATCAGATATACGTAAGGGACATGTTGGTCAGATTCCTGACCACTTAAAAGATGGTCATTATGCAGGTGCTAAAGAATTAGGTCGGGCAATCGGTTATAAATATCCGCATAGTTATGAGAGCGGATTCGTTTCACAACAATATTTACCCGATAAACTTAAAAATAGAATTTATTATGAGCCCAAAACAACCTCTAAAAGTGAACAGCAATTTAAGTCTGTTTACGACAATATTAGTCATTCACAAAAAAAGAAATAAAATATAAATCAGTATAATCCATAAAAGGTAGCTTCCAAAAACAGGAAGCTACCTTTTTAAATAGTTATTAATGAATGAACATTTTTTATTTTTTGTCTTTAATACGCGTAACGGGAATGTCTTTTAGAATATCATTAATTACAAAACCTGCACTGATTAATCCAACTACACTAGGCACAAAAGCATTTGAAGATGGTGGCATTTGCCCTTTTCTTGTTGGTGCATTAGCATCACCCACTGTATCTTTAACATCTTCTCTAATTACAATTGGACTTTCATCTGAATATACAACAGGTATCCCTTTATGAATACCTAATTTTTTTAATTTACGTCTTATAATTTTAGCCATAGGATCTGTATGCGTTTTAGAAATATCTGCAACTTCAAAACGTGTTGGATCAATTTTATTGGCAGCACCCATGCTTGAAATCACGGAAATACCTCTATCTAAACACTCTTTCATTAAGTGTACTTTATAAATGATTGTGTCACTTGCATCTACAAAATAATCGATATCATACTCACTGAACAACGCTTCATAAGTTTCTTCTGTATAAAACATATGTAATGAAGTCACTTTACAATCAGGGTTAATTAATTTAATACGTTCCTCCATCAAAGTCACTTTACTCTGACCGATTGTAGTCGTAAGCGCATGCAATTGACGATTGACGTTAGTGATATCAACATCATCTTTATCAATAAGAATGATATGACCAATATTCGTTCGTGCCAAAGCTTCAGCGGCAAATGAACCAACCCCACCTACACCAAGCACAACAACTGTCTTTTCTTTTAATAATTCCAAGCCTTCTTGACCATAGGCTAATTCATTTCTAGAAAATTGATGTCTCATCTAAATACTCCTTATTATTATTAATATGCTATAACAAAACTATTATAACATTATCATATATTTATATTTACAAAATGCATTATTTATCTTACATTATTTGAAATCGTAGCATACACATTTTAAATTTCAGCAAAAAAAATACGCAAGACCGAAGTCTTGCGTACGATAGAGTCCGTTAGTGCCGTAGTTATAAAGTGCTTGATCATTCGGCCTGCTTATAACAGGTGGGTGCCCTGTTTCTTGTTTTGCAAGTCCTCCTTTGAGGCGTGTGCGCTGCAAGAAAACCCATTGGGCTCCCGGATCAAAGAGTGTTAGGCCCAAATATGAAGCAAACTTACGAACACTTCAGATGACTATCTTATGTGAACATCATAACACATAATTTCAAATTAGCAAGAATTAAAACTTTTTGCGCTAATTAATGACGAATACGTAATGAAAGTTCTTCTAATTGATTTTCTGATACTTCACTTGGTGCATCTGTTAATAGACATGTTGCAGATGCAGTTTTAGGAAAGGCAATTGTATCACGTAAGTTTGTGCGATTCGTTAATAACATAACTAAACGGTCTAATCCTAATGCTATGCCGCCATGTGGTGGTGCACCATATTTAAAGGCATCTAGTAAGAAACCAAATTGTTCTTTTGCTTGTTCGTCTGTGAAACCTAAAACTTCGAACATTTTAGCTTGTAAATCAGCATCATGAATTCTGATAGAGCCCCCGCCTAATTCATAACCATTCAAAACAATATCATATGCATTAGCTTGAACATTCTCAGGCTCAGTGCTTAATTTTTCAATATCTTCTTGTTTCGGTGAAGTGAATGGATGATGTGCTGCAGTATAGCGTTTAACATCTTCATCATATTCAAGTAAAGGCCAATCTGTAACCCATAAGAAATTCAATTTCGTTTCATCAATCATGTTTAATTCTTTCGCAAGTTTAAGACGTAAAGCGCCTAAACTTTGTGCAACAACACTTGGTTTATCTGCTACGAATAATACTAAGTCACCTGCTTGTGCTCCAGTTAGCGATTGTAACTTTTCAACATGATCATTTTCAAAGAATTTGGCGATTGGCCCATTTAAGCCATCTTCTACAACTTTTACCCAAGCTAAGCCTTTAGCACCATAGATGTTTACAAATTCAGTTAAAACATCTATATCTTTTCTTGTATATTTGTCAGAAGCGCCTTCAGCTACAATTGCCTTAACTTGACCATCTTTATTGATGGCATCTTTGAATACTTTAAAGTCCATGACTTCACCAAGTTCTGAAACATCGATTAACTCCATGCCAAAACGTGTATCTGGTTTATCTGAACCATAACGACTCATAGCTTCGTTATATGTCATTCTTGGGAATGGACGCGGTACTTCAACGTCTTTCACATCTTTAACAACATTTTGCAACATTTCTTCGCCCATATCCATCACATCTTCTTGATCCACGAAGCTCATCTCAATATCTACTTGAGTGAATTCTGGTTGACGATCAGCACGTAAATCTTCATCACGGAAACACTTAACAATTTGGTAGTATTTATCAAAACCACTAATCATTAATAATTGTTTGAATATTTGTGGTGACTGAGGTAAAGCATAAAATTCACCGCCATGTACACGTGATGGTACTAAATAGTCACGGGCACCCTCTGGCGTAGATTTATTTAATACAGGTGTTTCTATATCATAAAAACCTTCTTGATCTAAGTATTGTCTAATAGAACGTGTTGTTTGGTGTCTCATTTTAAATGTTTGTGCTAACTCTTGACGTCGTAAATCAAGATATCTATATTTTAATCTGATATTTTCATCTACATTTTGATTTTCTTCATTTAAAGCAAATGGAGGTGTCTCAGATTTATTGATAATTTGAATATCTGAAACTTGTACTTCAACTTGACCAGTTTCAATTTTTGGGTTTACTGTTTGAGGATCACGTTGCTTAACTATTCCTTTAACTTCTACCACATACTCTGATCTAACAGTTTCTGCAATTTGTAATGCTTCTGCTGAAAAATCTGGGTTAAATACGATTTGGACATAACCTTCACGGTCACGTAAATCAACAAAAATTAAGCCACCTAAATCTCTACGGTTGTGTACCCAACCTTTTAATGTTACTTCTTGGTCTAATAACGACTCAGTTACTAAACCACAGTATGTTGTGCGTTTACTCATGATATCTCTCCTTAATTTTTGAAATAATTAACCATTTCATCTAATTTAATAGTTTCAGTTTCGCCTGATTCCATATTTTTTACATTAATCTTATTTTCTTCTAGCTCTTGCTCGCCAACCACTATTGTATATCTCGCATTTAATCTATCTGCTTGCTTCATTTGGCCTTTAACTTTACGTTGTAAATAATCTTTATCTGCCTTCACACCATTTTTACGTAAATCATTTAATAGTTTAACAGCATAACGGTCCGCTTTATCGCCCATTGTTACAATAAATAAATCAAATTCATGATTGGCATTAAGTTCAATTTGTTCTTCCTCTAGTGCAAGCAACAATCTTTCAATACTTAACGCAAATCCTATACCAGTTTGACTTGGTCCATCTAATAATTCCAATAAGCCATTATATCGTCCGCCACCACATAATGTAGTAATCGCACCATCATAATTAGGGTTATCCATCATTAACTCGAAAGCAGTATGTGTATAGTAATCTAATCCTCTAACTAAGTTCGGATCTTCTACATACGGAATACCTAAATCATCTAAATGTTGTTTTACTTCTGAATAATAAGCTTTGGATGATTCATTTAAAAATTCTGTAATACTTGGAGCTGTTTTTATTTCTTCTTTATCTTTATCGATTTTACAATCTAAAATCCTCATCGGATTTGTGTGTAAACGTGATTGACAATCACTACAAAATTGATCGATTACAGGTTCAAAATGATTCACAAGTGCATCATTATATTCTTTACGAGAATTTATATCACCAATACTATTAATAACGAGTTTTAAGTGTTTCAATCCAAATGACTGATAGATATGCATTGCCATTGCTAATACTTCTGCATCAACACCTGGATTTTCAGCGCCAATAGCTTCTACACCAAACTGAGTGAATTGGCGATATCTACCTTTTTGTTTTCGTTCATAACGAAACATTGGTCCGTTATAGTATAGTTTAATAGGTTGGTTCGCAATACCTTGCATTTTATTTTCTATATATGAACGGACAACTGCTGCTGTGCCCTCTGGACGTAATGTGATATTTCGGTCACCTTTATCTTTAAAGGTATACATTTCTTTTTGAACAACATCCGTTGAACCACCTACACCACGTGCAAATAATTCAGTACTTTCAAAAATTGGTGTACGAATTTCTTCGTAATTATACAATTCCATGAGTTGATCTAACTTTGCTTCAATATAACGCCATTTCTTTGTTTCCTCTGGTAAAATATCTTGAGTCCCTCTAGGTATATTTATCATAGAACCTCTCCTTTTAAGCAATAAAAAAACCCTTGCATGACTAATAGTCATACAAGGGACGAATTTCCGTGTTGCCACCCTAATTGGTTATAAATATTTAAATTTATAACCCACTTCATACGAATAACGTTCGTTACACGGCTTTATTTTTAAAGCACCTCTTCTTGTGTTAAATTTCTAAATTACTAAGCATAATTTTTCAGCCAGGAATTATGTCTCTTCGCATTGTTTAAATGTTACCATTTCATTTAGAATTTTCAAGAATCATAGCGGTTTTAATATAGAATTCATATTTAATAATAACGAGTTTATGACTAATATGCAACCCTTTTATTCTGAGAAGTATGCACGTAGTCCATCAACTACTGCTTTTTCTACAATTTGTCGATGTAATTGATCTCTAATCATATCTTCATCTGTAGGATTACTAATATAACCTAACTCTAATAATACTGCTGGTACATCTGTTTGTCTCAATACTTGGAAGTTTTCTTGTCGTGCACCTTTATTTGTTAATAAAGCTTTCTTTTGTAAGCTTGCACTCAACGTCTCTGCTAATGCTTTTTGATTTTTCTTAAACCAATAAACGGTACTACCGTTTGCTTTAGCTGATTTTAATGAATCGTTATGTATACTAATATAAGCATCACCTTTAATATTTCTATCGCTAAGACTGACATATTCATCTGAACTACGTGTCATATTCACTGTTGCACCTTCTTTTTCTAAAAGTGCTTTGAGTTCTTTAGCGGTTTTTAAAGTGTATACTTTCTCTTTACTATGTTTGTTTGTATTACTTGATGCCCCCTGATCACGTCCACCGTGACCAGGGTCAAGTACAATTATTTTATCTTTCAAAGGTTTAGCATTCTTGTTAGTGTCTGCTTGAATATTTAAATTCGTATGCCAACCAGCCACCCAGCCTTTTTCATTGTTACCGGATTCTACTTCAATCCACTTACCAGATTCGCCAATTTTATGGAAGTTTTGTCCCTTTTTGATTGAATTAATTTCTGGATAAACAGCGTTAGGTCCAGTTCTTAATTCTGCATCTTCAGTAATATAAATCGTACTACTGTTTTCATCATTATGATTTAAGAAAGCAATAATCATAATAACGAAAATGACAAATGCTACTGCGACAATAAATGTGGGGATATTTCTAAGATTATGTTTTTCTAACCAAGTATCGAGTTTTTTCATACTATTTTGCCATCCTGACTTTCATAAATCACTGTTACAGGTCCATCATTAGCAATATTCACTAACATATCCGTACCAAATTCGCCTGTTAACACGTTTATTCCATAAGAACGTAATGCATCGTTAAACATTTCGTAATATTCATTTGCCTGTTCGGGAGGCATAGAATAAGAGAATCCTGGTCTGTTCCCTTTTCTAACGTCTGCATACAATGTGAATTGCGATATAGATAAAATTTCACCTTCAACTTGTTGAATATTTAAGTTAAGCTTTCCATCATTATCTTCAAATAACCGTGCATTCACAATTTTTTTTGCTAATGCCAAAATATCAGCCTCGGTAGATGTTTTACCAACACCAACAAATAAGCAATATCCTTTTTTTATTTTATTTTCAATATTTTCATTAGAAACCGAAGCTTCTTTTACTCTTTGTACGACTATTTTCATGTATGTTGCACCTCTAATTCCAAACTCTTGTGACAGTATATACATCGCCGAGTTGTTTAATCTTGTCTACAACTTGGTAAACTTCATTAACATTTTTTACCATAACACTAATATTAATTACAGCATTTTTATCGATATCTGACTTACCAGATACTTTCACTAAATTACTTTTAGTTGAATTTACCGCTTGTAACACTTCATTTAGAAGCCCATTTCTATCGTAAGCAGAAACTTCTAAATCTACCTGATAACGTTGAGTAGCGTCTTTAGAACGTACCCATTCTACATGAATCAAGCGGTCTTTTTCACTTTTAATATTAGGGCAATCTGTTCTATGTACTTTAATGCCATGCCCTTTAGTGATATAACCAACAATATCATCACCTGGGATTGGATTACAACATTTTGATAATTTGATTAAGACATTTTCAATACCTTCAACATATACGCCACTATCCGTTGTAATGTCTTCTTTAATAGGTACTGATTTAGAAATTTCTTGTGCTGAATTCAATGCTTTTTGTTTATCTTGAATACGCTGTTTTTCAGTCAATTTATTCACTATTTGTAAAGCTGTTACGCCACCAAAACCAACTGCAGCAAATAAGTCATCATCGTTAGCAAAATTATATTTATTATTTACTACGTCAATGTTTTCTTCATTTAATACTGTGTCTACTCTGAAACCTTGATCTTTTATTTCCGCTTCAATCATAAATTTACCCTTTTCAATGTTTGAAGAGCGATCTTGTTTTTTAAAGAAACTGCGAATTTTACTTTTCGCACTTGATGATTTTACAATTTTCAACCAATCTCTACTTGGACCGTAAGAATGCTTGCTTGTTCTAATTTCAACAATATCTCCAGTCTGCAATACATAGTCTATAGGTTCGATCTTACCATTTACTTTTGAACCTATCATTTTATTACCTACTTCACTATGAACTGCATATGCAAAATCAATAGGAACTGCACCGTAAGGCAATTCTACAACGTCACTTTCTGGTGTAAATGCATATACTTTGTCACTTTGTAAATCAAATTTAAGTGTTTCCATAAATTCTTCAGCATCCGAAGTAGTATTGTCTGTTTCTGCAAACTCTTTAATCCAATTTAATTTTTTATTAAAGTTTTGTGCTTTCTCAGTTACTTTTTTGCCTTCTTTATATGCCCAGTGTGCTGCTACACCATGTTCAGCGATTTCATGCATTTCAGAAGTTCTGATTTGTATTTCAAGCGGATCGCCGTTTGGACCAACAACAGTTGTATGCAGTGACTGATACATATTTTGTTTTGGCATCGCAATGTAATCCTTAAATCTACCAGGCATCGGTTTCCAAAGTGTGTGTACTAAGCCCAGTACAGCGTAACAATCATTGATAGAATTTACGATAATTCTAACAGCTAATAAATCGAAAATTTGATCAAACTGCTTCTTTTGTTTAACCATTTTTCTATATATACTATATATGTGTTTAGGTCGTCCATTGATTTCTCCAACAATATTCATGCTAGACATATCTGCTTGTATACGATTTATAGCATTTTGAATGTAATCTTCTCTTTCACTACGTTTTTTCTTCATTAAATTAACAATTCTGAAATATTGAACGCTATCTATGTATCTAAGCGCTGTATCTTCCAATTCCCATTTAATGGTATTAATACCTAATCTATGAGCCAAAGGTGCATAAATTTCGAGTGTCTCTTTAGAAATTCTAATTTGTTTTTCTCTTGGCATCGGTTTTATTGTTCTCATATTATGCAAACGATCTGCCAATTTAACTAAAATCACACGTACATCTTTAGCAATTGCGATAAATAGTTTTCGATGATTCTCCGCTTGTTGTTCTTCTTTCGAACGATATTTCACTTTTTTTAATTTTGTTACACCTTCTACAATAACTGCAATTTCTTCATTGAACATACCTTGAACATCATCAAATGTATATGGTGTATCCTCGATTACGTCATGTAAAAATCCCGCAACAATTGTTGGCCCATCTAAATGCATTTCAGTTAATATGCCAGCAACTTGAATTGGATGCATTATGTATGGTAAACCATTTTTTCGAAATTGACCTTCATGTGCCTCATAAGCAATATGATAACTTTTTAACACATATTCATAATCTTCTTTTGACAAATATGATTTGGCTTTGGATAGTACTTCATCAGCACTATATGGATATTCATTGTTCACTTAAGACACCCCTATACTAAATATTAATCGTTATTAGATACCCAGTATTATATTTCGTTAGCTTTATCTAATTTTATTTAACTACGATTGTAACGTATTTTCATTTTATTAGGTCAAATTTTGTATAATAGTTATATGATACTACATGTTATTAAATAAATAAATGAGTTCATGTGCGTATTGGGAAAATAAAGTTTATTTTTAAATATTATATAGTGTGTTCAAGTGTATGTCATTAATATGAAAGACTCAAATGTTTTAAAATTTCAAAAAAAATGAAATAGCTTAAGACAAAAGGTCTTAGGTAACTCACCGACGATTCGCTCTAATGTATACATTATATATATCTTAAATAAAAAAAGAAGCTAGAACATAAGTACATGTCTGAGCTTCTTTCGTTATCTTACTATTATATTTTATTCGTCGTATGAGATTAAACTCATTACGTCGTAATCTTCTATTTTTTCAATACCGTTAAGATATTTAAGTTCAATGATAAATGCAATACCTACAACGATGCCACCTAATTGTTCAACAAGTTTAATTGCCGCTTCAATCGTTCCACCCGTAGCTAATAAGTCATCGGTAATTAACACACGTTGACCTGGTTTAAGCGCATCTTTATGCATTGTTAGCACATTTGTCCCATATTCTAAATCGTATTCGTAGCGAATTACTTCTCTTGGTAATTTGCCTTCTTTTCTAACTGGCGCAAAACCAATACCCATTGAATAAGCTACTGGGCAACCTATGATAAAGCCACGCGCTTCTGGTCCAACTATCACATCTACATCACGGTCTTTAGCATAATGGACAATTTGATCTGTAGCATAACCAAATACTTCACCGTTATCCATAATTGTTGTAATATCTTTAAAGTTAACTCCAGGCTTTGGCCAATCTTCTACTTCCGACACATACTGTTTTAAATCCATTCAAACTTCCTCCTATTTATCTACCAGTTCAGACTTAATCCATTGCTTTAAATTAGTAAAATCTTCATAAAGCAACATTTTTTCAACTTCAATTCTTTCCAAACGACCTTGATAATACTTACTCGATTCAATTGCTTTCTTAGTGGAGTCGCTATTTATCTTAATTATACCATTTTCATCTTTGATAAACTCTAAATCAAGGAAAACTTTCAAGATGAATTTAAGCATACTAGACTGTATATTTAAGTATTGGCAAAGTTGCACACCATCTTTAGCTAAATTAGTTTCTTTTTTCGTAGCTAACGCTTTAAAGCATTGTTTGAATGTTTCCATTTTGGGCATGCCTTCGAAATAAATCGAGCGTTCATGATTTAAAACAAGGTAAATTTGGGAAACCTCCACAGTTTTCAAAGTATCTCTGATTTCTTGTATCGAAGCAGGCAAATCGCGGAACACATATTTATCATAATTTTGTTGAATTTCATCACCATAAAAGTAATAATTCTCGCCTAGTTTTTCACTTTTTTTATGAATAAGATAAGCTACATCCGTTGAATTTTGCTCAAAGCCACTCACTTTACTTTTACTTCGATAATCAAGAATTTGTAAGTTATTACTTGATAAGTCTTGTATCATGAATTGAGGAGATTGAAAACCATTCCATTCATTAATCTGCAACGTACCGATACAATTAATCGGTTGCTGTTCTCCTAATTCTTTAACAAGGTGCCCGTTTTGCCAAAAGATAGCCTGTAATTGACTTTCACCCATTACGAGTTTGAGATGTTTCTGTTCTTGGCCAATTCCTTTTACTTGATTGACATTAACATCTTGTAATTCAAAGCATGGACTAGAAAAGTCTGTGCCAAAAGGGCGTAGTCTTTGAATATCTTGAATATTTTTTATTGTTATATCAGCTTCTGAAATTTTAACATCTACTTTTTTACGTGGCTCAAGTGATGTTGTTTCAGCAAGTTGAGTCATCCAATCATTTAATCCTTGTCTCAGTGTTTCAATGTGTTCTATAGGCATCGTTACACCTGCAGCCATATGATGACCACCAAATTTCGAAATTAAATCACCATGTGCATTCAAAACTTCGAACATTGAGACTTGAGCTATGCTACGAGCTGAGCCTTTTGCATGGCCTTGCGCCTCATCGACATTTAATATAAGCGTTGGTAAACTATACGTTTCTACAACTTTAGAAGCCACTATGCCTAAAACACCTTCATGCCAATTAGGTTCAGCTAATAATAAAAATTTAGCGCCTTGTTGTACTTGTGCTTCAGCAACTTGTAATGCTTCTTCAGAAATTTGTGCAACGATATCTTTACGCTCTTGATTAAAGAATTCAACTTGTTCAGCTAAAAAATCAGCTTCTTCATCTGTTTCAGCCATTAATAATTCTGCAGCAAGCGCAGCATCTTCAAGTCTACCTACTGCGTTTAAACGAGGGCCGATGATAAAACCGATTGTTTCTTCATTAATTTCATCACTGTAACCAGCTTGTTTTAAAATCGCCCTTATAGATGGTGGACAATGATCATTAAGAACTTCTAATCCTTGTTGAACTAAAGTTCGATTTTCATCCGTTAAAGATACTAAATCAGCAATTGTTCCTATAGCAACTAAGCCAAGAAAATATGCAGGTGGCTCATCCAATAAATTCTGTGCTAATTTATAAGCTACGCCTGCACCACATAAATATTTGAATGGATAATCAAATTCCGGATGCATTGGATGTACAATTGCATAAGCATTAGGCATTGTTCTACCAATTTCGTGATGGTCTGTCACAATTACATCGACACCTAAATCTTGCACCATTTGTATTTCTTCATGGCCTTGTATGCCATTATCTACAGTAATAATGAGTGAAATCTCTTCTTCATAAGCATTTTTGAACGCCATTTCATTTGGACCATAACCTTCAGAGAAACGATTCGGTATATACCAACCTACATGTGCGCCCAACTCTTTTAACGTGTTTACGAGTATAGTTGTAGACGTTACACCATCTGCATCATAATCACCATACACTAAAATCTTTTGATTTTGATCTATCGCCAAATTAATACGTTCGACAGCTTTAGTCATATCGCTCATTAATAATGGATCATGTGTGACTTGAGTGCCTTTTAACAAAGCCTCAATTGATGGTTTATCAGTTAATCCTTTACTTTCTAAGATTTTCTTTACAATAGGAGTTAGCTTTAAGTCTGATGAAACTTCCTCTGTAATCTCAGTTTCTGGTGCGTTAACATCCCAAGTATACTTGGATTTAATCATACTATTCTCCCTCATTTCCACAAGCAATTATACAAAAGATATTCGAAAATAAAAAGTACTTACATTTAAATAAGACTTTCTATTATATTTATACAGCGAATACCATGGTTTTTTAAAAAATTCACAAATACATCTTAACATGAAATGCAATATACTTTAGCTTAATAACCATCATTCATATTTAAAATTACTATATTCGTTAATACCTTTTTAAACACATAAAAAAACAGCCCGAATTTTTAATTCGAGCTGTTTCACTTTCTTTAACATATTTTAGCTATAGTTTTCACTAGATTCAAAGTACTTACATCCTGTGCAACTTATACTAAGATTTTTTCATCATTTGATTTTTTCTCTTTATAAACGACAATCTTATGATCATCTGATTTTTTAAGTTGACGTTTCTTCATAATGCCCCATAACGGTACTGCGATAAACACAGATGAGAACACACCTGAAATCAGACCGATAAGTAAGGCTAATGAGAAGTTAAAGATACTTGGTGCACCAAATGCCAGTAACGAAATAACTACGATAACTACTGTTAAAACAGTATTGATAGAACGTGTCATTGTCTGACGAATCGATCTATTAACAATATCGTCTATTTGAGATTTCTTCGTAATTACTTTTACTTTGTGTAAGTTTTCCCGGACCCTATCAAATGTAACAATCGTATCATTGATAGAGTAACCAATAATCGTTAATACTGCAGCGATAAAGGTAATATCCACCTCTAATCTGAATAAACTAAATACAGCAACAATCATAAATGCATCATGTAGTAATGCAATTACGGATGATAGCCCCATACGCCACTCAAATCTAAATGTAGTATATATAATAATACCAATAGCAGCATATACAAGTGCAAACATAGCATTTTTAGCAAGTTCCCGACCAATCACAGGTGAAACCGTATTGACCGTTGGATCATTACCAAATTCATTATCTATAGTACTCTTAATTTTAGCAACTTCATCTTTAGACAAATCATTTTTAAATTGGACGGTTGCATTTTGTCCATTTTTACCTAATGAAACCTGAGAGGGTTTGAAATCTTTATCTTCAAGTGTTTGAGTTACTTTTTCCTCTGACACTTTATTTTCAGATTCAAAATCAACTCTCGTACCACTTGTGAAGTCAATACCTAAATTTAATTTGAAAATGAAGAGAATGATGGCACCAACAATGATAATAATGGCACTTAATGATAACAATGGTTTCGCTAATTTCATAAAGTCCCAACGCTCATATGGCGTTCTCAAATTATGAATATCTTTTTCTTCATTGATATTATGAATATCTTTCTTGTTTACACCAAATAACCAATATGATTTTTTGAAGTAATTAGATGACACAAGTAGTGATAATAGCAATCTTGATAGGAACACTGCTGTTACGAAGATCATTAAGATACCAATAAGTAACATAGTTGCGAAACCTTTAACTGAACTTTCACCAAAGAAGAACAACACTGCGGCTGCGATAACAGTTGTTAACTGTGCATCGAAAATGGTTAAGAAAGAACTCTTATTCGCCTTTTTATAAGCTTGTTTGAGCGTCCGTCCAATTTTGAGCTCATCTTTAATCCGCTCATACATTATAATGTTCGCATCGACAGCCATACCGACACCTAACACTAAAGCTGCTAAACCTGGTAATGTAAGTACACCAGATATAAAGTTAAATGCTACCATTGTTAGGTATATATACGCCGTTAGTGCAATAATTGCTACTAAACCTGGTAAACGGTAGAAACCTAACATGAATAGATAAATTACTGCGATACCAATTACAGCAGCAAATACTGTTTTATCTAATGCATCTTGACCAAATTGGGCGCCAACTGAATTAGAATAAATCTCATTTAAATCTACTGGTAAGGAACCTGCATTTAATAAATCAGCAATTTGTTTTGCCTCTTTAATGCCTTCTTCACCGTTAAATCCACCTGAAATTTCAACACTATCAGAGTTAATTGGTTTATCTACTGAAGCAGCTGAAACGAATTTCGGATCTTTTTTAGTCACTTCTTTATGGTAAGAATCGCCTTTTTCGTAATCTAACCAAACAACCATGACGTTTTCATCTTTTTTCGAAATTTCTTCAGTTACTTTTTTAAATTTATCACTATCTTTTAATTGGAAAGTAACTGCTGGTTGATTCGTATTCTCTTTGAATTCTTGTTTTGCTGAACCTTGTTGAATATCTTTACCAGTCAATTTGATATTATCATCTGCATCACGAATCGTTAAATTTGCTTGTGATGATAAAACATCCCGCGCTTCAGACTGGTTTTTAACACCAGCAAGTTGAACACGAATCCTATTTTTATCTTCGACTTGAATTTTCGGCTCGGAAACACCTAAGACGTTGACACGATTTTCAAGCGTTTTCGCTGTTGATTTAACCGCTTTATCGTCAATTTTATCATCTTTTTGTAAAGGATCTACTTGATATAAGACCTCAAATCCACCTTGTAAGTCTAAACCAAGACTAACGTCTTTAACTACACTCTTATAAGTAAATGCCATAGCGCCCAACAACAGAGCTACCAACACTATGAATGCAACTATTCTACTACTCTTCTTCACTTAAACACCTCATTGTAAGCTTATGTTATAAGAATACTTGATTAAATCATTTTAATGCAATTTTATACAATCTATACGTTTTTCTAAACGACCTTATTATCTTAACATATTACAACGTGTGTAAAAACTAACTCAACTATTTTGTATTCATAACTTAATTGTAAGCGTTATTAACTTTTTAAATTGTTACAAGAATATTACTCGTTTATACGTTAAGCTATGATGATTATATACTAGGTCATTTTAAATTATAACACTATATCAGCATATTGTTTAAGAAAGTATATATGATTTCCATTAATGTTTCAGTAGAATATGTCAATAAAAAAAGAACTGATATTTTCATATCAGTTCTTTACTTTATTATGAAGGATCAACTTGTTTTATAGCAGGTTTTTCTAAAGTGATTTCAGTACCGTTGCCATTTAAAGTTAATACTACTGTAGTTTCATCTACTGCACGAACAGTACCTTTGATACCACCGATTGTAGTTACATGTTGGCCAGAACTTACTTGGCTAATCATTTCACGATGCTCTTTCGCTCTTTTTTGTTGTGGTCTGATTAAGAAAAACCACATTAATGCTAATAATAAAATTGGTAATATTAATGAAGTAAATTGCATTATTTTATTTCTCCCTTGTTAAAAGTTTTTTGGGTTGTCTACATTAAGTCCATACTGTTCAAAGAATTCTTCTTTAAAATCAAGAAGACGATCTTCACGAATAGCTTGTCGTACATTTTCCATTAATTTTAGCAAGAAATGTAAATTATGATAAGTAGTAAGACGGATACCAAAAGTTTCTTCTGCTTTAATTAAATGTCTTATGTAAGCTCTACTATAATTTTTACAAGTATAGCAGTCACAATTTTCATCAAGTGGTCCTAAATCTTCTGCATATTTGGCATTTTTAATAGTCACTCGTCCATGTGAAGTCATACAAGTACCGTTACGTGCGATACGTGTTGGTAGTACACAGTCAAACATGTCTATACCTCGAATACTACATTCAATCAATGCATCTGGTGAACCCACACCCATTAAATAACGTGGTTTATCCTTCGGCATAAATTGTTCAGTATGCGTCACCATATCGTACATTACTGGCTTAGGCTCTCCTACAGACAAGCCACCAATTGCATATCCTGGAAAATCTAAAGCAACTAATTCCTCAGCGCTTTGTTTTCTAAGATCTTTATATTCTCCGCCTTGTATAATACCAAACAAAGCTTGATCTTCAGGTCTCTTATGTGCTTTCAAACATCTCTCAGCCCATCTAGTGGTTCTTTCAATAGAATCTTTCACATATTTATATTCGGCAGGCATTGGAGGACATTCGTCAAATGCCATCATAATATCTGAACCTAGATCATTTTGAATCTCTGTAGCTTTCTCAGGACTCAAAAATAGTTTCGATCCATTTTTGTGATGACGGAACTCTACGCCTTTTTCAGTAATGTTTCTCAAATTACTTAAGCTAAATACTTGGAAACCGCCAGAATCAGTCAGTATAGGACCATTCCAGTTCATGAACTGATGTAAGCCCCCACTCTTTTTGATAATATCATTTCCTGGCTGTAACCACAAATGATAAGTATTCCCTAAAATGATTTTCGCTTCCATCTGATGTAATTCTTCTGGACTCATTGTTTTAACAGTTGCTTTTGTTCCTACTGGCATAAACATCGGTGTTTCAAATGATCCATGAGGTGTGTGTACAATACCTAAACGCGCACCTGATTGCTTACAAGTTTTAATATGCTCATACGTTACTGCTGGCATATAAAATCTCCTTTCATTCCCTAAATAATTAACATTGCATCTCCGAAACTAAAGAATCTGTATTCTGATTTTACCGCTTGTTGATATGCATTTAAAATATAATCTCTACTACTGAAAGCAGATACTAGCATTACAAGCGTTGATTTTGGTAAATGAAAGTTTGTAATTAAACCATCAATTGCCTTAAATGTATAGCCTGGGAAGATAAAGATATCTGTCCAGCCGCTTTGAGCTTTAAATGCCTCATTTGTTTGCATAATCGTTTCTAATGTCCTAGTTGAAGTTGTACCTACAGAAATTACACGATGTCCTTTAGACTTGGTTTCATTTAACAACTTCGCTGTTTCTTGGTCCATTTGATAATATTCACTGTGCATTTCATGATCGTCAATATTATCTACACTTACAGGTCTAAATGTACCTAAACCAACATGTAGTGTAATGAATGCGATGTTAATACCTTTTGCTTTTATACGATTTAATAATTCATCAGTAAAATGTAACCCTGCTGTTGGTGCTGCTGCAGAACCAGATGCTTTGGCATAAACAGTTTGATAACGATCTTGATCATCTAAGCGTTCTTTAATATAAGGAGGTAACGGCATTTCACCAAGCTCATCTAAGCGCTCTTGTAATATGCCCTCGTAATGTAGTCTCATTATACGACCACCTTGATTTAACTCCTCAATACACTCAGCAACTATTTTGCCATCACCGAACGATAATTTGTTACCAACTTTGATTCTTTTTGCAGGTTTTAATAATACTTCCCAATCATTACCAGAGATTTGTGTCAGCATTAGCATCTCTACTTTTGCACCGGTTTCTTCTTTCAAACCAAACAAACGAGCTGGCATTACTCTTGTATCGTTTAATACAAGTGTGTCACCTTTATCTAAGTAATCAATGACATCTTTAAAATGTTTATGTTCAATATCACCAGTTTGTCTGCCAAGAACTAATAATTTACTCTCATCTCTGTTTTTCAGAGGTGTTTGTGCTATCAATGCTTCAGGCAAATGATAATCAAATGCTTCAATATCCAAGCTTATTCCCTCTTTCCATTCTTGCTAAAATGTTCAAATGCATAAGGTGTCGCTTTCCGTCCTCTTGGCGTACGCTCAATGAAACCTTTTTGAATTAAAAAGGGTTCATATACATCTTCAATTGTAATGCGTTCCTCACCAATAGAAACAGCTATCGTATCCAAACCAACAGGTCCGCCTTTATACTGCTGCAATATACAATTCATCATTTTATGATCAATGTAATCTAGCCCTTCATCATCTACTTGTAATAACTTCAGAGATTGCTTTGTAGTATCTATGCTAATTGATTCATCTTCCTTCACTTGTTGAAAATCACGTACACGTTTTAACAAACGATTGGCAACCCTTGGCGTACCTCGACTACGTTTAGCTAATTCCGTTGCACTTTCTTTATCAATAGACGTTCCCAATACTTCAGCAGTACGCACAATAATTTCTTCTAATTCAGGTTCTTCGTAATACTCTAATCTGAGATGAACACCGAATCTATCACGTAACGGAGCCGTTAAGCTACCTGCTCTTGTAGTAGCACCTATTAAAGTAAATGGTGGCAAGTCTATACGAATACTTCTCGCTTCTTCTCCTTTACCAATAACGATGTCCAAAAAGAAATCTTCCATTGCAGGATATAATACTTCTTCAACAACACTACTTAACCTGTGAATTTCATCAATAAATAAAACGTCTCCTGGTTGTAAACTAGAAAGAATCGCCGCTAAATCACCTGGCCGTTCTACAGATGGCCCAGAAATCGTTCTAATATTTACTTCCATTTCATTCGCAATGATGTTAGACAAAGTCGTTTTACCTAATCCAGGGGGGCCAAATAATAGGACATGATCTAACGGCTCTTGTCTCATTTTAGCTGCTTTAATAAACACTTCTAAATTCGATTTAATCGCTGATTGTCCAATATATTGACGTAACCTTGTTGGTCGTAAAGAAAGTTCAAATGAAGATTCCTCTTCATGTACTGATTGGTCTACCATTCTATCATCCATTACATTCCCCCCTTTTTAAATATAGTAATATTTATGATATAAGTAATTGTAATCCTCTTTTAACTGCATCATCGACAGATTCAAATGATTCTTTAGTTAATGTTTTTTCGACTTTAGTCAATTCACGTTTAGAATAACCTAATGCTTCTAATGCTAGCATTGCTTCTTTAACAATTGCAGTTGCGCCATTACTATCAATTCCCATGTTTAATAGCTGACTGCTATCTACTTCGTTAATCTGAACCTTACCTTTAAGATCCAAGACAATTTGGCGTGCAGTTTTTTTACCTATTCCAGGGAATTGTGTTAAATAAGCATCATTTTCATTCTCGATGGCAATTTTGACGTCATTCGGAGAACTACTTGCTAAAATAGCTAGTGCAGATTTCGGACCTATGCCAGTTACTTTTATCAAGCTTAAAAACATATCTTTTTCTTCTTGATTTATAAAGCCATAGAGCAACTGTGCATCTTCTCTTACGATAAGTGAAGTGTGAATCACAACTTCTTGATCCATTTGTTTTTGAAAACGATAAGAATTAGGTGTTTGAATCTCATATCCTACACCTGATGCTTCAACCACTACGTGTGTAGGATTCAATACTGTTAATGTGCCTTTAATATATGCGTACAAGTTTACACTTCCTTATATAGTCATACTAATTAATTCAACTTTAGAAATATGATCAATAATTTTTAAAGCTTCCATTACATCATCAATTTCCAAATCCGTACCCTTCGCATCTAATGAAAGTGTGATTGTTGCTCTTCCATCCATTGGAATACTTTGGTGAATGGTTAATACAGATAACTGTAAACTAGATAATGTATTTAATACATGTGCCAACATGCCTACGATATCATTGACATACAATATTAATGTAAACTCTCTCGTTGATTCCATTTTTTCATCAATCGGAAATATAGTATCTCGATATTTATAAAATGCACTTCTAGATAAATCAAACTGTTTGACTGCTTCAAATATGGACAATGACGGATCATTTTTTAATACATCTTTAATTTTTAAAGTTTTTACAACTGATTCTGGTAAAACATCTTCTCTAATTAAATAAAACTTTTTATAGTCTTTTTTGTCCAAATTAAGCACTCCTATTCAACAAATTCAAATTCTCCGCCAAGTATCCTTACAATATCACCATTTTCACAACCGCGTGCTCTCAACGCCTCATCAATGCCCATAGAGCGCATTTGACGTGCGAATCTACGTACTGCCGGGTCACTATTGAAGTCAGTCATCTTGAACATTCTTTCAATTGCTTTACCACTTACAACGTATGCAGCATCATCATCTCTAGTAATTGTGAAGTTATCTTGACTTGGCGTATGTTTGTACAACACTCTGTTAACACCCAAGTCTTCCTCTTCTTCTTTACTAAAGTCAATGTCTTTCACTTCTTCTAATTTATCTGCAATTGCATATAAGAGTTCGTCTATATGATCATGCATCACTGTAGATAAAGGAATAATGTGAATACTATCATCATTCAATTCTTCTTTAAAAATCTCTAAGTTATCTTCAGCATTTGGCATATCCATCTTATTTGCTACAACGATTTGAGGTCTCTCTTCTAGACGATGTTCATAAGCACTTAATTCTTCATTAATTACTTTATAATCTTCAAATGGATCGCGACCTTCAGAGCCACTCATATCAATCATATGAACAATAACTTTTGTTCTTTCAACGTGTTTTAAAAATTGATGGCCTAATCCTACACCTTCAGACGCACCTTCAATAAGACCAGGTAAATCTGCCATTACAAAACTTCTTTGATCTTTTGTGGAAACAACACCTAAGTTAGGTTTAATTGTAGTGAAATGATATGCACCAATTTTCGGTTTGGCTTTAGATACTATTGAGAGTAAGGTAGATTTACCCACACTCGGAAAACCTACTAATCCTACATCGGCTAGCAATTTTAATTCTAGCGTAACCTCTATTTCTTCACCTGGTTCTCCATTTTCACTAAAATCAGGTGCAGGGTTTCTTGGAGAAGCGAAACGAGAGTTACCTCGGCCTCCACGACCACCCTTAGCTACAGTTGCACGTTGACCATCTTCAACTAAATCTGCAACAACTTCATCTGTTTCAACATTTTTCACAATTGTGCCTGGCGGTACTTTTAGAACTAAGTGATCTGCATTTTTACCATGCATATTACTTGTTTGACCAGCGCCACCTCTATTAGCCTTGAAATGTGTTTGATATCTAAAGTCTAATAAAGTTCTTAACCCTTCATCAACTTCAAATATAATTGACGCACCATTACCACCGTCGCCACCAGCTGGGCCACCAAATGGAATATATTTCTCTCTACGATAGGCTGTTATACCGTTACCGCCATCACCTGCTTTGAGTGATATTTTAACTTGATCGACAAACATGATTTCACCTCTTTTTCTAAAAACTTAATTTCCATATCTTTTATATTATATCATTATCTTGCCTACTAGAAAATAAAGACAAAAAAATTAACACCAGAAGTCATAACTTCTGGTGTTAATGGTGACAAAAACTACTCAGCTGCTGCGTAAACAGAAACTTGTTTTTTGTCGCGACCTTTACGTTCAAATTTAACAACGCCGTCGATTTTAGCGAATAATGTATCGTCGCCACCACGACCAACATTTTCACCAGGATAGATTTTAGTACCACGTTGGCGGAATAAAATTGATCCACCTGTAACGTATTGACCATCAGCACGTTTAGCACCTAAACGTTTTGACTCAGAGTCACGTCCGTTTCTTGTAGAACTTACCCCTTTTTTAGATGCGAAGAATTGTAAGTTTAATTTTAACATTGGGTTGCACCTCACTTATAATTTAGTCTGATATTTTCTTTATATTCTTCTTCAATTGTTTGCAATGATACTAACATTGCCTGAAGAATTAATTGCGCTTTTTCATTTGTAGCATCGACACTTCTTACGTGGAAATGTCCACCGTCATCATTGTAATCAATGTCTGGCTTTTCGCTTGTTAATCCCATGATAGCATTAACGCTTCCGAAAATAACTGCGGATGCACCAGCACAAACTATATCATGCCCGTATTCGCCATGTTCTGCATGACCATCCATAATAACATCAGTTACTTGACCAGCTTCGTTCAATGTAACATCAACAGTAATCATGATTAAGCGTTGATTTTGTCGATAGTTAATTTAGTGTAAGGTTGACGATGACCTTTTTTACGTTTTGAGTCTTTACGACGTCTGTAAGTGAATACAGTGATTTTTTTACCGCGTCCTTCTTTATTAGCAGTAGCAGTAACAGTAGCACCCTCAACTGTTGGCGCACCAACTTTAACTGAGTCTCCACCTACAAATAATACTTTGTCAAAAGTGAATGTATCACCTTCGTTTAAATTTAATTTTTCAACGAAGATTTCTTGTCCTTCTTCAACTTTTAATTGTTTTCCACCTGTTTCGATAATAGCAAACATACTTTGCACCTCCTATAATTTTAAGTCACGCCAAATGCAGGTGACATAAATGTACTTGAACCTGAATCTGAGCGGTTGTATGTAGCTATGAACTACTCAACTACTGCATTTTAGCATTAGGATTTCTTACTGTCAATCTTCAATTGCACTTTTCTTAGGAATTTCATAATAATTGGGAATAAAATTGTAAGTAAAATTAAATTTAATATAAATGTAGGTATTAATCTAAATATAATAAAATCTATAAACACAAAATTAATAAGCCCTAAAATACTATACATAATTGCTACATAAATTTCTAAGAAGACTGTACTAAGTACAATAATGATAAACAGCATTGTATGATCTCTATAAAACGTTTTGAAGAAAAAGTCCATGATGACTACAAATAAAATATAGCCAAATAGATATAGACCATAAAAACTGCCGAAATATAAATCTGTAATTAGGCCTAATACTACTGATAAAACCATCGCTACACCAAAACTTCTATACACACTTAGCATCAAAATGTACATGATTGTTAAATGTGGCACGAAAATAATATCTTTATCTCCTATTTGCATTGGTATAACAAGTCCAATTGCAGTATCAATATAAAACAATACAATACCAATAAGAAAGTAGTATAATGCGCGCATTAATTATCCCCGCTTTCATTATCTGGTATTGTTTTAGGGTCTCTTTTAGCAACATAGACGTGATTTAAGTCTGCTAAACTTGCAGCTGTCTTCACTCTTACTTCTTTAGATAAACCGTACTCATCATTTTCAACTTTAGATACTTCACCTATGTAAATACTGCTAGGAAGTTGATCTGCTAAGCCGCTCGTAACAACTTTATCTCCTTTTTTAATACTATCTTTATTATTTATATCTGTAATTACAAGTTCTTCATTCTTAGCATCATAATGATCTATTAAACCAAAAACGTTTTCTCCATCATGTTGGATGTTTACAGACAATCGATTAGCACGAGTGTTCGTTGAGATTAAATCTACTTGAGACGAGAATTGATTCACTTTAGAGATGCGGCCAACTAATCCTTCTGAAGTCATCACAGCCATATTGTTTTCTATTCCATCTTTAGAACCTTGGTTTATAACCAATGTATTCATCCATTGATCAGGATTTCTAGATAGTACTGTGCTAGAAATCGGTTCATATTTTGAAATATCTTCAATATCTAATTCTTTTTTGTAAGTTTTATTTTCTGCTTTTAGTCTTTCATTTTCAGCTTCTAATTGCTTTACCTTACTACTTTGTTCTTCTGAACTTTCTTTTGCAAAGAGATTACCGATAGATCCTGTTACAAAATGTACAGGATAGCTGACTGCTTTTTGACCAAAAGCAACAGTATCTCCTACATACTGTTCTACTGGTGATTGCGTTTGTGAACGCAAAGATACACCAATTAAGGCTATAAACACAATGATTGCACACAGTATAACAATCAATTTGTTGTTTTTAAAAAACTTTGACAACCTGAACACCTCTATTAACCAACTATTTTATATTCTTATTATCATTTTATATCACTAGTGTTACGAAATAAAGCACGAACCCTAATATTCCACAACAAAATTCTTCCTACGTTGAATCACTAGTTTAACTAGATTAAGCGAATACACTTCATGTTTTGATTAAAATTAAATAAATTAAACGATACATTGTATTATAACAATACTTACAGTCAATAGTGTATTAAAAAGTTTTGATTTTCTGAATAGTAATTAATATATTATTTTTGTTAAAAAATTAAGTTTAAATACTTTTTGAGGCAAACACATGTATTTATGCCTTATACACTTAATCTTTATATATTTGCTCATATAAGAATTACAATTGCCTTTAAGTTTAAAAGCAAAAAAAAACGCCTCTACCATAAGAGACGTAAACTTACTTTAGTTATTTTCTTTTTCATCTGGATTGTTGTCGTCAGTTGATTTTTTAGCTTTTTTCTCATCTTCTTCATATAATGTTTCTTTTTTACGCCAACGTGCAAATAAATTTTGTGCTTTAGCTTGCTCAGCCATTTTCTTATCTTTAGACTGTTCACTCATAATTGGACACCAACCTTTAACGTTTTTACTTATTTAAGGCTAACGCATTTCACCCTATAATTCAAACGCATTACTCGTAGTTAGATTGTGGTTGTAGTTCAATATGCGCTCCTAATTGATTTAAATCTTGTTCCATTTCGATTTCTGTCTTATAAACACGAAGTGAATCTGAGCCAAATTTATAGATAATAAACTCATCGCCACGTTGACCAGCCAGGTATTCATCAGTATAACCCATTCTTTCTAAACCTGAAACTGACATAAACTCTTTTTTATTAATCCAATCAAACACATTTTTCGTTTGACTTAATGGTACATTATTAAGGATGTCATTATCTTCCACTGAATAGCGTTTGCCACCTGTCAAATTTTGTTGGGGTGCTTCATTATTCATAGATGGCTTATCGTCATGTACTGGGTTCCATTCTTGGTCTTTTAAAAAAGGTGCATATTTTAATGCGAAAAGTACAATTGCTACTATCGCTATGACAGCTATAATGTTTTTAACAATACTGAAAATAAACCGCATGAACCATCCTCCTATTAAGTCACTCTAAATTATAATTTTTTACGGTCGAATTATCATCAGTCTCTAGAAGTATTTAAAACTTAACTATAGACTGATGCATATGCCATATTTTCATAGTACAATGTTTTTAAAGGGAGTGAATACAGAATGAGTATTTTATCTATAATCCTGCTTGCACTCTTAGTCATACTACTATTTAGAGTAGGTTTATCAATTTTAAGATTTATAATATCTATTGGGATTATTGTGTTATGTATATATTTAGGTTACCAAGGTATTCTTTGGTTAATGGAGAATTTTAACACTTATTTCAATTTCATAAATTAAAATTTTAGCGCTTAAGGATTAAATTATCCATTAAGCGCATTTTTTGTACTATTAGGTTTAAAAATTTTAATACTTTTACTTCAAATATGTAAAAATTACAAATTACCACTTACAAAACTTAACATATACTATAAAAACTTGTCATTTACTTACTTTCCTACACCATTACTTAACACTTGATAAACATAATAACAGCCACTTAATAATAGTGCCCATATGATTGCTACCGCTATAGCGCTCAATAAATAAATCCATATCGAAGTTGATGTATGATTAAATACAACGAATAATATAGTTGTAATTACAACGCCGATAACTGAAACAACTATGGCAATACCTGTTCTTTTCAAATTAATTGCTTGGCGCTTTTTGGTGAGTTGCATAAGATACACTACAGGTAACAATAACCCGATTAATAAGATACTTCCCAATATATAATCCTCCTTATATAACATCTTGATTATACATTACCTTGACGCATACCGGAAGATTAATGTACTCCATAAAACAAATATGTCATATGCAAAAAAGACATCCCTTCATAAGCACAGGATGTCATTAATATATAATGTTAATTTAAATGCTTAAACAAACTCTTCATATTCACGCGGATTTTGACCTTCAACACGACCGCTTTCACCTTGATCTAAAGCATCAATCTTATCTAAGTCTTCTTGTTCTAATTCAAAGTCAAGATAATTATAATTTTCTTGTTGATGTACGTCATCACTCGATTTAACAATTGGAAATACATGGTTTTGATTAACCCAGTTAATAATCACTTGAGCGGGCGTACGATTATATTTATCAGCAATAGTTTTAATCGTATCATTTGTAAGAACATCATTAATTTCACGTCCTAAAGGACTCCATGCTTCTGATAAAATACCTCTTTTATCATTTTCTGCTATTAAATCTTTATTATTGAAATACGGTTGTATCTCTATTTGATTGGTAGCTGGTGTCACTCCTGTTGCTTCAATAATTTCATCTAAATGTTCAGGCATAAAATTAGAAACACCAATTGTTTTAATTAAACCATATTTCTGTGCATCGACTAATGCTTTCCAGGCCTCAACGAATTTACCTTGTTTAGGATTCGGCCAATGTATTAAGTATTTGTCAAAATAATCTAACCCAGTACGATAAAGTGACTCTTGAATAAGATTAATCGCTTTATCATATTCATGAGCAGCGCCTGGTAATTTAGCACTTACATAAATCTGTTCTCGAGGAATTGACGAACGACGAATTGCTTCGCCTACCATACCTTCATTGTTATAATTAGTTGAAGTATCTATTAAGCTATAGCCTAAATCAATTGCATTTATTACTTGATTAACGCCTTTTCCGCCTTGAATATTCACCGTTCCTAATCCTATATGAGGTAAAGTTGATCCATCATTTAAACGAAATTCATCATACATTGTCATTCATAATCCTTCCCTTCTTCCATGTATTTAAAAATCAGCATAAACAAGTTGATTTTATATTCGTTACTTTCTATTTCTACCCGTTTTAATAATTTAATAATCTGGGAAAATATTCAGACTATCAAAACCGATGGATGTTTTAATTTATATAATCGTTATATTATTTTTTCAACGACAAAAGACAAACTAAGTAATAACTGTATTAGTTTGTCTCCTTTTGATATAAAGTTAGTTTTTAGTACTCATTACTCTCTACTTCATACTTAATATTTAATTGTTTTAATAACTTATTTATTTCCAATTCCAATAACGGTTGTTCAATGTCTCTAACTAAATTTATATATAACTTATTATCATAACTTAACATACTGCAGTTGTATGGCGTTCGTGATCGAGTGTTAAGTATACAGTCTACTCTATCTATATATTTATCCATTTCCATTGGCATTCGAATTAATCCTAAATTCGACAGAGTTAAGCATGTTGTTTTTTCGCTAAATAAAAATGAACGCTTAAGAAAATATTGCTTGATAAATAATGGCATCATTTTAATGAATATACTATTCTGTATGCTCACATTTTTCTGAATCCTTGTTCGTAAATTATCTTCCGATAATCCTGACTTAAGTTGATTATCAATAATTTTAATAATTTCATTCAAAGTATAATCTTTAACTTTAGGATTAATTTGAGGTTTCATATAGAGGACAAAATTACGTAACGTATTTTTATGGAACACATTTCTTAAATCAATAGGCAAGAAGATTTTAATATCTTTCTGACTTTGTGTTTTCATTTCCTCTTTTTGCAAATTTATTAGCCCCATAATTATCATTGAAGCTACTAAAACAGTTAAACTTATATTCATGTCTTTAGCTATTTTCTTTATATCTACTATATCAATAATATATTTTTCTGTTTTTAATTTGTTTATTGTTTTCCCTTTTAATTGGTATACTTGGTTATTCTTAAAAGTAACTTTATTTTTTTGTTTTATTTTAATATCTTTGTAGTTGTCTGCTATTTCATCTTTACTAGGATGCTCATTAGTATCTAATATATCTTCTCTATCTTTTAAATGTAGGCCTTCTTTTCGTTTAAGATATTCATAAACTAATGATTTCAAAAATACCATGCCACCTTTACCATCAGTCAATGAATGAAATAATTCAACATGTATACTTTTTTCTGAATATAATACGCGAAAACTACTTTTATATAAATCCTTTTTCGACATATACTTTAATAGTTTTGTATCTTTTTCTATAATGGGTGCTTTATAAACTGGTTCTAGATAATACCAAAAAATACCTTTGGATATTCTAGCTGCAATTGTAGGGAATCTTTCTGTAACTACATTTAAAGCCTCTTGTAATATGGCTGGGTGTATTTCTTCTTTTAAAGTAATAGATAACCTAAATATATTTAACCAGCTTTTATTATGAGAAGCCATATGAATAATTGCTGTGTTATCAAGTTTTACTTTATACTTTTTTCGATTATGCATATATTACACTCCTCTTAATAGTTTAGATTACCTATAAATATTCTGTATATATGACATGAATGCTATATTAAAAAGCAATTTCATAACAAAATTCTAATTTTCTATAATAATCATTTTCTACAAAATCAGTAGGTTTAACCTTAGTATTATTTGCTTCAAAATACTCTAGATTAGCTATTTTCAAAATGCTGTACACAAATTGAGAACAGAACATAATATTAGGTCTAATAGATGCCTTAGTTACAAGTCCTACTAAATTATAAGCACTACCGGCGTTATTTATTTCATTAATTTTTTCAATTATACGTTTCTTTTGTTCTTTCGTAGCTTTTATTTTATATACCATTATACTAGCGTCACTTTTTTTATTAAAAGACTCTAATTGTTCTTGGTTTAAACCAGGTAGAGTTAGATTTTCTCCACCATTGTAACTAATTGTTGTTTTCAGTTCTTTATCCAAACTAAGAGAAACATGATTATAATTTTTTTGAGTGAAAAGTGAAATTAATTCACTTGCAGAACTGCCTGTGCTAGATAAAACAATATACAAGTTTTCATCATTTAAACTTTTTTCACATTCTGCGAAATAACTTTCACTCAGCGCATTTCTATTTAAATATTTAATATAACTATGCCTAGGAATATCATTCGCAATTTCATGAATATTTTCTTTAGATAAAGCAGTTTTACTTTTACTAACATTCTTTTTTAAACTGTTCCTTTTATTATTTATTTCTCTAATCATATCAAAACTAATTGATGTTTTACTGATCATTGAAAATTGATGTTCAAGTGTGTATATATAATGTAAGTACCTTACAAAGAACGGTACAAATATGATAATAATACCAATGATATTTTTTACTAAAAAGGCGAGCCAAATACTACTATTATTAAAAAATGTAGAAGCTATAAAAACTTCTTGTAGAATTAAGATTAAAGTATATATTGAAATGAACATGATTTTCACTTTCCACGAGTTCTTCGATACCAATATATGTATAATAAGAATTGAAGCTGATAAAGCAAATATGACTGCAAATATTGTAGTTGATTTAGTAAATAATAAAGATATTAATAAAATAATAATTAAAAATTGAATCAGTAATAAATATACTTTTTTGACTCTCATATAAATGTTCTCCTCCATAACTTTCTTTAATATAAAGTATATTTAAAAAATCAACAATCCAAAAGGTCTTTTAATTATCAAATTAATATGTTTTTAAAATATAGGATAAGTAATTTATGTTCTACTCATGTAAATGAATTAAACTTGGAAACAGAACTAAAATATTTCATTTACTCTAAAAGTCCTCAGTCAAAATAACCTTCTTCAACCATGCTTAAATAGGTATGATCACCTATAATAATATGATCTAATAAATCAATTCCTAGCACTTGACCACATTTTTTTAATCTTTCAGTGGTTTTAATATCTTCGTTTGAGGGCGTAACGTCACCTGAAGGATGATTATGTAGTACTATAATAGCATTACTCGCACATTTAATAGCTTCACTAAATATTTCGCGTGGATGCACAATTGAACTATTTAAAGTGCCGACAAATATGGTTTTTTGCTTAATAATTACGTTTTTAGAATTCAAAAATAACGCTATAAATTTCTCTTGTGTCAAATGCTCCATTTTACCCATCATAAAATCCGCAACATCTTTAGGACTTGAAATTTGAATCTTATCATCTACGCTACCTGAATGCATGCGTTCTCCTAACTCAAATGCTGCTTTCAAAATAAGCGCTTTATACAAACCTACACCTTTGATTTTATTTAAGTCGCTGATAGATAACATTTTTAATTCTTTTAAGTTATCAACTGACTTCAACAATTCGTTTGCAATATCTATACTCGAACTCCCTTTTCGACCAGTATTAATTAGTATGGCTAATAACTCAGCATGTGATAAATGTGAGGCACCATGACTTAACAAACGTTCTCTCGGCTTCTGGTTATCTGCAAGTTCATTTATTCTCAAATAAGACCCTCTCCTAAAGTTAAATATTGATGAAATATCATCGTTAAATTAAAAGCAACAAAAATAAAAGGTATCAGTGGTATTCTTTGTTTCAAATTACGAAAAAGTATCATACTAAATAAAGCAAAAATACCTCCACATATAAACGTAAAAAACATTATTAACACAAAATCTGAATATGGCAGTAAATAAGAAAGCAATGAAAAAAGAAGAATGTCTCCGTAACCAATGCCGTGACGTATTAAAAAATATAAAAAATGTAATACCATAGTCATGATTAAAAAATGGTATACATTTCCTTGTCCAATAAAGTAGGCACACAACGAAAATATAATAAACAGATGGATTGGTAATGCAAAAGTTTTGATGTCATACATAGTAAATACAAGTAGGAATATATAAATAAGTAAAAAAGTGGTGTGATCTAGAGGAAATGATAAATAAGAAAGAACAAATGCAGGAACAATCGATAAAAATTCTCCAATTAAATATAAAGAGCTCAACTTACTTTGACAACAATTACTTCTCCCTTTCAAACATAAAAAGCTTATAATTGGTATCA
Source organism: Staphylococcus sp. OJ82 (assembly GCF_000294465.1). Classification (NCBI taxonomy): domain Bacteria; kingdom Bacillati; phylum Bacillota; class Bacilli; order Caryophanales; family Staphylococcaceae; genus Staphylococcus; species Staphylococcus sp. OJ82. The sequence continues at coordinate 54,401 of NZ_ALPU01000008.1, read as the reverse complement.
TTTCAATAAATTTAAGTTCTCTATGACAATAATCACAACGAGACCGTAAACCAAAGTAATTTAACTTTAATTGATTCACATAGCTCAACTGATACAAATAACTAAATAGAACTGGGCATAATAAAAGTTGTTTGATCAATAATATACCTCCTTACAAAAATTATATCATGTCCGTTTTAATTTAATAACAAAAATATCACTTAGTTAAAAATTTTAATTGTAAGTTTGATAAAATAAATTTTTAGTACATAAAAAGCGCATAACCTCTACAATTTAAATGATTAATCAATTAAATAAAATAAAGATTACGCGCTTCTGTATAATAAACATATGTACATTTAACTATGGATACAGAAAAACACAATCAGCCATTCTGTATTCATAAATTAATATGCTATTTATTGTTGTTATTTTTAAAAATAACATAATTCATTATTTTCGATACTATTTTTTCTTAACTTCTTCTACAGTTTCTTCCACTTCTTTACGTGTTATTTTTTCACGGCCATTTTTCATAGCTTTTAAAGATTTATGTGCAAGTGCTAAAGGTAAACGTGCGAACAATATAATCGTTCTCTTATGGATTGAATCGATATATGCATCTGCTTTTGCTAAGTTTTCATCTGCATAATCAAACAGGTCTGCACGACTCCAACCATCCGGTACAAAACTTACACCACGTTCACCTAAATCTTCTTTCTCATTTCGTAAAATGTTAACAGCTTGAAGTCCACGTCCATAACCAATGGCTAAATCGCGGTCTGTTTTTTCACCAGCACACAATTCCCATAGTTCTGACAGCATGACACCAACACGTCCTGCAACGTAATATGTATATTCATCTAAATCTTCTCGTGTATGAACATCCCAGTTTGCTTTCGCCCATTTTGCCATACCGAATGCCATCTCGCTTGAACAATCTAAAACAATTGGCAAAGTTCTGTCAGGACATGCGTCTATCCACTCACTTAAACGGAGTGTAACTTCAGGCATGATATCTTTCACAGGACCCAGTATCTCTAGATATTTTTCTTCATCGAAAGGTTCTTTAAATAATTCACTCACTTGCATTAAAATTGTATATTTTAAATCATTATCTACTTCTTCATGATCCTCAATCTCATCAATTGCTCGTAGTATTAAATATGCAGATGCTACTGAATGTTTTAATTCTTTTTCTAAAAAGGTAATCGGAATATAAAACGTACGACTTGTTTCTTTCAGTACACGCATTGCATCCTTTGGAAATTTCTTTTCTGTCATGTTAATCTTTCCCTCCCTTTTGTAAATACTATCATATTATTACAAATTAAAATAGGAATTGCTAAATGGATAAAAAAAGCACTAATAATTATCTGGTTTAAACGACGTATAAATTAAAATTTATACAAAATATAAAAATATTCAACTTTTAAAATTTTCCATAAAACTACTATATAAAAAAGCTAGTTACTTTTACATTAAAGTTAGAATAAATCATTAATCCTGACTCAATAATGTAAAATAATAACTAGCTTTCTTATTGAAAAAATCTTTATTAAATTAATATCAGCACAGATTCACTGTTGTTAAATAATATTTAAAAATTAACTTTCGCTTTAACATCGCTAATGAAGTATAAACTTCCAGTTATGATTAATCCATCACCTTCATATGTTTCAATAAACTTCACATAATCATCAACAAGTTCTTTTTGATCAAATCGTATTTCTTCAAAAATAGCATCTTTAGTTAATGCTCGAGGAAAATCAAAATCAGTAACATAAAATGTTGAAGCAATTGTTTTAAGTTGGTCTACCATCGTATTAATTGGTTTTCCTTTCACTGCAGAAAACAATATATCCAGACTATCAATGTGATAATAATCTTTCATTGTACTAATCAAAGCCTCAACGCTTTCAACATTATGCGCACCATCAACAATCATTAAGGGCTTTACTTTAACTTGCTCAATTCTCCCAGTCCAGCTTACTGATTCAATACCATCTATCATCTTATTGAAATCTAAATCAACAATACCTGATTCGTTTAGTTCAATAAGTGCAGTTATTGCTAAAGCTGCGTTTTCTTTTTGATGCTCGCCCAACATATTTAATAGTAAGGTTTCTAATTCATAGTCTTTATAACGATAAGTAAATTCTTCTTCTTGTGAAACGATACTAATATCACGATCAAACTCTATGCCTTCAGTATTCTGTTGCTCAACGCAGCCACGAATTACTTTAAGCGCATCTTCATTTTTCACTGCATAGATAATTGGCGTATTAGGTTTAACGATTGCGCCTTTATCTTTTGCTATATCCGTATAAGTATCTCCTAGAATTTCAATGTGGTCTAGTCCTATACTTGTGAGAATTGTTAATATCGGTTTAAAAACGTTCGTTGAATCATTTTTAATCCCTAATCCCGCTTCAACTATTACAAAATCAACGGGGTGTAATTCACCAAAGTATAAAAACATCATCGTAGTAATGATTTCAAATTCAGTGGCTGTTCCAAGCTCTGTTTCAACTTCTAATGCTTCGCTTACTGGTTTTACTTTTTGAACTAATTCAACAATATTGTCATCACTAATCGGTATTCCATTTAAACTTATACGCTCATTAAAGGTTTCAATAAATGGCGAAGTGAAAGTACCCACTTCATATCCATTATCAACAAGCGCTGATCTTAAATATGCAACTGTGGATCCTTTTCCATTTGTGCCACCTACATGAATACCATTTATATTAAATTGAGGATTGTCTAATCGTTCCAACATCCATTCCATACGCTTAACGCCTGGTTTAATGCCAAATTTAGTTCTTTCATGTATCCAATATAAGCTATCTAGGTAATTCATGTTTAGGACTCCTATGCTTTTAATTGATTAATTCGTAATTTAACACCCTCGTATTTTTCTTGATACGTTTGTTTTTTCTCACGTTCTTCATTGATTACTTTTTCAGGTGCTTTATTAACGAAGTTATCGTTTGCTAATTTTTTATTAACACGATCCAATTCTTTTTCCCATTTCCCAAGTTCGTTTTCTAGTCTCTCAATCTCTTTATCCATATCGATTAAACCTTCAAGTGGTAAGACAACTTCACCAGCTGTAGTAATAGATGTCATTGCTTTTTCAGGTATTTCAACTGCTGTATCGATTGTAAGTTCACTAGGATGACAGAATCTATCTATATAATTCGAATTATTTAATAGTGTATTTTTAATATTTTCATCTTTTGCTTTAATGAAAATAGGTATTGCTTTAGATAATGGTGTGTTTACTTCCAAGCGTGATTGTCTAACAGATTTAATTATTTCAACAAGTTGTTGCATCGTTTCTTTACTTTCATCAAAAATCAATGCATCGTTCACTTTAGGCCAAGGTGCATTAACAATTGTTTCACCTTCATGTGGCAGATTTTGCCAAATTTGTTCAGTAACAAATGGCATGAATGGGTGTAACATTCTCATAGTATTATCTAACACATAAGTTAGTACAGAACGTGTTACTTGTTTCTGAGCTTCATCATCGCTATTCATTGGTATTTTACTCATTTCAATATACCAATCACAAAAATCATCCCAAATGAAATTATAAAGCGTACGACCAACTTCACCAAACTCATACTTGTCACTTAAATCCGTAACGTTAGCAATCGTTTCATTTAAACGCGTTAAAATCCACTTATCTGCTAATGATAAATTACCTGATAAGTCTACATCTTCAACTTTAAAGTCATCGCCAATATTCATTAAACTAAATCGAGCTGCATTCCAAATTTTATTGATAAAATTCCATACAGATTCAACTTTTTCAGTAGAGTAACGTAAATCATGACCTGGTGAAGATCCAGTTGCTAAGAAATATCTCAAACTATCTGCGCCATACTCATCGATAACATCCATTGGATCAACACCGTTACCTAGAGACTTACTCATTTTACGTCCATCTTCTGCACGGACCAATCCATGTAATAATACATCATTAAAAGGACGTTTTCCAGTAAATTCTAATCCTTGGAAGATCATTCTTGCAACCCAGAAGAAAATAATATCATAGCCAGTTACTAATGCATTCGTTGGGAAGTAGCGTTGGAAGTCTTCAGCTTCAACATCTGGCCAACCTAATGTTGAAAATGGCCATAATGCACTAGAGAACCAAGTGTCTAATACATCTTCGTCTTGCGTCCAATTTTCAATATCATCTGGTGCTGCTTCACCGACATAGATTTCTCCAGTTTCATTGTGATACCATGCTGGAATTTGATGTCCCCACCATAATTGGCGTGAAATTGTCCAATCTCTAATTTCTTCCATCCAACGGTTAAATGTTTTTTCGAATCTTGCAGGTACAAAGTCGATTCTATCATCAGTTTTTTGATTATCTAATGCTTGTTCTGCTAAAGGTTTCATTTTTACAAACCACTGTGTAGATAAATAAGGTTCTACAACTGCCCCAGAACGTTCAGAATGTCCAACAGAATGTTCATGCTCTTCTATTTTAATAACTAAACCTTCAGATTCTAAATCTTTTACAAGCTGTTCACGGCAGTCAAATCTATCCAAGCCTTCGTATTTACCAGCTTTGTCATTCATCTTACCAGATTCATCCATGACAATAATACGCTCTAAGTCATGACGATTACCGATTTCAAAGTCATTTGGATCATGCGCAGGTGTCACTTTCATTGCACCACTACCGAATTCAATATCCACATAATCGTCTGCTAAGATAGGCAATTCTCTACCAAGTATTGGTAATATAACTTTTTTACCAATGACATCTTTATAACGATCATCATTAGGATTCACAACAATCGCAGTATCACCAAGCATTGTTTCAGGGCGTGTCGTAGCGATTTCTAAATATCCTTCGCCATCTGCATAAGGGTATTTAAAATGATAAAATTTACCTTGTACATCTTCATGAATAACTTCAATATCTGATAATGCAGTACGAGCGATAGGATCCCAGTTTATAATATATTCTCCGCGATAGATTAAATCTTTATTATACATATCAACGAATACTTTATTAACTGCTTTACTCAAACCATCATCTAATGTAAATCTTTCTCTGCTGTAGTCTAAACCTAATCCTAGTTTAGCCCACTGTTTTCTAATAAATGTAGCGTATTCTTCTTTCCAGTCCCACGCTTGTTCAAGGAATTTTTCACGTCCTAAATCATGACGAGATAATCCTTGTTCATTTAATTTAGCTTCTACTTTTGCTTGTGTTGCTATACCAGCATGGTCCATACCTGGTAAATACAAAGTATCATAACCTTGCATACGTTTCATGCGTGTAAGTATATCTTGTAAGGTTGTATCCCAAGCGTGCCCTAGATGTAATTTACCAGTTACATTGGGTGGCGGAATAACAATTGTGTAAGTTTCTTTGGTATTATCTTCAGATGCTTTAAAATAGCCTTTATTAAGCCATTCTTCATAGCGCCCTGACTCAACTTCGTTCGGATTATATTTTGGTTTCATTTCCATTCGTTAAAATCCTCCTTAAAATAAAAAAATCCGCCCTATAAATATTATAGGACGGATTTCCCGTGGTACCACCTAAATTCAAGAAATTAGTTCACTAATTTCAAGCACTTAAAATTATGATTAACGCTCAAACACGCTTCAACCTAATTTACATACAATCACCTTGTAGTATTTCAGCTAAAGTTCAATGTGGGCTACCTTCAATAAGTTAAACTGTACATTTTCAGCAAACATGTACTCTCTGTTAAATCTAAGCCTATTTACTCTTCCCAGTAGACAATATTTCTTTACTTAATTATAGTATAATGGATGTTAAGATAAGTCAATGGAATGGAGTGAAAATATATGAATGAATGCGCATTTGGTACAAAAGATCCAACCTATCTCGAATATCATGATGAAGTGTGGGGCCAACCACTTTATGATAGTTTGAAATTATTTAAACTGATGGCTTTAGAATCACAACATGCTGGTCTTTCCTGGTTAACAATTTTAAAGAAAAAAGCATCTTATGAAGCAGCTTTTTATGACTTTGATCCAGAGCTTATCTCTAGAATGACAACAGATGATATAGATCGCTTGATGACATTTCCTAATATCGTGCATAATAGAAAAAAGATAGAAGCCATTGTAGGACAAGCAAAAGGATATTTTGAAATAGAAAAAGACTTCGGAAGTTTCAGCGATTTTCTTTGGTCATATGTAGATCACCAGCCCATCGATTGTGGATATACAAATCCAAGTGATCGTATAACTGTAGACACACGCGCTACGGAATTATCGAAATCATTAAAGCAGTATGGTTTTAAATTTTTAGGGCCAGTGACAGTTTATTCATTTTTAGAAGCTGCCGGTTTATATAATGCACACATACAAGCATGTCCTAATAATCCAAAGCATTATCAGGGTAAAGGCTTTAGTTAGCCATATATTAATTCCTTTCAAGGAAGGTTTGTTTTTCAATTTTTTTACTATAATCCAACAAAGTTCTACGACCAAACTAAGAATATTTCTCTAGAAAATTAAAAAATGCCAACAAATCCATAAGGTTTTGTTGGCATTTTTTAATTGTAAGTTCACAGAGTAACGATTCTACATTTTTTATTTTCAAATAAATAGTAAGGTCTTTAAAATTTCAAAACCTTTATAAATCTCGTTTTTTGTGACTATTTTTAACAATCTTTTTATTTTTATACAATCTAATTATAAGTAAACTCAATAATACTGCGACGATACCTTTAACACTATCGTAAGTCAGTATGACATTGACCCACAGAAGAATAATAGCCATGATATAAATAAATTTCATAATATATGTTAGAAATACTTTATTACTTGTGACTTTTGTTTCACCATATTCGCTCAAAAAGCAGAGTCACTTTAACTTTAAAAGTTATTTGATATGCCTATATCACATTTTCTAACACGGTCTCACCCTCTCTATATCATAGTATTGTGTATAAAAGTAGTAATATATAATTGTGCTGATATTGTTCAAATGTCTAATTAAAAATATCATCTGTTTAGTTAAGTTTTTTTTCACGATGTTTCAAGAACACGTTTATCGCTGGAGCAATTAAGAATAAAATAAAGAATATTCTAAAGATATGGTAACTAGAAATCAATGCGACATCCGCACCTGTTTCTAACGCTACAATAACAATTTGACTCATGCCACCTGGAGCAGCGCCCAAGAATAATTCATTTACTGAATGAGTCGAAAATGTAGAGATGATAAGCACCATTACGAAAGCTAATAATATGAGGAATGTATTTTGAAAAGCGATTGCGACGGCAATCCGTCCTTTCATCTGATCTAATAAGAGTGCAATTTGAACGCCAATTCTAATCATATATATGACTTGTGCAGCTGCAATAATATAATTATCTAATGTAAAGTTAGCACCTGTCAACAAATTCCAACATATTAAAACAAGAACTGGTGCAAGTATCTGTTTAGTTGGAAAATTAATTTTACCCATTATGACATAAACAATGATTACAGCTAGTGTCAAAAATATGATACTAGGAATTGATAAAGCTTCAGTCAATATTGCTGTTACTTCAGATCCACCAGTCGCTAATTCTTGTGCGTCTTTAAAAAAATATGAAATGAAAGGCACAAGAATAACCACAAATATAATTCTCGAAGTTTGGGTCAAACTTACTACCATAATATCTGCTTTTTTATTTTCTTCAGCCATAATCAACATTTGACTCAATGCGCCTGGAATGACACTAAGTATTGCTGTTTCAGTATTCACTTTTGCTATTTTTTTGAAAAAATAAGCAATGATTAATGCGAGACCAAGTAATAACACTGTAATTATCACAATGGTAAACCAATCATCTTTAATATCTAAAATAACTTCTTTAGTAAAAGTAGAGCCAATTTGAACACCTAATAACACTAAACCAATCTGACTTAGCCAAAATGGCCAATTTACTTCTAAATGTAAATATCTCACACAGATGATACTTGCAATAATAGGACCAAACATAAATGGTAATAATATGTGGGCGGCGTTAAGTATGAAACTTAAAAATAAGGCTAATGCTAAAACGATAATATTGTTTCTTAATTGCTTATTCATGTACTCACAACTTTCATAGGTATCATTATACTTCATTGTACTTTACATATAAAAGAGCCCGATCAACACATGGTTGTTCGGGCTAAAAATAAACTTTATACAATTCGACTTAGAGCAGTATCAAATGCTTGTATTGTTTGTTCAATATCAGCTTCTGTATGCGCTGTTGAAAGAAATGTTCCTTCAAATTGGGAAGGCGGTAAGAATACGCCTTCTTTTGCCATTTCTCTATACATTTGACTAAACAATTCTAAATCGCTCTTATTTGCTTGTTCAAAGTTTGTAACCGGCCCTGCATTTAAGAAATATCCTATCATAGAACCAGCACGATTTACAGTGATTGGCACATGATGTTTTGCAAAGACCTCTTTCAAACCTTCTTCTAATTTGTCTCCTAATTTATTAAAATAATCATATGACTCAGGAGTTAATTGACTTAGTGTTTCATAACCACTTGTCATAGCTAATGGATTCCCTGATAACGTACCAGCTTGATAAATATCACCAGCTGGCGCAATTTGATCCATAATTTCTTTCTTACCACCAATAGCACCAACAGGCAAGCCACCACCGATTACTTTACCTAAACAAGTTAAATCTGGTGTTACATTAAAGTAACCTTGCGCACAATTGTATCCAACTCTAAACCCTGTCATCACTTCATCAAAAATAAGCAATGAACCATATTCTGTAGTGATGTCTCTTAAGCCTTGTAAAAATCCTTCAACTGGAGGTACAACGCCCATATTACCAGCTACAGGTTCTACTATAACACCCGCAATATCGTCTCCAAATTCTTCAAATGCGACTTTTAGCGCATCTAAGTCATTATATGGGACTGTGATTGTATTTTTTGCAATACCTTCAGGCACACCTGGAGAATCAGGTAAACCAAGTGTTGCGACGCCAGACCCTGCTTTGATTAATAGTGAGTCACTATGACCATGATAACAACCGATAAATTTAATAATTTTATTACGACCAGTATAACCACGTGCTAAGCGTAATGTATCAAGTGTTGCTTCAGTACCAGATGACACCATACGTATTTTTTCAATAGATGGCACACGATTAATAACGAGTTCGGCTAATTTATTTTCTTGGAGTGTGGAAGCACCGAAACTTGTCCCTTTATCCACTGATTCATGAATTTTATCAATTACCTGCTTGTTTTTATGTCCTAAAATTAATGGTCCCCAACTTAGAACGTAATCGATGTATTCATTACCATCAATATCATATATTCTTGAACCTTCACCATGGTCCATAAATATTGCTGGTGTATCTACTGATTTGAAAGCTCTTACTGGACTATTGACACCGCCAGGCATCAATTGTTCAGCTTTTACCATCGCTTTTTCAGAATTTGTATAACGCATTCTAAATAACCTCCTTATTGTTCATCAATATATCTACAAATATCTTTTGAAAAATACGTAATAATTAAATCTGCGCCTGCACGCTTCATTGAAATCATTTGTTCCATAACTACCGCTTTTTCATCAATCCAGCCATTTAGCGCTGCTGCTTTTGTCATGCTATATTCTCCACTTACATTATAAGCGACTACAGGTATGTTTGTAGTATTTCGAACATCTCTAATGATATCTAAGAAACTTAGAGCAGGTTTAACAATCATCATGTCTGCTCCTTCGTTTAAATCACTATCAAGCTCTCTAAGTGCTTCTCTTCTATTTGCAGGATCCATTTGATATGTTTTGCGATCACCAAACTGTGGTGCAGATTCTGCTGCATCACGGAATGGACCGAAGAAGCTAGAAGAATATTTAATGCCATAACTCATAATTGGCACATTATAATAACCAGCTTCATCTAGACCCGCTCTAATTTCAGCAACGAATCCGTCCATCATGTTACTTGGCGCAATAATGTCAGCACCAGCTTCAACTTGAGAAATTGCAGTCTTAACAAGTAATGGTAGTGACTTATCATTATCAACATCTTTCGTCTCATGATTAATCACACCACAGTGACCATGGTCTGTATATTCACATAAACACGTATCCGCAATGATTAATAAGTCATTGTACATAGACTTCGCTTTTCTTGTTGCTTCTTGAATGATGCCGTTATGATCATAAGCACCTGTACCAACTTCATCTTTTTCATTTGGCACACCAAAAAACATGATGCCTCTTATACCTAATTCATACGCTTCTTTAATTTCTTCACCTAATAAATTTAAACTAATTTGGTAAATGCCAGGCATAGATTTAATTTCTGTTTTCACATTATCACGTTCAACTACAAAGATTGGATAAATTAAATCTTCTTTGCGAACGTGCGTTTCACTCACCATGTTTCTTAGTGATTTACTACTACGTAATCTTCTGTGTCTATCAAATTGCATTATCTTCCCAACTTTCTAAAGTTTTTTGAATTAATGATTCTAAGGTTTGAATTTCTGCCATCGTGCCCTGAACATTAAATGTATTTAATGTGTCCAATGTTTGTTGACCAATGACAAAATAATTATTAAAAGGTATATAGTGATGACTTTCAAAAAAATATCGCACAGCTGAGGAACTCGCAAAAGTAATAGCATCTACTTTATTTTCAGCTATGAGATTTAAGACTTCATTTATATTCTCAGTATGTGGAACAGGTTTATATAAGTCAATTTTTCTAACTAAATAACCTTGCTGTTTTAAACCATTTTGTAATAAAGTTCTTGCTGCTGCGCTTGATGGTAGTAAAATGCGACTGCCTTTTACCGCTTCAAACTCCTCAAGAAAACCTTCTTGTGAATAATCTGTGGGACAAAACGAAACATCTAGACCTAAAGTTTTGCAATAATCAGCAGTTTTTTCACCAATTACTGCAATTTTTTGTATATTTAACTTATGTAAATATGATTGAAAATGTTTCACAGCTTTTTTAGACGAAAAAATAAGCCAGTCATAGTTAACATCTAGCAAATTCAAATCAAAGGATAAAGGCTCTACATCTATGAAGGGCTTGTGTAGAATACATGTATCTTCTTTGTTAAATTCACTAGTTTGTGTCATTACTATCACTGGTCTCATTATTTTCACCTCAAACGATTATTGTTCTTCGTTTAGTGCCTTTATTATTTCATATGCACCTTGTGCATTTAAAACTTCAGTTACTTTTTCACCGATTTCAACTGGATTCTCTCCACGCTCAGTATGCTCATAACGTTCTTTACCGTCTGGAGACATAATTAAGCCTGTGAATTCGATGGTACCATCATTACTTTTCGTAGCATAGCCGCCGATTGGAACTTGGCAACTGCCGTTCATACGCTCTAAGAATGTTCTCTCAGCAGTAACACAATCCGCTACATCTTCATTGTGAACCTGCTTAAGTAATGCTAATAGCTCTTCATCATCCGCACGACATTCAATACCTAATGCGCCTTGTCCAATGGCTGGTATTAAAGTCTCTTTATCTAAATAAGTTGTCACGATATCATCTGACCAGCCCATACGTTTCAAACCGGCAGCTGCAAGTAAAATTGCATCAAAGTCTTCAGTTTCTAACTTACTTAAACGTGTATCAATGTTGCCTCGTATCCATTTTATTTGTAATTTAGGATATTTCGCAAGTATTTGAGCACCACGGCGTAAAGAACTTGTACCTACGATACTATTATCAGGAAGTTCATGTAAAGGGACATGATTCTTAGCAATGTACGCATCATATGGATTTTCACGATCTGGTATGCAACCTAGAGTTAATCCTTCCGGTATGACGCTAGGCACATCTTTTAAGGAATGTATCGCCATATCTATACCATGATCAAATAATTCATTTTGAATTTCTTTTACAAACAGCCCTTTACCGCCTACTTTAGATAATTGTTTATCTATAATACGGTCACCTTTTGTTACTATTTCTTTAATTTCAATATCTAATTCTGGATCAACAGCTTTTAATTTTTCAATAAATTGTTGGCTTTGTGTTATAGCTAACTTACTTCTACGTGAACCAACGATTAACTTACGCATCAGGCGCAACCTCCTAGAAATGACTATATTTAACAATTAACCTTTTCTATCTGTAATCATATTCCTGTCCATTGATGAAAATCGGATATATGAGAAGCAAAAATCAAATTAATCATACTTAAGCAAAATAAGCTGAGATTAAAATAAATCAAATTATGTTTGCTTAACGTATGTCTTACTCTAAAGATGATATATATACCATAAAGCAATGCAATAATTATAGACATCACTACTTTGGGATCATTCAATATGTGTAATCCTAAAGTATTTATACCCCATTGTGTACCTAATATGATACTTAATATGATAAATATAAAACCGATTAGACTACTATAAAACACAACTTGTTCTAGTGTAGCTACACTACCGATTCTAAAATATTTTTGATTAAATCTTTTTTGCTTTAAATTTTTATACTGTATTAAATATAATATACAATTAACAAATGCAAAAGCAAACAGGGCATAACTTATAATTGCAAAGGCAATATGTACTATTAACAATTCGTTTATAATACTTAATTTATCTCCTGCACTCTGATAATGCATAGGTTGAAACGTATTTATAGCAATTAATACAAAACCAATTAAATTAAATAAAAATATCGAAAAATTTATTTGCTTGATCACACTAATCACTATAGAAATAGAAATAATCAACCAAGCTAATGCAAAAAATACATCAAAAACATTACCTAATGGAATTTGTTTCGTTACATTAGCATAAATAGATAAAGAGATTGTTTGTAACACCCAAACAATCCCTAATGTAACAAAACCAATTTTTCTAACTTTATAATGCTTTTTCACAAAATCAAAAAAGTAACAAGCAATACTAAATAAATAAATTAATAATATAAGTTCATTTAATCTTATAAATGAAAATTCTTGCATATTATCACCATTTGCATATGCTTATTCAAAACTTAATATTTGACTAGTTGGCACTTCACTTCTTCTTTTTTTAGGTTCATAAGCTTGTTCAGCTTCAATGTCAAAAATGTTTTGAAACAGCTCTAATTTTTCGTTACTATTTCTATCATTACTCAATTCTTTTGCTTGTTTGATTGGATCTTTCAACATTTGATTTATGATACTTTTAGTATGTTTTGAAATGATTTTACGTTCTCTCTCACTGAGTGCAGGCAATTTTCTATCAATACTATTCATAGTATCTTCCTGTATATTCATAGCTTTTTCTCTTAAGGCACGAATAACAGGTACAACACCTAACATACTTACCCATTCGTTATGTGCTACAATCTCACCAGGGATACGTTGCATAATGTCATTTGCTGCTATTTGACGTTCTCTAAGATTAGCATCCACTAATCCTTTCAAGTCATCTACATCATAATTAAATACATCTTGAACTGTATTAATATTAGGTTCTATGTCTCTTGGAACAGCAATATCTATTAAAACAAGTGAACCACTTTTACGTTCTGTTGAAATAGAACGCATCATATCATTTGTCACAATATATTCGTCTGAACTTGTTGAACTGATAACAATGTCCACATTAGCTAAAAGTTTTGGTAATGATTCCATTGATTCAAATTTCACATGATGTTTCATTGCTAATTTTTGAGCTTTACTCAATGTTCTATTAACAACTGTAATATCTGTGACACCTGAACCAATTAAATTCAAGAGTGACAATTCACTCATATCCCCTGCACCAATAATCAAAGCTTGCTTGTTGTCAATTTTGCCAAATACTTTTTTGCTTAGTTCAACAGCCGCATAAGAAACACTTACTGCATTGTCTGCAATATCTGTTTCATTATGAGCTTTTTTCGCAAAAGTAATTGCTTGTTTGAAAAGATGATTAAATATAGTACCTGTTGTATCTTCTTCTTGAGCTAATAAGAATGCATCTCTAATTTGTCCAAGAATTTGAGTTTCACCAAGAACAACAGAATCTAAGCCTGAAGTAACATGCAATAAATGATTTACTGCGTCGTCCCCCACTTTTACTTCAGTCATTTCTTTAATATCTTCAACATCAAATCCAAAAGATCTCGCTAAAAATCGTTGTATATAATAACGACCTGTATGAATTTGATCCGCAACTGCGTATACTTCTGTGCGATTACAAGTTGATAATATAACATTTTCTAAAATAGATTTTGTTTCAAATAAATCAACATTGGCTGAACGTATGGCATCATCTTTAAAAGCAACTTTTTCTCTCAATGCTACATCTGCTGTACGATGATTTATGCTAACCGCAATTAAATGCATTTATAACGCCCTCCATACATATTACAATAAGTAAATTATAACACAATTACGACATGAGTTAACCATCTTGCTCGAGTAAATTATAATTCTTCTAATTTACATTCAAAATGTTGACATAATTATACTAAATTCAACCTATTTATAGCAAAACATATTTCTTCAATGTAATGATTACAAATAACTTTCAATCATATCCCATATTTTTTGTTGTTTATCTTTTTTAATTGAAGAATAGCTTATAATCTCGTCCTCAGCTTCCATTTCTAATTTTTGCTGAATCTTCGCTAAATGCTTCTGTACTTTACCCTTAGCAATTTTATCTTCTTTCGTAGCTACAACTAGTGTTGGAATTTCATAGTATTTAAGATAATTGTACATAATAATATCGTCTTCTGTTGGGTTATGTCGTAAATCAACAAGTTGAATTACAAGCTTCAATGATTCTCTTTGTGAAATATATCTTTCAATCATTTTACCAAATGCTTCACGTTGCGATTTGCTTACTTTCGCATAGCCATAACCAGGCACATCAACAAATACAAGTTGATTATCTATATTATAGAAATTAAGTGTTTGTGTCTTACCAGGTCGTTGGGATGTTCTTGCCATATTCTTTCGACCAATCATACTATTGATAAACGTTGACTTACCTACGTTAGATCTACCACTTAGGCCAACTTCACTTAAACCGGTTTCTGGATACTGTTCCGGTTTTACTGCACTAATTAATAATTCTATTTCATTAGGATTAACTTTCATTATCGTCCCTCTTTTCTTCTTAACTCATTGTTTATTATATTACACTATGACTTATATGAATATGTATTTTTATTTTACCTATACTTTATTTTTAAAAATAAATGCCCTAAGTTGCATATATACAACTTAGGGCATTCGATTCACCTAATTTAAGCAGAAGTTTGTTCCTTGTTTACAAGGTTGCCTTCTTTATCGTATAGTTCAGGATTTTTTTCTTCATTAATTGTTTCTTCTGTAATCACGACTTTTACAACACCTTCAGATGAAGGCACGTCATACATAATATCAATTAACGCTTCTTCTATAATTGAACGAAGACCACGTGCGCCTGTTTTACGTTCAATTGCTTTATCACTGATTGCAGATAATGCTTCGTCAGTAAATACCAACTCTACATCATCAAGCTCTAACATTTTAGTATATTGTTTCACTAAAGCATTTTTAGGCTGAGTTAGAATATTTTTCAGGGCGTCTACATCTAATGTTTCTAAGTTAGCAACAATAGGAACACGACCGATAAATTCTGGAATCAAACCGTAAGATTGTAAATCTTCAGGTCTGATTTGTTCAAGTATTGCATCTTCATCATATTTTGAAGCTTCACTACTTGCAAATCCGATCACTTTCTCACCTAATCTACGTTTAATTACTTCATCTATACCATCAAAGGCACCACCAAGAACAAATAAAATGTTAGTTGTGTCAATTTGAATTAACTCTTGGTTAGGATGCTTACGACCGCCTTGTGGTGGTACGCTTGCAGTTGTACCTTCTAATATTTTAAGCAGTGCTTGTTGTACACCTTCACCAGATACATCACGAGTAATAGATGTATTTTCTGATTTTCTAGCTATTTTGTCAATTTCATCGACATAAATAATACCCTTTTCAGCTTTATCAATATCAAAATCAGCTGCTTGCATTAAGCGTAGTAAGATGTTTTCAACATCGTCACCTACGTAACCAGCTTCAGTTAAACTTGTAGCATCAGCAATTGCAAAAGGTACATCTAATGTTCTAGCTAATGTTTGTGCTAAAAGTGTTTTACCACTACCAGTAGGTCCAATTAAAGCGATATTACTTTTTTGTAATTCAACTTCATCTTCATTTGGTCCTAAATTCTGTACACGTTTATAATGATTGTAAACAGCTACAGCTAATGATTTCTTAGCCTTTTCTTGACCGATTACATAATCATTCAATTGGTTCATAATTTCTTTTGGAGTTGGTAATTCAGTTAACCCTTCAGGTTCCGATTGAGCTAATTCTTCTTCTACAATTTCTGAACATAACTCAATACACTCATTACAAATATAAACGCCACTTCCTGCAACTAACTTTTTAACTTGATCTTGGTCTTTGCCACAGAAAGAACATTTTAAATTTTCTTCATCTTCGTTGAATTTGAACATTCTATTTACACCCCTATTCCCTAAAGACTATACTAAATAGCATTTTAATATGCAACTTACAACTTTCACAAGTTATTTGCTTTAAAAATAGTGTAGCAGATACATTATTTGAATGCATCTGCTACTGGTTTACTATATTAAACGACCAACATATAATTCACAAAATAATTTGCTCTTTTTATATTTAGTTACGCTTCAGTGTCATCTTTAGATGGTTCTACTAATTTTGCTTCTTTAACTAATAAATCGATAACATTTTGGATACGAACATCATTTTTTACGATATCAGTATTACCAAGTGTTTGTTTAATATCTTCTACTGACATATTAAATTGTCCACTCATTTTTTCTAATTCTTTATCGATATCAGCTTCAGTTACTTCAATTTCTTCTGCATCAGCAATAGCAGTTAATGTTAAGTTTGTTTTAACACGTTCTTCTGCATCATCTTTCATTTGTTCTCTTAATTGCGATTCATCTTGACCAGAAATTTGGTAATAAGTTTCTAAATTAAGACCTTGTTGTTGCATACGTTGTCCAAATTCTTGAACCATACGATCTAACTCAGTGTTAATCATAGCGTCTGGAATTTCAACCGAAGCATTATTTGATGCTTTGCTAATTGCTTCTTCTTTTTGATTATTCTCAGCGTCAGTTTCTTTTTGCTCAGTTAGTTTTTTACGTAAGTTTTCTTTGTATTCATCAACAGTGTTTGCTTCTGCGTCTAATTCATTCGCAATCTCATCTGTTAGTTCTGGAACGTCTTTATATTTAATTTCATTTACTTTAGCTTTGAAAGTAGCTTCTTTTCCAGCTAATTCTTCAGCATGGTATTCTTCTGGGAAAGTTACAGTAACATCTTTTTCTTCTCCAATTTTAACACCAACTAATTGTTCTTCGAATCCTGGAATAAATGAACCTGAACCAATTTCAAGGTCATAGCCTTCAGCTTGTCCACCTTCAAATTGTTCGCCGTCAACGTAACCATCAAAGTCGATGTTAACTGTGTCACCATCTTCAACAGCACCATCTTCTTTAACTACCATTTCAGCTAAGTGACCTAATTGGTGATCAATTGATTCTTGTAATTCTTCTTCAGTTAATTCAACATTTTGTTTTTCAATTTCAAGACCTTTATAGTCTCCTAACTCAATTTCAGGTTCAACTACTACACTCGCTTCGAATGTCATATCGCTACCTTTTTCCATTGTAGTTACATTGATTTCTGGTTGATCAACTGGTTTAATTCCAGTTTCGTCAATAGCTTCACCATAAGCTTCTGGTAATAAGATATCAACGGCATCTTGATATAGTGCTTCTACGCCAAAGCGTTGTTCAAAAATTTGGCGAGGTACTTTCCCTTTACGGAAACCTGGCACGTTTATTTGTTTAACTACTTTTTTGAAAGCTTGATCAATTGCTTTGTCTACTTTTTCTGCTGGAACTGTAACGGTTAATACTCCTTCGTTACCTTCCTTTTTTTCCCAAGTTGCTGTCATGTATAAAAACCTCCATGAATATCCTATTTTATTTTTTCAACTTCATTATTATATCATACGTCAATGCTCTACACAAACACTGAGTTTACAAATAATATTGAATGAATAATTGAAATTAATTTAATTATTATTTTACTACTATTATTAATTACCCAAAAATTTAAACATTAATTATTCATGCATATCAATTGAAGTAATTAAATTAACAATAGTATTAGTTGTGTCTAAGCTTTCTAAACCTAACATTGATTTGAAATAGTTTGTGTAAGCTTCAATCCATTCATTTTCAGATGCTATGCTCTCTATATCTAACGGGTAAAGTAAAATAGCATGGTTGTTCATAAGATGAAGTGCTTCTTCTACAATTTGTGCTGCATCATCTTCCATTTGCTTAATGACTTCTGGAATAATTTTAATCTTAAATAGCGTTTGTTCAAGACCAGAAAGATGATTTGGATTCACTTCAACTGTATAACCAAATTTCTGAACACGAATGTTTTGATTGTATCCGGCAAAACGTAAATATTCAAGCATTATACTCACAACATTCGGTTCAAGTTCAATTTCATTAATAATATTTACCACTGTTTCTTGATAACGATACTGATTATGATCTATTAAAGTTAAGATTGTACTAATTTGTTCACGCAATGACAACGACTCAAAATCACGGAGCATTTCTGCTGCATGCGCATTATGTTTATCAATTTGACTTAGGGCATATTCTTTTAATGGAAATAGTTCCATTCTCGTTTTATGATCATTGACTTCATCAATAATTTGATTAATGACGTCAACGACTTCAAAATATTGTCCTAACCCGTTTAAACTTTTTACATAATAAACCATAAGGTCATCATACTTAGTAATACCTTGTTTCAGTAAAATGATAGCTTCTTCACGCAGTTCAAGATAATGTCCCATTTTGTATAACATGGCACATTTCAATAGAGACATTTGCTCATCTAATTCAAATTGTTTTTCAAAATCTTCAAACAGGTCATACATTTGATCTAATTCATTATTGTTAAAAGATTGTTTGATTTCTCTTATTAGTTTATCTTTTGAACGTGGAAAGGGAATGATATCAGACATTTTTATGCACCTCTATTGTATTGACTGTAATATTAACGTACTCCATGTTTCAAAATCATCATAATTATCTATTTTACTTTGATTCACCCATTTTATTTTTAAGGTATCTGTTTCTTTAGCTTCAACATCATTACTATTCACTTTAATTTTGAACACTACACCTAAATGAACTTCGCCAACTTCATTTGTATCATCATTAATAAAACCTATGTATGCTAAATTTTGTGATTTACTATCTGACAGACCTACTTCTTCTTCAAGTTCTCTTTGTGCATTAATACGCAATACTTCATTAATAGATTCAGCACCTTTCACATCGTTCATATGTCCACCGACACCTATTGAAGATTGACCATGCAAACGTGATTCTCCACCACCTGCTAATCTCTCATACACTAAAATTTCATCGTTCTCATTTTCTAAAATACAATAAGATACCAATTGTTTATATGTCGGATCTTCCTCCATATCTCCACGACGCTTAATTTCATACTTTGAAAGTGCGTCAAAGATATCTTGACCCTTTTCAGAATTTTTATCAAGAAAACCGTTAAATTGATTCTTTTCACTATTAAATAAAATTGTTCTTGGTACTACCGTAATCATTTCATCAAATTTAGACATAAATTTCTCCTTCATATATGGCTTCTAAGCCATTTTATCAAATGATAGTTATTTATCAAAACGTTAATAGATACAAAAATAAAGAGATGTACGAATTGTACATCTCTTTATTTGAGAATTATTTTAAAGCGTCTTTAGCTTTAGCAACTAATTCACCGAAAGCTTTTTCATCTGAAATAGCAATTTCAGAAAGCATTTTACGGTTAACATCGATTCCAGCTTTTTTCAAACCGTTCATTAATCTTGAATAGCTCATGTCATGTTGACGTGCAGCTCCATTAATACGTGTAATCCATAATCTACGGAAATCACGTTTTCTTTGACGACGGTCGCGGAATGCGTACTGTCCTGATTTCATTACTTGTTGTTTTGCTACTTTATATAAAGTTCTTTTTGAACCAAAGTAACCTTTAGCTAATTTAATCGTCTTTTTACGACGAGCTCTTGTTACCGTTCCACCTTTAACACGTGGCATAATAAATTCCTCCTCAAAATATCTTCAATCTTTTTTTATCTGTCGTTACTTATTTTTTATAAGCTAATAATTGTTTAACGCGTTTCATATCTGATTTGCTCACTAATGAAGCTTTACGTAATTTACGTTTTTGTTTAGTTGTTTTGTTTGCAAACATATGTGAAGTGAAAGCTCTAGAACGTTTTAATTTACCTGAACCAGTTCTTTTAACACGTTTTGCTGCTCCACGGTGTGTTTTCATTTTAGGCATGATTCAATTCCTCCTGTAGTATCTTTTTATTTTTCGTTAAGTGGGTTGAGCATGATGAACATTTGGCGTCCATCCATTTTAGGTCTTTGCCCAATTGTAGCGATATCTTTACATTCTTCTGCAAATTTTTCTAATACGCGTTGACCAATTTCTTTATGCGTAATAGCACGCCCTCTGAAACGAATTGAAACTTTACATTTGTCGCCTTTTTCTAAGAATTTACGTCCGTTCTTCAATTTAGTTTGGAAATCATGTTCCTCAATTGTTGGACTTAAACGAATTTCTTTAAGGTTAATAACTTTTTGTTTCTTCTTCATTTCTTTTTCTTTTTTCTGTTGTTCGAATTTGTACTTACCATAATCCATGATTTTTGCAACAGGTGGTTTAGCGTTAGGCGACATAATAACTACATCGAGTTCTACGCGCTCTGCCATTTCTAAAGCTTCTGCTTTAGATTTAATACCGATCTGTTCTCCGTCATGTCCGATTAAACGTAATTCTTTTGCACGAATCTTTTCGTTAACTTGAGTCTGATCTTTTGCTATGGTTGACACCTCCAAGATTTTTACGAAATTATCCCAAGAAAAAGAGCGAGTATATAATATACCCGCTCTTCTTTACACACAACAATGTCGTATGTATATAGACCTGCCAACTACTATTAGTGTCGCAACAGGTGAGAAGCGGGAGCTTCTACTTGGTTCGTTTCGTATTCAACATTACCTATCTTAGCAACAATTCATTAGCAAGTCAACAGCTTTTCTATTTATTTATCATCCATTTTAACATTTTGTCTTAAATCCACTTGTTCTAATGGTATTATTTTTGTTTTATAACGTAGTTTATGATAAATGAAGAATGCTAAGAATACTGGAATACCCATATATGTGATAACAAATCTATTGAGATCAAAATCTCCTGATTGGATGAAATCAACATCTTGTCCAATAATTACAAGTACACACAAGATACCTGCAAAAATAGGCCCAAATGGGAATAATTTAGCTTTATATTTTAATTTTGATTTATCATAGTTTTGTTTATCAAAAGCTTTTCTAAATCTGTAATGACTGACTGCAATACCAACCCATGCAATAAAACCAGTCAGACCACTTGCAGCAACGATATATTCATAAGCGTCACCGCTTAAATGTTGTAATACAAAGATAATTACTACGATTACTGCTGTAGCGAGTAATGATACATACGGTACACCACTTCTATTTGTTTTACCAAATATAGGATATGCAAGCTTATCTTTACTCATTGAATATAGCATACGTGTTGAAGCATACATACCTGAGTTACCTGCTGATAATACCGAAGTCAGTATAACAGCATTCATGAATGAGGCTGCAAATGCTAGCCCTGCATTTTGGAATACAAGTGTAAATGGTGAAGTTGAAATATCATCTCCGCCACCCATAAGTGATGGACTATCGTATGGTATCAACATACCAATTACAAAGATTGCAAGAATATAGAATATCAATATTCTCCAGAATACTTGTTTAATTGCCTTAGGAACCGCGCGCTCTGGATTTTCAGACTCTCCTGCTGTAATACCAATAAGTTCAGTACCTTGGAATGAAAAGCCTGCTACCAAGAACACACCTAAAATCGCTAAGATACTTCCTCCAAAGCCATCACCTAAAATAGGACCACTACCTTGAGTGAACGTGTCAAAACCAACAAACTCTCCACCCATGATACCAACTATTGTCAATAAACCGATTGCAATAAAGATAATCACAGTAACTACTTTAATCAAAGCAAACCAATATTCACTTTCGCCAAATACTCTAACGGACAATGCATTCAGTCCAAATATAATAATTAAGAATAGACAGCTCCAACTCCAAGCTGGAATACCTGACATTGGTGTCCAATACTGTATTACTTGTGCAGCAATCGTTACATCGGCTGCAACAGTAATTACCCAGTTAAACCAATAGTTCCAACCTAATGCGAATCCTAGAGATGGATCAACAAAACGTGTAGCATATGTACTAAATGATCCTGACACTGGTAAATATGTTGCCATTTCTCCTAGAGAAGTCATGAGGAAGAATACCATCGCTCCAATGATTGCGAAGGCTAAGAGCGCACCTAAACCACCTGCATCATGTATTGCACCACCAGAAGTCATAAATAAACCAGTCCCAATACAACCTCCAATTGCAATCATGGATATATGGCGATCTTTCAGCCCCCTTTGAACACCATCATTTTGATTCACTTGTTTTGCCATAGACGCTTCCCTTCCTTAAATATAGAGGTTAACTTACTATATGATTAAGATTCATACTATTTATAGTTTGAGCAGTAGTTCATTGTAATTAACTATATGAATTACACAACAATTATAATTTTCGCTCTTTCCCGTTAACGTATTTATGATAATCATTTGACTAAAAATAAAATGGTTGCATACCTATTAGATATGCAACCATTTTAATAATAGCATTTATATAGGTAGCACATCACATATGTGACAGTCCAGTTTCTTTCGATAACTGGCCCAACCTGTATAGTTAATGGACAATACAAGTTTCGGCATCTTCACCTTTCTATTATTCAACATATGCCCCATTCGGCTTCTGAATAATTACTCATTGAAAATGCAACCTCTAACTCAAATTTAATTTTAATATGAATGTGAACTAACTTCACTATTCTGTAATATACATGATTTCTTCAAGAGTTTCAAGACTATCTTTGTTTTTTCAATCTAATCTCATCGAGTAAATTCCAAATGAATTCTTCTTTTTCTAACGTTTCTTGATCTTGGGAACCATATTTTCGTACATTTACTTCATTGTTTTCTACTTCTTTGTCCCCTACAACGAGTTGGTAAGGTATTTTTTGCATTTGTGCTTCTCTAATTTTATAACCCATTTTTTCATTTCGATCATCAATTTCAACTCTTACACCTTGAGATTTAAGCTCGTCTTGAATGTGTCTAGCATAATCATAATGTAAATCAACGTTAACAGGTATAATTTCTACTTGTTTTGGTGCTAACCATGCAGGAAATGCACCTTTTGTTTCTTCAGTTAAGAATGCGACGAAACGTTCCATAGTAGATACTACACCACGGTGAATGACTACTGGTCTATGTTGTTCTCCATCATTACCAATATAAGTTAAATCAAATTTCTCTGGTAACAAGAAGTCTAATTGGGCTGTAGATAATGTTTCTTCTTTGCCCATAGCAGTTTGAACTTGTACGTCAAGTTTCGGACCATAGAAGGCTGCTTCGCCTACTGCTTCTTCATAATCTAAACCAAGTTCATCTACCGCTTCTTTTAACATACTTTCTGCTTTATTCCACATGTCATCGTCATCGAAGTATTTTTCTTTATCTTCAGGATCTCTATAACTTACACGGAACTTATAATTTTCAAAGTTGAAATCTTTGTATACATCAACAATTAAATTTACAACACGTTTGAACTCTTCTTTAATTTGGTCCGGACGTACAAAAATATGCGCATCATTTAATGTCATTCCGCGGACACGTTGTAAACCAGAAACCGCACCACTCGCTTCATAACGATGCATAGTACCTAATTCAGCAATTCTAATAGGCAATTCACGATATGAATGTGGTTTATTTGCATAAATCATCATATGGTGCGGACAGTTCATTGGTCTTAAGACCATTTCTTCATGTTCATCTAATTTCATTGTTGGGAACATGTCTTCTTGATAATGGTCCCAATGACCTGATGTTTTATATAAATCAACGTTGGCCATTACAGGAGTATAAACATGGTCATAACCCATACTTACTTCTTTATCTACAATATAACGTTCAATTTCACGACGAATTGTAGCACCGTTAGGCAACCAAAGTGGCAAACCTGCACCTACTAAAGGGTTGTTAGCAAATAGTTCTAAATCTTTGCCAATTTTACGGTGATCACGCTCTTTGCGTTCCTCCAACATTTTCAAATGTGCTTTCAATTCTTTTTTATCGAAAAATGCTGTGCCGTATATACGTTGTAACATTTTATTATCACTATTTCCACGCCAATAAGCGCCAGCTGTTGATAATAATTTAAATTCTTTTATTTTAGAAGTAGATGGTACATGAACACCACGACATAAATCAGTGAACTCTCCTTGGGAATATAAAGTCACATTTTCATCTTCTGGAATAGCATCGATTAATTCTTGCTTATATGGGTCGTCTGAGAAAAATGATTTAGCTTCATTTCTAGAAACCACTTTACGTTCAATTGGATAGTTTTCATTAACAATTTGTTTCATTGTTTTTTCTATTTTTTCAAAATCATCTGATGAAATACTTTCTTCCATATCAAAGTCATAATAAAATCCACCATCAATTACCGGGCCAACACCAAAATGAACATTACCATAGAGGCGTTTTAAGGCTTGTGCCATAAGATGTGCAGTAGAATGACGTAATACTTCTAGCGCTTCATCAGAACCAGGTGTAACGATTTCAATTGAGCCATCTTCGTCAATTGGTCTAGTTAAATCAATGAGTTGTCCATTTAATTTACCAGCTACAGCTTTTTTTCTTAATCCTGGACTTATAGAATGTGCAATATCTTCTGTAGTTGTACCTTTATCAAACACTTTTGAATTGCCATCTGGAAATTTAATATTTATTTGCTCCATAAAAACCCTCCTATTTATTCAAGCACTTAAATCAAAATGAAATGATGTTTATACTGAATTAGACTCAAAAACAAAAAGACCCCATCCCTAAAAGGGACGAGGTCTTCGCGGTACCACCCTAAATTAAAGTTATGATGTAATAACTTTACTCTACGTAAGATAACGGTCTTGAGCCGGATGTTCATTACAACATCAATTATGAAGTAGTAATGAATAAACTTACTTACCAGCATCTCATCTTTTACTGGTTCTCTGTGAAGTAGTGGCTTATTCATCTCGTCTTCATTTCATTTGTTATGATTTAGATTTAATTATATTATACAACATTTATTTTAGATTTCAATCGTTCCTGTAATTTTTTCCTTCTAAGAAATATGGTGTTGATAATGTTTTGATTCTTTCCATGATTCTTGCAGACTTAGTTTTTTCTGTGCCGTCTCGCGTGACAGAGAGATGATATTCTAATTCTTCAAAACTTAAATTAGAACTGAAAAATGTAGGTAACTCTTGAACCATACGATAATGTAACAGTGGGCCAATCACTTCATCTCTTGCCCATGGTGTAATGTCTTCAGCACCTATATCATCTAACATTAATATATTTGCTTCTCTTACTCTAGAGAGTTTCGTTTCAAAAGTACCATCTTTAAATCCGCCTTTAAGTGAACGGATAAATTCTGGTAGATAAACAATTGTAGATGGGATTTTTTCAGTTTTTAATTGATTTGCAATTGCACCAAGGATAAATGATTTACCAGTACCAAATGGGCCATGTAAATACAAACCTTTAATTTGGGGCTCTTTATTTGTTATTTTTTCACAAATTTGGTTAGCAGCCATTGCGACATCTAATCGATCTCTTCTATCCATATATATATCTTCAAGTTTTGCGTCTAGTGTGTCACGTTGCATATGGTGCGATGTAATTAAATGTTTATTAAACCGTTCTTCATCGTGTTTAATTTTACAAGGACAAGGTAAATAGCGAATTTTTATATGATTATGTTCGATATATAATTCAGGAATATGACCTGTCACAAAATTGGGACAGTCTTTTAGTTTATGACCATCATAACGCTTTTCTTGATCTTTATATTCTTGTAAAATATTCAAATCTTCATCTATCATCGCATTTGTCAGTTCAGCTTTATGCGACTCTAAAAACTGTTTAACGTCTGGATCATTGATGACATCTTTTTTTATCTTGGCAATTTTTTTTGATAAATCATTTGAATCACCCATAATTTGATTAAATGGTTTCATCTACTTGTCCTCCTTCCATCTATCTTTAAGTTGATTTAAAAACTGTTCTCTATCATTCTTCAATTTTTCATCATCTTCATTATTATTTGAAGTGTCAGTTTCTGTTTTATTATCTCGTTCTTCTAACCATTTCGGTGTCATTTCTCTCGATGCTAATTGTTTTTGTTTATAATAAGACTTAGATGATTTGTTTTCCGTCTTAGGTTGATTCACTTTTATCGCATAATTATATGCTTGTTCAGCTGTTTTGATGCCTTTTTTCTTCCAATTTGATGCTATTTCAAAAATGTAAGTCTTAGGTAGCTTCATATCTTCTTTCAACATCACAAATTGTAACAGTATATTAATGACACCGAATGACAATTGTTCACGTTCTACTAATTCTTCAATCATATACTTTTGTTGTGTTGTTGGTTCAGATTCTGACCAAGACGCTAACATATCTATGGGACTTGTTTCTTCTAATTGTTTTAGCCAAGTAACAGATTTTTCCTCATCTTGCGTTCGGTTGTTATTCTGCACTTGAGTAGCTTGAGTTGTACTATCTGCATAATTGTTAGTTTTGATATTTAAAGATGGCATTTGTTGTTCATGCTCCATCAAATAATAGGTTCTTGCATGTTTTCTTAATTCTTCAAACGAAAGTTCTTGCGCGCTTGTTATCGATTTTAAAATGATACGTTTCATCGGCTCCGGCGTCAAACCATATAAAGTCGCGATTTGTGTAATTAAAGCTTTGGCTTCTTTATCAATAATTTTTGTGCTGATAAAGTGGTTTTGCAATAAATCATATAATGTTTCAAAATCAAAGTGCACTTGTGACAAGTTTAAACCTTCATATGCCGTTTCACTTTGGATTTCATTTGTATTGTCATCTAATGACTTGTTAGGTACTTTAAACACATCAGTGAAATTTCGTGTCACATCTTGATACTTGCTAAAGTCAATTTGCTTTTTATGTTCAAAATGGCGTTTCAATTGTTGATAGCGTTGTTTGCTTACTTCACTAAACAAATACACTGATAACATTGGATCACTGAAAAATTGTTTTGCTGATGGTGGTTGGACAAGCTGATAAACAAAAGACGAATGCTGCGCATCATGATTCACTAATGTTTTAACTAAACCAATTCCCTCTAATAAGTCCATATCTTTTCTAAATTCTAATAAATTAATCTTTAACTCACTCATAATTATATAATGCGTCAATACAGAATCCGTTTCATATTCAACAAACTGATTCAAATAATGATATAAACCAATTGCATTTGCACCAATCATTGGTGTAAACAATCTATTTAAAATTTCTAAATGCTTACTGTTCAAATAGAAATTGCGCACAACAGTAAAATTATCATGTGGTCTCAAACCATAATCATATGATTGTAACCCCATTTAAGAATCACTCCGTTTATTTCCAGCTAAAATACCTTGCATAGATTGTAATAGTTGATCTACATCCTTAAACTCTTTATATACAGATGCAAATCTTACATACGACACTTGGTCTACGTGCATAAGTAAATTCATCACATGCTCTCCAATTTCTCTTGAAGAAATTTCTGCATGTCCTTCATCACGTAACTTCCATTCAACATTATTCGTAATATCTTCTAATTGTTGATAACGGACTGGTCTTTTTTCACATGAACGCACCAATCCATTTAAAATCTTTTCACGTGAAAATTGTTCTCGCGTACCATCTTTTTTTACCACAATGAGTGGTCTTTTTTCTATATGTTCAAAAGTTGTGAATCTCGTACTACACTTTTCACATTCTCTTCTACGTCGAATCGCATTAACTTCATCTGCATGTCTAGAGTCTACAACACGAGAATGAGTCGAATTACATTTCGGGCATTTCATCGAATTATCACCCTCTCGTTTTGATTACTTATCATTATACTATAAATATGTATGTCACAAAAGAATCACTATGACACATGTAAAATACTTATTGCATTATGTAATTTTTATCACTAATATTCCAAATATTGATAGAATTTAACATGCTAATTGCGTCTCTATGATAGTAAGTTTAACATGCTAAGTAATTTCATCATTACTTTTTTCTACAATCATCTAGTATATAGGTTTAAACGACAAATTGAAAACTCCTTTCAAAGTAAGCACTAACAATGTGCATTACTTCAAAAGGAGTATATATAACACTTTCTATCATCATGTCGTACAGTCTAAACATTGTGGATTCTTAGCATTTAATCCATTAGTTAATTATTAAATGTTATAAATGTGTACTTTAATTTGTGACAGCTCCAACATCATTTTTGAGTAATTGACCTATTTGTTCAGCCACATCTACAACCCTATTTGAATAGCCCCATTCGTTATCATACCAAGCGATTACTTTGACTTTATTGTCACCCATAATCATTGTGCTTTGTGTATCAATAATTGCTGAATGTGGATTTGTATTAAAGTCCATAGATACTAAAGGTGCATCTTCTGTTGCAATCACACCGCCTAAGTTATTATCTTTAAATGCTTGATTGACTTGTTCAGCCGTTACATTCGTGTCTAAATCAACGACTAAATCTACTAATGAAACATTCTTCGTTGGCACTCTTAATGCCATACCATGTAATTTACCATCTAATTCAGGTAGTACTTCTGTTAATGCCTTTGCAGCACCTGTTGAAGTTGGAATAATACTTTCATTACAAGAACGCGCACGTCTTAAATCTTTATGCGGATTATCTATATTATTTTGATCATTCGTAATTGCATGAACCGTTGTCATCAAACCATTTTGTATACCAAATTGATCATTTAATACTTTAGCAACCGGGCCAATACAGTTAGTCGTACATGAAGCATTGCTAAATATGTCATACTGTTCGATATCTAATTGTTTATTATTAACACCTTTGACAATCATTTGGACTTTTCCACCTTTAGATGGACCCGTGAGCAATACTTTTTTAGCACCTGCATTAATATGTGCAACAGCTTTATCTCCACGATTGAATTTTCCGGTAGCCTCAATAACGATATCGATGTTTAGCGCTTCCCAAGGTAAGTGCTCAGGATTTCTTTCTGCTACAAGCTTAATCTCATGGTTATCGACTTTGACCCCATTTTCTATAGGCTCTACTTTTAAATCGTAAGCACCATGAGTTGTATCATAATTAATTAGGTGGGCAATCGTTTCAGGCGGGTAGCTCGCATTAATTGCTACTACATTTAAATCCTTATTTTTCAAAGCGATTCTTAATACCATTCTTCCTATTCTACCCATTCCATTAATTGCAATATTTGTCCTCATTCAAAGCACCCCTTGTTTTTGTGTTATACTTTATGGAAATAGTATAACATAAATAAAAGTACAAGAAAGCGTTTTCTAAAATAAAATCAAAAAAATTTGAATTCCGCTTACCTAAGAGCTTAAAGAGACCTTTTCGAGATAATTTCATCTGTATAATTTGAAATCATAGTAAAAAAGTACTACTCAAACTTAGATTATAAGTTGAGTAGTACTTCAAAATACACTTATTAAACCATACTAATGTATATTAAATCAAGCATACGATAATTATCATTTAAAAACTCACTTAAAAAGATGATTTACTGCGCTTCTTCTTCAGTATTGTTGTAAATATAGCCTTCTTCTACAAGCATTCTTTCTAAGTTCTGCTTCAATTCTAATTTCGTATCACGGTTATCAATTTCACGATCCGCCATTCTACGTTTTTTATCGATTGAAATTTGACTATAAACACGTGCTTTCGCATCTTCCATTGATAAATTATTACGTTCCATCAATCTATCAATTTGAATACTTTCAGAAGTGTATACTAACCAAACCTCATCCACTGTATCTTGTAAGTCATTTTCAAATAATAACGGAATATCCATAATGACATTATAGCCTTGCTCAAGATAAGCTTCTTTTTCATCTTCCATGATGTCTCTAACAATAGGATGAATAATTTCATTTAATTCCAATCTTTTCTCTGGATGATTAAATATGACATCTCCTACATATGATCGATTCATATTGCCATCTTCATCTATCGCTTCTTCTCCAAATGCTTCTTTAACTTGTTCTAGTCCTTTGGTACCTTTTTCTACTGCTTGGCGTGATGCAACATCTGCATCTACGACTTTAAAACCATGTATGGTTAATAATTCCGAAACACTGGATTTACCTGATGCGATACCACCTGTTAGTCCTATAACCTTTGGCATAATATCACTCTTCCTTTATTTTTGACATGTAGCGCAGAAATGACTATTTCTCGTTGCAATAACTTGAGTTTCAATATCACTTCCACACACTTTACATATATTTTGTTTATAAACATTAAGATGTAATTGCATCGTACCTGTACTACCGTCTGCATGACGATAATCAGATATGCTCGTTCCACCATATTTTATACCCGCTTCTAATACATCTCGAACATAATAAAATAATATTTCTCGTTCTTGATTATTCAACTCTTTTGATAGACGCGCTGGATGGATACCTGCTCTAAAAAGCGCTTCACACGCATAAATGTTACCACAGCCGGAAATGACCCGATGATCTAAAATCATTTGCTTAATAGGCTTGTTTTGGTAAAGTTTTTTATTAAACCATGATAAATAATGTGGCATTGCTTCTTCATCAAATGGCTCTGGAGCAATTTCTAAAAATGAGGGATACGCCTCAAATGATGGCACATTTCTAATTTCACCGAAGCGGCGAATATCAGAATAGACAAGCAACTTATCATTATTTAATTTAAATATAACATGCCAATGTTTACGATAATTTGGAACACTAATATCCTCTATCTTATCGACCACAAAGAAACCACCAGCCATACCTAGATGGCTAATAAGTATTCTTTCTTCACCGTTTTTCTCTAAGTAGAAAACGATATACTTACTTCGTCTATCTATATCACTAATTGTAAAATGCTCAGTAAAGCGTCTGAACGTATCTAATTCTAAACCTTTAATTATCGTCTCACGTTGGTTTGCTTTACCTTCATGCACTTTGTCAGAAAAAGTAACTGATTCAATTGTTTGTCCTTTAACAAAAGGTTTAATACCTCTTTTTACATGTTCTACTTCTGGTAATTCAGGCAATATAATACCTTCTTTCTATTTTGCATCGTACCATGTTTGACCATAGCTAGATTCAACTTTTAATGGCACATCTAACTCTATCGCATTATCCATAATCTTTTCAATGAATTTTCCAAACGCTTCTACTTCTTCTTTAGGTACTTCAAAAATCAATTCATCGTGCACTTGTAATAATAGTTGTGCATGGAAATCTGTTTCTTTAACTTCATTTGCAAAATTAACCATGGCTAATTTAATAATATCTGCAGCTGTACCTTGAATTGGTGTATTCATCGCAGTTCTTTCTGCAAAACCTCTCAAATTAAAGTTTCTACTTGTGATATCTGGTATATATCTGCGACGATGTAATAAAGTTTCAACATAGCCTTGAGCTTTGCAGTCTTTAACAATATCTTCCATATATTGTTTAACTCCAGGGAAACTATCTAAATAATCATCAATAAATTGTTTCGCTTGTTTTCTTGTTATGCCTAAACTTTGGCTTAGACCATAATCACTTATGCCATAAACAATTCCGAAATTTACTGCCTTCGCTTGTCTACGCATCGTGCTATCAACTTCATCTGGTTGTACATTGAATACTTTCATAGCTGTAGCTGTGTGAATATCTTCATCATTAATAAATGCTTGTTTCATACTTTCATCTTGCGTGATGTGCGCCAATACTCTTAATTCAATCTGCGAGTAATCGGCTGCAAATATGACATTGTTTTCGTCTGTAGATTTAAAAGCTTTTCTAATTTTTCTACCTTCTTCTAAACGAATAGGTATATTTTGTAGGTTAGGATCAATAGATGACAATCTACCAGTTTGTGCAAGTGTTTGGTTAAAGCGTGTATGGATACGATTATCCTCAGCGATTACTTTTTGCAATCCTTCTACATACGTAGACTGTAATTTAGCAAGTTGTCTATACTCAAGGATATGCTCAATAATAGAATGTTCACCTTGTAATTGTTCTAACACATCTACTGCTGTGGAATAACCTGTCTTCGTTTTTTTAATTACAGGTAACTCTAATGTTTCAAATAATACAACACCTAACTGTTTTGGTGAATTGATATTAAATGGCTCTCCTGCAGCTTCATGTATATTTTTTATTAACACATCTAGTTTACTTTGAATCTCTTTTTCCATTTCTTTTAAATCATTAGCGACTGTATAAATACCTGTTTCTTCCATTTCACTTAAAATACGTGCCAATGGTAATTCTAAATCATTTAGTAAATCTGTTTGATTATATTCATCTAGTTGTTCTGCCATTTTAGGCTTAATTGCACTAATTGCTTCTATAATGGTTGCTACATGGTGATTCAGAACATCATCTTCAGGCAATTGTCTTTTTTTGCCTTTACCATAAATAGCAATGGTTTGTTGTACATAATATTGACCATAATTCGTAACAACTGAATTGACATCATCTATTGTACGTGATGGGTCAATAATATAACTGGCTAACATCACATCAAATACAATGTGTTTAATCGCAATATCTAATCTATGTGCAACAACATATGATTTTTTAGCATCATATACATTCTTTTCAGTAGTACTATCTTCTAACCATGCAATAAGTGCTGGATAATCATGCATCTTATGTGCATCAATAACAACATGGTGCTTGCCATCATATAAAGCAAACTTTAATATGTCATCTTTTAAGTAATTAGAACCATCTAATTCAAAATGTATAGATGCAGCGTCTAAATTGTTAAAATCAACCTGTGCAAAATCACTTGCTATATTGATTTCCATTTCTTCCACACTTGAGCTACTGCCATCAACGTCTATATGGTCTAACAATTGTTTAAACTCTAATTTTTTAAACAATTCAATTTTATCATTTGTATCTGGGTTTTCTTGTAATTTAGTCTCGTTTAGGGATACTTCAATTGGACTTTCACAATTAATTGTCGCAAGTTCCTTACTCATTAAGGCATCATCTTTGCTATTTTCAAGTTTCTCTTTTAATTTCTTCCCAGAGACTTCATCTAGATGTTCGTAGACATTTTCCACATTTGAAAATTGTTTCAATAATTTAATCGCTGTTTTTTCACCAACACCTGCAACACCTGGAATATTGTCTGAAGTGTCACCCATTAAGCCTTTCATATCAATAATTTGTTCAGGTACCAAACCATCATATTTTTCTGCAATAAATTCCGGTGTGTAATGATCAACATCTGTCACACCTTTTTTAGTGTAATAGATTGTAACGTCATCTGTAGCAAGTTGTGTTAAATCTCGGTCACCAGTTACAATAATTGTTTGGAATTTTTCTTCATTTGCTTGTTTACTTAGCGTACCGATAATATCATCCGCTTCATAATTCTCTAACTCATAACGTTTAATTTGATAAGCATCTAATAATTGTCTGATATAAGGAAATTGTTCACTTAATTCAGGCGGTGTTTTTTGACGTCCACCTTTATACTCACTATATTGTGAGTGTCTGAACGTTGTCTTTCCAGCATCGAATGCAACTAAGAAATGTGTAGGCTGTTCTTCTTTTATAATTTTTTCAAGCAACATCGCAAAACCATACACGGCATTGGTATGAATACCTGCCTTATTTTGTAACAATGGCAAAGCGTAAAAAGCTCTAAAGCTAAGACTGTTACCATCAACTAAGATTAATTTATTCAATGTTTTAACCTCCAACACATATTTACTATCCATTTTATCACAAATTATAACTCTACCCGTATTGATACGACATATCTTCTGGTTTTCATTGCAATATAAAAAATCGACCTAACAACATAAAGTTAATTAGATCGACTATTATTTTAAATTTGTATAAAATCACACAACAATTATAAATTTAAAGTATACTTATTCCGTTTCAAAAAATGTAATTCTAAATGTTGAGCCTTCATTCGGACTACTAATTACATTAGTTCTACCATTATGGGCTTCCATAATATGTTTTGTAATAGACAATCCTAAGCCTGTGCCACCTGAATCTCTACTACGTGCTTTATCTACTCTATAAAAGCGTTCAAAAATATGTTTTTGGTCTTCTTCACTTATACCCATACCGAAATCTTCTACTTCTAGTATACGCTTATTGCCCTCTTTATATACACGCACAATAACTTCATCCGATTCCTTAGAGTAACTAATTGCATTTGATAGTAAATTGATAACAACTTGTGAAACTTTATCATTATTTGCATCAATGACAATATCAGGTGTCACTTCATTTACAATTGTTATATCTTTACTTTCAGCAATCGTCTGCATATTTTTAATCGTTAGTTCCGCAATGTCAGACAAACTAATATATTCAGTTTCTATTTCAGATTGTTGTTCGACATGAGATAAATCTAGTAAATCAAAAACTAAGGTTTCTATGCGATTAGATTCTTTAGAAATTATTTGTAAAAAATCATCTAATGCCTGTTCATCATTTTTTGCCCCATCTAGTAATGTTTCAGCAAATCCTTTTATTGAAGTAATAGGTGTTTTTAATTCGTGTGATACATTTGCTACAAATTCACGACGTAAATTTTCAAGCTTTTTAAGGTTTGTGATGTCATGCATAACAATAACCATGCCATATAAATTTTTCTTAGTTTTTGACAAAATTGGTACGCAAGCAGTATCAAAATATTTCTGATGCACTTGATCTATGGTTAATTCTACTTGATCATAAATAGGTTTTTCTACTTTAAACGCATCAACAATAAGTTTTTGGATTTTAACATCGATAAACTCAACATAACTTTTATGCTCTACTGCTTCTTCAGGCGTAAATAACTCATAATATGCTTTATTTGCTACAACAATTTCACCATATTTATCAATCATTAATATAGAACTCGGAATACTTTCTACAGTTGTTTTTAATCTATTGGATTGTAGCTTTTGCTTATGATTTAAACGTTGTAAACGTCTAGCTAATTCATTTGTAGTAACGAACAACTCTCTCGTCTCTTTTACGTTGCTCTCTGGCACCCTCACATGATAATACCCCTCAGCCAAAAGGTTCGTGGCATACGTTACTTCATTAATAGGTCTTATATACGTTCTATTGATACTTCGAACGACAAAGAAAATAATCACTAAAACAATTAAACCAATTAAAGCCGTGTATTTCCACAGTTCAATTTGTAATTCTAAGATTTCATTATTTACACCACTAATCAAAACATCTTTATCTTTGATTGAAGTCTTGAATGTATATCTTCGATCATCAGCTACTTTATCATAAATTAGGTTCGAAGGAATAGCATCATTTCTTATATCTTCATTTATCTCAGTTCCTTGTTTTGTGGACAACAAGACATCGTTACCTTTTTCAATAACTACAGTATATTTTTCACTTTCAGCAATATCTTTGATTTCAGCTATTTTATCATGGTTGTACAAACTAACGAAATGCTCTGAACGATGCTCTAGGTCCCCTTCTTGACCCGTAGTAACCGTGTTATAAATAACATGTGTTATGATTGCGCCTAGCATAATAAAGCTAATGATAACGATGGTACATAATAAAAATAAGAGGCGGTGATGAAACTTCAGCATTAAACCTTAGGTCTCTCCAACTTATATCCCAAACCTCGTACTGTTTTGATAAGTTTAGGTTGTTTTGGGTTTTCTTCTAATTTATCTCTTAAATGACTAATATGTACATCCACAATTCTAGAGTCACCCGCGAATTCATAATTCCATACTGAATTTAACATATGTTCACGTGTGATCACTCTACCCTGTCTTTCGATAAGATATAATAACAGTTCAAATTCTTTTGGTGTTAATTCTAATAATTCATCTTCTCTATACACTTCAAAATATTCTGGTCTAATTCTGATTGAACCAATAAGTATGTCATCTTCATCATTTTCAATTTGAGCTGCTTCTGTAACCATCGCAGATCTTCTTAAAATAGCTTTGACTCTTGCTACTACTTCTCTTGGTGAAAATGGTTTAGTCATGTAATCATCTGCACCAAGTTCTAGTCCTAGTACACGATCAAATTCATCATCTTTAGCTGTCAGCATTAAGATGGGTACAAGATTTTTATCAGAACGAATCGTTTTACAAACTTCTATTCCATCTTTTTTTGGAAGCATGACATCTAACACAACTAATTCGGGATTTGTAGCATTGACCTTCTCCAGTGCTTCTTCTCCATCATAAGCTACATCCACTATATACCCAGCTTGTTCTAAATTATATTTTAATAAGGTTACGATTGATTGCTCATCATCTACTACAAGTACTTTTTGTGACATAGTATACCTCCATATTTGTGTTTACAAATTAATTATAACTTATATTTAAATAAAAATAACATACTTTAAATTCTTTTCACATAAACTTTACAATACCTAGAATAAAGGATCAAATTAAGTATTCATGAATTTAATGTAATTGTGATGTTAACAATCTGTTGCGCTGTTGATTTCATTTCACTGATTTTTTTAAAAACCATACGTTAACAAAATCTTAACATTTAATTAACAACATGAACACTTATATCATTGAAAATATGCAATTCAGAGAAATTGTTCGAGTTAATATACATCAAACAACGTTCTTAAATTTACAATTTACATTAAAAAATGCGGATTAAATGCTATTTGTGAGGCACTTTTTACTAACTTATGAAAATCACAAAAAAATACCAACAAAATCCTAAGATATTGTTGGTATTTTTAAAATCAATTCGTATTGAATCTTTAAAGACTCAATACGAATTTGTATTATTTGATGTTTTTAATAAGTTCATCTGCAAACTCAGAAGTAGAAACTTCTTTAGCACCGTCCATTAAACGAGCAAAGTCGTAAGTTACCACTTTAGAAGCAATTGTTTTCTCAATTGATTCAGTAATCTTATCTGCAGCTTCTTGCCATCCTAAGTGTTCTAACATTAATGTTGCACTTAAAATTTCAGATGATGGGTTAACTTTATTTAATCCTGCATATTTTGGAGCTGTACCATGTGTAGCTTCAAAAATAGCATGACCAGTTTCATAGTTAATGTTTGCACCAGGTGCAATACCAATGCCGCCAACTTGTGCTGCTAACGCATCAGATACATAGTCACCATTTAAGTTCATTGTAGCTACTACATCATGATCTGATGGACGTGTTAAAATTTGTTGTAAGAAAATGTCAGCAATTGAATCTTTAACGATAATTTTGCCTTCTTTTTCTGCTTTTTCTTGCGCTTCGTTTGCTTTGTCTTTACCTTCTTTTTCAACAATTTCATCATATTGCTGCCAAGTAAATACTTTATCACCAAATTCGTTATGTGCTAAGTCATAACCCCATTGTTTAAATGCGCCTTCAGTAAATTTCATGATATTACCTTTGTGCACTAATGTTAATGATTTACGATTATTTTCTAAAGCGTATTTTATAGAAGCACGTACTAAACGCTCTGTACCTTCTTTAGAAACTGGTTTCACGCCAATACCTGATGTTTCTGGGAATCTAATATTTTTAGCGCCCATTTCATTTTGTAAGAATTCAATTAATTTCTTAACTTCAGGTGTGCCTTCTTGGAATTCGATACCAGCATAAATGTCTTCAGTATTTTCACGGAAAATAACCATATCAGTGTCTTCAGGACGTTTAACTGGTGATGGAACGCCTTGGAACCAACGTACTGGACGTAGACATGTAAATAAATCTAATTCTTGACGTAAAGCAACGTTAAGTGAACGGATGCCGCCACCAATTGGTGTTGTTAAAGGACCTTTAATAGCAATTAAATATTCATTAATCGTATCAAGTGTTTCTTTAGGTAACCACTCGCCAGTTTCATCGTAAGCTTTTTGTCCAGCTAATACTTCTTTCCATTCGATTTTCTTTTCACCGTTATAAGCTTCTTCAACCGCTGCATCGATTACTCTGCTAGCCGCATTCCAGATATCTGGTCCAATACCATCACCAATAATAAATGGGATGATTGGATTATTTGGAACTGTTAAACCTTCTTGTGATTTTACTATTTTTTCTCCTGACATGTAAAAAAACCTCCGTGTTTTGTTTTTGATTAAATATTTTCTAAAAATATTGTTTGTACATTCATTATTACAATAAATATTTTAAAAATGAATGATTAAACTTATTATCTTTTTTCTATGGGTTCATATTTTCTATCTGTTTCACCAATATACTCAGCTCTTGGACGCATAATTCTATTATCTCTATATTGTTCTAAGATATGTGCAATCCAACCAGAAGTTCTACTTACTGCAAAAATTGGAGTGAATAAATCATGTTCGATATTCATACTATGATAAACGGTCGCACTAAAGAAATCCACATTGGCTATTAAGCCTTTTTCTTCTTTCATCTTATCAGCAATTTTAACGGAAATATCAAACAATTGACTTTGACCTGTTTCTGCTGTAATTTTTCTACTCATCTCTTTTAAGTATTTCGCTCTTGGATCACCATCTTTATATACGCGGTGTCCGAAGCCCATAATCTTTTCTTTATTTTCAATTTTTTCATCGATGTAATTATCAACTTCATCAATTGATTTCACTTCAGATAACATGCTCATGACACGTTCATTTGCCCCACCGTGAAGTGGACCTTTCAATGAACCAACTGCAGCAACAATACCTGAATACATATCGGATAATGATGAAACAGCACATCTTGCTGTAAATGTTGAGGCATTTAACTCATGGTCTGCGTGTAATACAAGCGCTTTGTTAAACGCTTCGACTTCGATATCTGTAGGCAATTCTCCTCTTAACATATATAAGAAGTTACCAGCATAATTTAAATCGTTATTTGGTTTTACAACATCTTTACCTTCTCTAACTCTTGCATATGCTGTAACAAGAGAAGCTATTTTAGCTTGAATACGTATCGCACGCTCCATTGTTTGTTCATCGCTTTCAGTTTCAGCATGTTCATCAAAATGGGCAATATAAGACACAGATGTTCTTAACGCTGTCATTGGATGCACGTTACTAGTAGCGTATTCTTTAAAGTGGCTATACACTCTAGGATTTAATGTCATGTATCCAAAAAGTTTTTCTTTTAATTCTTTTAATTCTTCTTCATTAGGTAATCGGTAGTGCCATAACAAGAAGACAACTTCTTCAAACTCAGCATTTTGAGCTAAATCATCAATATCATAACCTGCATATGTTAATTGACTATCAATGATAGAACTTACTTTAGTTTGAGATGCAATTACCCCTTCTAAACCTTTTTGTAACTCTGCCATATATAAATTCCCCTTTTCTATTTCGTTATGAAATGGCTTTCATTAACCATTATATCCAATTTCGTCCCTTTTGTGAATATTTAAAGTTTAATCCTCTTGCCAGAACACTAAGAAATAAGTATTTGTTTATATACCCTTAAAACACATCATGATATTAAATGGTGTTATAAACTCATTCTAGTATGTAAAGCCTTACAGTTCAATTTTAATTACTTTTCATTTGGTTATCATTATTAATAACTAATTATTAATGTAGTTTTATCCTTAATTTTTTTATGGTTCAGTTAAAAAACAGTTGTAATATTTTAAAGACAGTTGCATAATAATAAAACGACAAAATGAAGGAGTAGCAGATTATGTCAAACAATGAATTACAGAGAGAACTAAGCAACCGGCACATCCAGCTGATTGCAATTGGTGGCGCAATTGGTACAGGTCTGTTTTTAGGAGCTGGTCAAACAATCGCGTTAACTGGCCCTTCTATTTTACTTACATATATCATCATTGGTTTTATGCTATTTATGTTTATGCGTGGCTTAGGAGAAATGCTTGTAACAAATACTAATTTTAAGTCTTTCGCAGATGTCACGAATAAGTACATTGGTTCTTTTGCAGGTTTTGTGACTGGTTGGACTTATTGGTTATGTTGGATTATTACTGGTATGGCTGAGGTAACTGCAGTTGCTAAATATGTAAGTTTTTGGTTTCCTCACATTCCAAATTGGATCAGTGCATTATTCTGTGTACTTGTACTTATGTCACTTAATTTATTAAGTGCTAAACTATTTGGTGAATTAGAATTTTGGTTTGCAATCATTAAAATAGTAACAATTCTTGCTTTGATTGTTGTTGGTGCAATTATGATTATTATGGCCTATGATACACAATTTGGACATGCTTCATTATCTAATTTATACAATAATGGCATATTTCCTAAAGGTGTTAATGGATTTTTAATGTCATTCCAAATGGCTGTATTCTCATTTGTGGGTATCGAATTAATAGGTGTTACTGCAGGCGAAACTAAAGATCCAACTAAGACTCTACCGAAAGCAATTAATAGCGTTCCTTTACGTATATTAGTCTTTTATGTTGGTGCATTAGCTGTAATCATGTCAATCATCCCATGGAATGCTATAAATCCTGACGATAGTCCATTTGTTAGATTGTTCGCACTAATTGGTATTCCATTTGCAGCAGGCATTATTAATTTTGTTGTTCTAACTGCAGCGGCGTCTTCTTGTAACAGCGGCATTTTTTCTAACAGTCGTATGCTCTTTGGTCTTTCTAATCAAAAACAAGCACCACCTTATTTTGCATCAACGAATAAAAATGGCGTTCCGCACATTGCAATATTTGTCTCATGTGCATTACTGATGATTGCTGCTTTATTAAATTATATTGTCCCGAATGCGACACTCGTCTTCACTTATATCACCACTGTATCTACAGTGTTGTTTTTAGCTGTTTGGGCATTAATCATTGTTGCTTATATTAATTATACTAAACGTAACCCAGAAGCTCACAAACAGGCTAATTTTAAATTAGTAGGCGGTAAATATATGGGGTATATCATCTTAATATTCTTCTTGTTAGTATTTTGTTTATTGTTCGTAAATGAGGTTACAAGAACAGCGGTATTTTTAACACCAATATGGTTCGTTATGCTAAGTTTAATGTACTTAAGATATAAAAAAGTAGCACATACTCAAGATAAATAAAAAAAGATATTTTCAAAATGAACTATCTATACACATTGCTTGCGAACCAATGTGTATAGATAGTTTTTATTATAATTAAAATCAAGAATACTTTGTTATTTCATATAAAGTTGAGTGAAAATTAAAAAGAGAGTTAATTGAATTTAAAATTCAATTAACTCTCAACTTCTTATATTATTTCAAACAGGAATTTACAACTACCTATTAGTTTATATTCGTAAATCTATTATAAAACGTTAGCATAACCTTCAAAGATTTTACCTTGATTTGCATCAATAGTAACTAAAACATCATTTTGTATTTCTTTAGTTGCGTTTTCAACACCAACAACTGTAGGAATACCTTTTTCTAAACCAATGATTGCACTTGGTGAAGTGATGCCATTTTCCTCTGTGATTAAACCAATTGCATTTTCAATATAAGGTACAAGTGTTTCGTCTACTGAAGACGTTACAATAATTGTTTCAGATAGATCTTTACCTTCTAACTCATTTGCATTATTAACAACAAGTGTTTGGCCAACAACTGAATTTCTACCAATACCTTGTCCTTTTGCAAGTTCATCTCCTACTAAATGTAATTTCATCATGTTAGTAGTACCTTTTTCACCTGTTGGAACACCAGCAGTGATAATAATTAAATCACCATTTTGAACTTTTTCAGTTTCAACTGCAGTTGCTACAGCATTATTTAATAATGCATCTGTAGTTTTACGTCCTTCTTTGATTACTGGATGAATTCCCCATACTAGAGCACATTGGCGTGCAGTTTCTGGATTAGGTGTTACTGCGATAATGTCTGATTGTGGACGATATTTAGAAATCGTACGAGCAGTTGAACCACTTTCTGTAGCAGCAACAATTGCTTTTACATTTAAGTTTAATGCTGTATGTGCAACTGAAACACCAATTGCGTTAACAAGTGACGTTTCTACTAATTTAGTGCGATCTGACAATAATTTTTTATAATCTTGTGCACCCTCAGCAGAAACTGCAATATTACGCATTGTTTTAACTGCTTCTTCAGGATAAAGTCCAGCAGCTGTTTCACCAGAAAGCATTACTGCGTCTGTACCATCATAGATTGCGTTGGCAACATCACTTGCTTCGGCACGTGTAGCACGTGGGTTTCTTTGCATAGAATCAAGCATTTGTGTCGCAGTGATAACAGGTTTGCCTAATTTATTACATTGTCTGATTAAATCTTTTTGCACCATAGGTACTGATTCTGGTGGAATTTCAACACCCATATCACCACGTGCAACCATTAAACCGTCTGAAACTTCAAGAA
Source organism: Staphylococcus sp. OJ82 (assembly GCF_000294465.1). Lineage (NCBI taxonomy): Bacteria > Bacillati > Bacillota > Bacilli > Caryophanales > Staphylococcaceae > Staphylococcus > Staphylococcus sp. OJ82. The sequence continues at coordinate 11,747 of NZ_ALPU01000008.1, read as the reverse complement.
TATCTTTGATGTTGTCAATACCTTCTTGGTTTTCAATTTTAGGTATAATGCTGATTGTTGTATTTTTTTGTGCTTCAAGTAATTTACGGATATCAAGTACATCACTTGGACGACGTACGAAACTAGCTGCGATGAAATCAACGCCTTCGCTAATACCAAAATTAATATCTTCAGCATCTTTATCAGTAATACCAGGTAAACTTACTTTAACGCCTGGTAAGTTTACGCCTTTTTTATTTTTTAATTCGCCAGTGTTTAATACATCACAAACAACTTCGCCATTATCTTTGTCGATACGTTTAACTTGTAATTCAATTAAACCATCATCTAATAAAATATATGAACCTTCTTCTACATCATTGATTAAATTATCATAAGTTACTGAGAATTTTTCAGGTGTACCTTCTACTTCTGTCATGCTTACGATGACTTCAGTATCTCTTTCAAGTTCAATACCGCCATCTTTCATACTGTGTGTACGAATTTCAGGTCCTTTAGTATCAAGTAAGATTGCAACAGTTTTACCTAATTTTTTAGATACTTTACGAATCGAGTCAATTCTTGCTTTATGTTCTGCATGATCACCATGTGAAAAGTTTAAACGTGCAACATTCATTCCGGCTTTCATTAATTTCTCAAGCATTTCTTCCGATTCTGACGCTGGTCCAATAGTACAAACAATTTTAGTTTTTCTCATTAATAATGCCTCCAAGTATTTTATATAGATAATTCATTTGTTAATTCATAAGTTTCAAAATCGAACTCATGTTGATCCGATCTAAATATTTCTTCAAATGGTGTATCAGTTAATTCATTATTACGGATTCCCACACCAATAGCAGTTTTCCCTTGTAATAATAAATCTACTGCATGACCACCTAAACGTGACGCTAACACACGATCTGCTCCACTTGGGCTACCACCACGTTGGATGTGACCCAATACAGAAACACGTGCATCAACATTAATATACTTAGTTAACTCTTGAGCGCAAGCCTCTCCAGACATACAACCTTCTGCTACCATGACGATTGAATGTTTTTTGCCTCTTTTAATACCATTATCGATTTTTTCAGCTACATCTTTGATGTCTGTTTCTACCTCTGGAACGATAATTGTTTCTGCACCTACAGACATGCCTGCCCACAATGCTAAGTCTCCACAATCACGTCCCATAACTTCTATAATAAAGGTTCTAGCATGACTCGATGCTGTATCACGGATTTTATCAACACAATCAATAATAGTGTTTAATGCTGTATCAAATCCAATTGTAAAATCTGAACCATTAATATCATTATCAATCGTACCAGGTATTCCAATTGTCTGGATTTCTTCACATTCTTCACTTATACGTTGCGCGCCTCTGTAACTACCATCTCCACCGATAACTACAAGGCCTTCGATTCCTCTTTTACGTAAGTTTTCTATACCTTTCTTACGCATTTCTACTTCTTTAAATTCAGGACACCTTGCTGAATATAAAAAAGTGCCTCCGCGTTGAATTGTATCCCCAACAGAACCGAGTTCAAGCTTTTCGATATCATCGTTTAATAAACCTTGATAGCCTTGGTAAACACCATAGACTTCAATGTTATTAAAAATCGCTTTTCTAACTACAGCTCTTATAGCTGCGTTCATGCCTGGAGAATCTCCACCACTTGTCAACACTGCAATTTTTTTCATGACGACAAACCTTTCTAACATGTATTTCTTATTCTAAAAATACCATAAATAATACAATGGTGCCATTAAAATAAGGCTTTGTGCCAAATGTAAACGTTTTAAAGTAATCTAAACTATTAATTTATAAATAGTAAGCGTTTACTATAATTTTCGGCAAAAATGAAATGAGCGCTCTTATGTATTTACCTTTAAATTATATTTCTTAAACAATATATTTATTTTTTAAATAAAATAAATATTTGTGTTTACTCAATCTACTTCTCTACAACTATAAAAATGGCTGTGAAAAAATCTATCGTCATAGATTTTTTCACAGCTCATCTCAATATGTTTGATATTATTCGTGAAATGCTCCAATATTTCTAAATTTTGCATAACGGTCATCAACAAGTTGTTGTTTACTTAGCTGACTTAATTCTGCTAAATGATATTCAAAACCTTTCTTGATGTTTTGTGCTTGAATTTCAACATCATGGTGTGCACCACCTAATGGTTCTTTAATTACATCATCAGCTATATTGAGTTCACGTAAATCTTCAGCAGTAATCTTCATTGTTTCTGCAGCAATTTTTGCAAGATTACTGTCTTTCCATAACAGTGCAGAAGCACCTTCAGGTGAAATAACAGAATACGTACTATTTTCAAGCATCAATATACGATTTGTAATACCTAAACCTAAAGCTCCTCCACTACCACCTTCACCAATCACAATAGAAATGACTGGCACTGTTAACGAAGCCATTTCAACTAAGTTTCTAGCGATAGATTCACTTTGTCCACGTTCTTCTGCTGCTTTACCTGGATACGCACCTTTAGTATCGATAAAAGTAATAATAGGTCGATTGAATTTTTCCGCCTGTTTCATCAATCTAATTGCTTTTCTATAACCTTCTGGATGTGCCATCCCAAAATTACGATAAATATTATCTTTGGTATCTTTACCACGTTGTTGTCCAACTACAGTAACAGCTTGGCCATTCAAATAACCAATGCCACCAATCATTGCAGGATCATCTCTATAATTTCTATCACCATGAAGTTCCATGAATGAATCAAATATATAAGGTATGTAATCTAAAGATGTAGGTCTTTCTTGTAAACGTGCTAATTGCACACGATCCCATGGTTTAAGGTTTGTATATACCTTTTCAGTCTCTCTCTCTAAAGAAGCTTCGAGCATATCAATTTCTTCTTGAAGATCTACATCATTCTTTTCTTGAGATTCTTTTAATGATTCAATTTTATTTTTTATTTCAAAAAGCGGCTTTTCAAAATCAAGCATTTGTTTTCACCTCTTGGTGCATTTTTAAGATATTAGATAACGTTGTTTTCATTTCTTTTCTATGTACTACTTTATCTAATTGACCATGTTCTAATAGAAATTCTGCAGTTTGGAAATCATCTGGTAATTTTTCATTAATAGTTTGTTCAATGACACGTCTTCCAGCAAATCCAATTAACGCTTTTGGTTCACTAAGATTAATATCACCTACAGAAGCAAAGCTTGCAGAAACACCACCTGTAGTTGGATTAGTGATGTAAGAAATATACAATAACCCCGCATCCGCGTGTTTCTTCAGTGTCACACTCGTTTTACCCATTTGCATTAACGATATAATACCTTCTTGCATTCTAGCTCCACCGCTTGCTGAAAATAAAATAAATGGCAAACGATTTTCAATACAATGCTCAATAATTCTACAAATTTTCTCGCCTACTACAGAACCCATGCTGCCCATTCTGAATCTAGCATCCATAACAGCAACACCATAACTTATACCTTCTAAATTTGCAGTTCCAGTCACTACTGCTTCGTTCAGCTCAGTTTTTTGTCGATCTTTTTGGATTTTTTCTTCATAACTTGGGAAGTCCAATGGGTTTGCCGAAGTCATGCCTCTATCAAATTCTTTAAATGTACCTTCGTCGGAAATAGCTTCAATACGTTTATAAGCTGTAAGTGCAATGTGATGATCACAGTTAAAACAAACGTTTAAGTTTTCAGCTAATTCTTTCGTATACATAATTTTTTTACATTTAGGACATTTCGTCATAATACCTGCAGGAACATCGCTTTGTTTTGAATCCGATACGGTCACGTACTTTTTCTTTTTACTACTTCTATTGAAAAAATCTTTAAACATTGGTAAACCTCCACATAAATATCGCAATCTTTCTCTACACTTAACTGTAAGTCACGTATTGAGTTCAGGATTAACGAATATTATTTATCTAAGTCTGTTAATTTCATTGTCTTTTCATAAATTTCCTCTGGATCCATATCATTTCTAGCAACGCCAGACTCCATTGCTGCTTTTGCAACTTCTCTAGCGACTGATGGTGCTACACGCTTATCAAACGGACCAGGAATACAATAATCAGGATTCAATTCTTCTTGATTAATTAAATTAGCAATTGCTTCAACCGCAGCCTGTTTCATTGCTTCATTAATTTGTGTTGCTTCTACATCTAAAGCACCTCTGAATATACCCGGAAATGCTAAGACATTATTAATTTGATTTGGAAAATCTGAACGGCCTGTTCCTATTACTTTTGCACCTGCTGCTTTTGCAACATCTGGCTGAATTTCTGGGTTAGGGTTTGCCATAGCAAAGATAATTGGATCATCAGCCATAGATTCGACCATCTCTTTTGTTAATAAATCTGCAACAGAAACGCCTATAAACACGTCAGCATCTCTGATGACATCATTTAAGCTACCCTCAATTTTCTCTCTATTAGTCCACTTAGCTACGTATGCTTTCGTATCATTCATACCGAAAGCACGATCTTCAAAAATAGCACCTTTAGAATCACACATAATCATATCTCTAACACCATAAGAATATAATAATTTAACAATAGCCATACCAGCTGCACCGGCACCATTAAGAACGACCTTAATGTCTGACAAATCTTTATCCACTATTCTTAAGGCATTGATCATACCTGCTACTGTAACGATTGCTGTACCATGTTGATCATCGTGAAATACTGGTATTTTAGTTTCTTTTTTCAAACGCTCTTCTATTTCAAAACAGCGCGGCGCTGAAATATCTTCTAAGTTAATGCCACCATAATTCGGTTCTAATAATTTCACAGTATTCACTATATCATCTGTATCTGTAGTATTTAATGCAATAGGCACACCATCGATACCAGAAAAACTTTTAAATAACACTGCTTTCCCTTCCATTACTGGGATACTCGCTTCTGCACCAATATTTCCTAATCCTAAAACAGCTGTACCATCTGTTACAACAGCTACAGTATTGCCTTTCATGGTATACTCAAAAACTTTTCGAGAATCTTCATGTATTTCTTTACAAGGCTCTGCGACACCTGGTGAATAAGCTAAACTTAATTCTTCTTTATTAGTAACTTGTACCTTAGGTGTTACTTCCAACTTTCCTTGATTTCGTCTATGCATTTCTAATGCTTCGTCTCTCAATGTCATGTAAATCTACCCCTTTACATTCAACTAGTATAAAAATCAGTTCATATATATTTTTATTACAATCTAACTTAAATTACAAATGATATTGCTAACAAGATGTCGATTTCACTCATACAGTTAATATTTGTAATAAAAATATATAGATTGATTTGACATTAAATAATTATTATCTTTAATTTAGTTAGAATTAAAACTGACGGCAAGTTTATGCTTAACCATCAGTTTACTATACCATAGTTCATAGAGCTATTAAAGTTAAATAATTCTTATATCCCAAGGGGAAAACCGTTGTATAAATGTATTTAATACGTCGTTATCACGTGTGATATAACCTATGATTTTGAACTTATTTTGCTCCTCTTGGAAATACTTAACAGGAATATAGTTACTATTTTCTGTTTGTGTTAAAAATTGCTTTAATTCTGTTTCATCGCTTAGGTTTCTAATTACAATTTGTTTCGCTTGTTCAAATGAACTCACTTCAAAAGCTTCAACCGTCTCTATCTGATTAATAATAAGCTGCTTCTTATTATTCCTATTTTCAAACTTACCTTTTAGGATAAATGTCTCATCCGTTTTCAAATCTGTTTCATATTTTTTGAATGTATCTGGAAAAACGACCCCATCCAAACTATTAACTCCATCATTTAGTGTTACAAAAGCCATATTTTGACCGTTTTTGGTACGTATACGTTTAATATTATCAATTTGAACAAAAATCGGTTGATTATCTCGTGCATTAGTAAGTTTATATATACCGAGATATTGCTTTTGTTCAAAAGCTTTTTCGACAGGGTGTGTTGAAACATAAAAGCCTAAATATTCTTTTTCATAATCACTCAATACTTTATCCGGCAATTCCTCTTTGTCTTCATATGTCGCTTTAGGCGTTAATACATCAAATATAAAGCCGTCTTGTTCAATATCAGATGAACTATCAAGTACTTGATCAATTGACTGTAGTAGTGTCGCACGATTTTTGCCAAAGGTGTCGAAAGCGCCTACTAATATGAGCGCTTCAAGTAATTTTCTAGATTTAATCCTTTTAGGAATACGTCTTGTAAAATCAAAAAAGTCTTTAAAATGCCCATTTGTTATGCGTTCATCAACAATTAACTTAACGCTTTGATAACCTACTCCTTTAATCGCACCAATTGACAAGTAGATACCCTGTTTAGTTGCTTTATAGAACCAGTGACTTTGATTAATATTCGGCGTTAAAATATTGATTGATTGATGCTTTGCTTCATCAATAATTTGCGCTGTCTTCTTCTCGCTTCCGATAGTATTGCTCAAAATATTAGCGTAAAAATAATTAGGATAATGTACTTTTAAATAGCTCATAATATAAGCGATTTTAGAATAGCTTACAGCATGGGCACGTGCAAAGCCATAGTCTGCAAATTTTAGAATCAAATCAAATATTTGTTTACTTAAACTTTCATCGTAGCCATTTTTCAAAGCACCATCCACAAAATGTTGACGTTCACTTTCTAATACAGCACGGTTCTTTTTACTCATCGCACGTCTTAAAATATCCGCTTCTCCATAACTAAAGTTTGCGAACTTACTGGCAATTTGCATGATTTGTTCTTGATAAATGATAACGCCATAAGTGTTACTTAATATCGGTTGTAAATCACTATGCAAATATTGCACTTTAGATGGATTATGCCTTCTCGTAATATAAGTAGGTATTTCCTCCATAGGACCTGGTCTGTATAAAGACGTTACGGCTACAATATCTTCAAAATGTTCAGGTTGTAATTTTTTCAATACATTTCTAATACCATCTGATTCAAGTTGGAAAATACCTGTAGTATCCCCTTGAGATAATAATTGAAAGACTTTGCTATCATCAAAAGGTATTTGCTCTATATCAATATGTGTATTCGTGTCTTTTTTAACTTGTTTCACAATTTGATGAATAATGGATAAATTTCGTAACCCTAAGAAGTCGATCTTCAACAAGCCTATTCTCTCTGCTTCCGTCATCGTCCATTGTGTTAATAATCCAGTATCACCTAACGTCAATGGTGCATATTCGTATAATGGGTGATCATTAATAATGATACCTGCAGCATGTGTTGATGTATGGCGAGGTAACCCTTCTAATTTTTTACTAATTTCAAACCATCGTTCATGCCTATGGTTTCGGTGTACAAACTGTTTAAAATCATTTTGTTCGTAAGCTTGATCTAAAGTTATACCTAGCTTGTGTGGTATTAATTTTGAAATTTCATTCAAAGTAACCTCATCAAATCCCATAATTCTACCAACATCTCTAGCTACTGCTCTAGCTAACAAATGACCGAACGTTACAATACCTGCAACGTGATTATCACCATATTTTTCCTGGACATATTGAATAACTTTATCTCTATGCGTATCTTCAAAATCAATATCAATATCCGGCATTGTTACACGTTCCGGATTAAGAAAACGTTCAAACAATAAATTATATTGTATAGGATCAATCGTAGTAATATTTAAAAGATAACTTACCAATGACCCTGCCGAAGAACCACGACCAGGTCCTACTAATACATCATGCGTTTTCGCATAATGTATTAAATCACTTACTATAAGAAAGTAATCTTCAAATCCCATGCGAGTAATGACTTGATACTCATGGACAAGTCTTTCTCTATAAGTGTCGAATTGGTTATGATTTAAATTAAGTTGATTTAAGTTTTCTTGTAATACTTGCCATAAATAATCTTTTGATTGCTGATTATCCGGCGTTTTAAATTTAGGTAATAAAGACTGATGATATATCATTTCAGCCTGACATATTGTTGCAAGTTGATTTGTGTTATCTAGCACTTCCTTACTTAAATGAAGTGTAGCCAAATCGCTATAATCGTATAAATGTGCATCATAATCAGGTTGTTCACTCACTAAATCTAATTTAGCGTTATCCCTGATGGCAGCGAGCGCAGTAAGCGTATCAGCATCTTGTTGGTTAAGATAACGTGTACTTTGAGCCCAAACCATTGGTAATTCCAATGTTACTTCACTCGTATGATTTACATAAATATGTGTATCATCAGTAAAATCAGCTACAATAGCTTCATTTGATGATGATACATCTTTAAAAATAACAACAATATGCTGTAGATATTTTTTCAGCCACTCTATAGGTGTTTCAGTTTTTTCTTTCATTTTTATAGCAGACGACAGCTTAAACATATCTTTTAGTCCTTGCTCATTTTGCGCTAGCACTATCGTTTCCACTGACTCTAAACCATCTGTCACAAAAATCGTCATACCGAAAATAGGATGAATATTTGCTGCAATACACGCGTCATAAAATTGTGGGTAACCGTATAAGACATTTGTGTCTGTAATCGCTAACGCGGTGTACCCTTCTTTAGCGGCCTTAGCAACAACATCTTTTATTCTCAAACTAGAATGTAATAAGTCGTATGTTGTATGAATATTTAAATGCGTAACCATCAGCAAACACCTCCTATATACTTACAACTTATTATTTAAAGCTTCGGCTAATGAATTAAATTCGTTCCAGTTTGCAACAGAAACACCTGATGCATTTGGATGACCTCCACCACCAAATTCACTTGCAATATCATTAATCACAATGCCTTTTGAGCGGATGCGACATCTTATTTCAGTGCCTTCATCAACAGCAAAGACCCATATCTTCAAGCCTTGAATATCTGCAATCGCATTTACAAATAAAGAAGCTTCGTTAGCCGCAATATTAAACTGCTTAAGCACATCTTGTGTAATAATTATTTTACAAAATCCATTTTCATCTAACTCAAAGTTCTGTAATACATATCCTTGGAAGGGTAAGAGTTTCGGGTCTTTTTCGCCCATTTGATTAAGCTCTTCATTATGATTAAATGGATATTTGAGTAACTGGCTCGCAACTTCCATCGTATGGGGCGTTGTATTATTAAATAAGAAACGCCCTGTATCACCAACAATTCCTAAATATAGTACGCGTGCAACAGAGGCATCTATCACTGTTGTGTCATTAAAATGCGTAATAAAGTCAAAGATAATTTCACTTGTAGAAGAAGCCTGTGCATTCACATAATTAATATCACCATATTGATCCACTGCTGGGTGATGGTCGATTTTAATTAGGGAACGACCTTTATTAAAGCGCTCATCACTAATCCTTGGTGAATTAGCCGTATCACAAACAATCACTAATGCATCTTTATATTGTTCATCTGTAATTTCGTCAAAAGTTCCAATAAAATCTAACGAAGGCTCTGATTCCCCAACTGCAAATATGTTTTTTTCTGGAAACTTTAATGTTAAATAGTGTTTCAAACCAAGCTGTGAACCATAAGCATCTGGATCAGGTCTGACATGTCTATGTATAATAACTGTTTCAGCTTCGTTAATTTCACTCATAATTTGATTGAATTCTTTAGTCATTTATATCTTCCTTTTCATTAGTTATATAAAATTTGTTTAATCTATCATCTGGCAGATAATCATTGCTTTCGCTACATGATGCTCATCAGTAGACATTGTCACTTCTAGTTTAGCAAAGTTTCTTCCTACATCTAACATATCATAATGCACATCGATTTCTGATTCGATTTGTACTGTCTTAATATATATGATGTTCAAACTTTCTATCATGACTTCAAGTTTTTTTAACTTTCTCATTTCATAGCGAACTGTTTCTTCAATTATAGCGACAAATACAGCTTTACTTAAAGTACCATATTGATTCGTTAATAGCGGGGTAGTTTGTACTTGAATACCATTATTTGTAATGTTGATATGTTTTGCAATTTGATCATTAATAGTTTCTCCCACTTGAGGTTGTCGACTTAATAATTGCATCGTTGTTAATACATCTTTTCTCGTTATAACACCTATAAGTTTTTTGCTACTTGTAGTCACTGGTAACAGTTCTATACCTTCCCAAATCATCATATGGGCACAGTTTGCTACTGTGGTAGTTAATTGGACATTTATAGGTGCCTTCGTCATAAACTGAGCTATCGTGTCATAATCATCCATTTTAATAATTTCTTTGCTCGTAATAATACCTACTAATTTCCATTGTTCATCAATAACTGGAAATCTTGAATATCCTGTAGCTCTTGCTTTTTCTTTATAATCAATCAACTTCATATTTTCAAAGATTACTGTGCTCTCTTTCACTGATTTTACAATATCTTCAACGACCAATATTTCTTTACGAATCATTTGGTTATACATTGCTCTATTAATGATGTTAGCTACTAGATATGTGTCATAATTAGAAGAAAGTATTGGTAGATCATGTTCATCCGCATACTTTATAATTTCATCAGAAGTTCTAAAACCACCTGTAATCAGCACCGCACTTCCTCTTTTTAAGGCTGCTAATTGTACATCTTTACGATTACCTACAATCAATAATGTATGCGTACTTAAATATTTTACTACATCGTCTATCTCCATCGCACCTATGGCAAACTTGGTTAGTGTTTTAATTAAACCGTTTCTGCCGCCTAACACTTGACCGTCTATAATTTTTACAATTTCACCAAATGTAAGTTGTTCAATTTGTTTGCGCGTTTTCTTTTCTATGCGAACAGTACCTACGCGGTCAATTGTTGCTACCAAGCCAATTTGACCGGCATCTTTAATCGCTCGGTAAGCTGTACCTTCAGATACACTTAAATCCTTCGCTACTTTTCTAACAGAAATTTTTTGTCCTACTGCTAGAGATTCTATATATGATAAAATTTGCTCATGCTTTGTCATTTAAATAACCTCATTTTTATTGAACAGTTTCTATGCCATTATAACTTCTTATATCTAAAATTGCGATGTCACAATTCAAATTATGGTAGATTATAACTTTATAATGTTGAACTGCACCTTTTAAATAATATAAATAATTCTTTTTAAGAAATTAATATGTAAGATTTTATATTATAATTGGATTTATCAAGGAATTTTGATTAGAATGATATCAAGGAGGGATGAACAATGTTCAAAAATATTTTACTTGGTGTAGATACAACACTTACTAACGAAAAAGCACTTAAAGAAGTATCAAAATTAGCAGGTGAAGGAACGACGGTCACTATTTTAAATTCAATTAGTGAACAAGATGCACAATCATCAATTAAATCTGGTATTCATTTAGATAAACTAGTTGAAAAGCGCAGCAAAGGACTTGAGCCAACACGTAAGGCTTTAGATGAATATGGCATCAAATATGATGAAATTATTGTTCGTGGCAGTGCCAAAGAACAACTAGTTAAACAAGCAAATAGTGGCAAATATGAAATCGTCGTACTCAGTAACCGCAAAGCTGAGGAAAAGAAAAAATTTGTCCTTGGTAGCGTCAGCCATAAGGTGGCGAAAAGAGCAAACATCCCTGTTCTTATTGTAAAATAATATAAAACTCAAACACCTTTGTATTAATTTGAGTTTATCATCTAAACAAACCTAGCGCACAAAGGCACTGAACCCTTAAAATGGGAACTTAATAAAAACACTATTTTCTAGGATGCTAATTTCCTGAACTCTATAGGAGATAAGTAGCCTAGTTTTTGTTGAATTCTTACTTTATTATAGTTTTCAATGTAATTTTCGACAATATCTATTACAATGTTAT
>NZ_ALPU01000007.1:0-1267 GCF_000294465.1 Staphylococcus sp. OJ82 | reverse complement strand
GGCACTGAACCCTTAAAATGGGAACTTAATAAAAACACTATTTTCTAGGATGCTAATTTCCTGAACTCTATAGGAGATAAGTAGCCTAGTTTTTGTTGAATTCTTACTTTATTATAGTTTTCAATGTAATTTTCGACAATATCTATTACAATGTTATTAGAGCTCTTGAGCTCTTTATTTAAGTAGAATGTTTCACACTTTAGCGAGGAATGGAAACATTCAATTGGGGCATTATCAGCTGGCGTTCCCTTACGGGACATGCTTCTGGTAATGCTTTTTTCTTCGCATAATTTATAATATTCATACGATGTGTAAACACTTCCTTGATCGCTATGAAGTATACAACTATCTGGAATTTCTAATTGGTTCAAAGTCTCGTTCACTAAATTTTGATTCTGGTGATTATCTATAGTATAAGCAACTATTTCCCCGTTATAGACATCCATAATTGACGATAGATACAACATTGTATTACCGAAAGGTAAATAAGTAATATCTGTTACAAGTACTTCTAATGGACGATTTGCATTAAAATTCCTCTGTAACAAATTGCCTGTTTTATAGAATGGATTACCTGGTTTTTTAGATTTTTTAGGTTTAACCCTACAATTCAATTCGTTTTCTTGCATAAGCCTTTGCACTTTCTTGTGATTAATTTTTTCCTTACTAAATTTATTTAATTCAGCAGTCACTTTTCTATAACCATAGGTATATTTGTGCTTATGACAAATCGATTTAATTGCTTCTAATTCCGAATTTGTTTCATGTTTTTTACATTTCCAGCGATAATAGGTAGATTTGGGTATGTTAAATACCTCTAATATCATTTTAACTGTATATTTTGATTCTAATGCTTCAACCACTTGTATTATTATTTTGGGCGACACTCCCTTTCCAATTCCTTGTACTTTTTTAAAATTTCTAATTCTGCGTTTTTTCTTTTATTCTCCAATTTTAATTGTTCAATTTCTGAAAGTTCTTCTAATCCCTTTCCGTAGGAATATTGTTTTCCAACTTGTTGATGAAATCTATAATGTTCACCATTTTGGTACCATTTCCACCAAGTTTTCACTTGTGATCTATTTCTAATGTTTAATGTATTCATAATTTCTTTTGCACTATATCCCTCAATTTTCATTTCAATAGCTTTATTTTTGGTTTCTAGTGAATAAGTAACTCTTTTCATAGAAAAACACCTCCGTATAAATTCATTTTAGTATGAATTCAACGAAAGTGTTTTTATTTTATTCCCACAATTGGGGGTCAG
>NZ_ALPU01000006.1:0-137497 GCF_000294465.1 Staphylococcus sp. OJ82 | reverse complement strand
TCACAAATGCATTGGGTTTGTTTTTAGTTTATATTCTTAAAAATTTGAAATATAAATGAATGCTTAGAATAATTCTTATAAATAAACATAAAAATGTCGACAAAATAATGAAATTTTGTCGACATTTTATTTTATTATGAATTCTAATCCATTAAATGTTTTAAAATTTAACTGATTCTCCAGGTTTTAAAATTTGTACCTCTCCTACCGTAACAGCAGATTTAAATTCATTTGGATCTTGTTCAATCAATTCAAATGTATCATAGTGCACAGGTACAGTAATTTTAGGTTTTATAAATGTGTTGATTGCATAACTTGCATCATCGATACCCATAGTAAAGTTATCACCAATAGGTACAAAACAAACATCCACAGGATGACGTTCTGCAATTAATTTCATATCGCTGAATAATCCTGTATCTCCAGTGTGATAAATTGTTTTGCCTTCAACTTCTATAATAACCCCCATCGGCATGCCAAGATAAACTGGAATACCATTATCGTCAGTTAAACTTGAACTGTGAAAAGCTTGTACAAATTTCACTGTACCAAATTCAAATTCAGCTTTACCACCAATGTTCATTGGTCTTACATTTTCAACATTTTTATTTGTAGTTAAATAATCACCCAGTTCTGCTGAACCAATTACAGTTGCATTATTTCTATTAGCTAATTCGACTGTATCTCCGAAATGATCACCATGACCATGCGTTAAAATGATATAGTCTACTTCTATAGCATTTGCATCTAAATCTGACTGACCATTGCCAGTAATAAATGGATCTACAATTACTTTTTTACCGTTCGCTTCAAAATAAATCGTTGATTGTCCATGAAATGATAAGTTCATTATATGAATTCCTCCCATAAATCTGTTTATTTACTACATACCACATTCATACCATTTTATAACATATCCGTGCATTTTATATAGCGCTTTTATGCATATTTTTAAAACATTTAGCTAAAATAGCAACATTATAATATTTTATTTTTGAATTCCGTAATGAACTAACATAAACTTAGAATGATAGTATTTTTAGGAGGATGATGATAAATGAAATTAGAACAGATTACCGCAGAATTAAAAACACAACAAGCTGGAGCAGCATGGATTACAACACCATTAAACATTTTTTACTTTACAGGCTATTTAAGTGATCCTCATGAACGTTTACTCGCATTATTAATCAAAGAAAATGGTGAACAAGTATTATTTTGTCCACAATTAGAAGTTGATGAAGTAAAAGCCTCTCCTTTTGAGGGCGAAGTAATTGGATATTTAGACACAGAAAATGCATTAGACAAATATACGTTCACTGTAAATAAATTATTAGTTGAAGCTGAACATTTAACAGTAAAACGTCAACGCGAACTCGTTGAAGCATTTAATGTACAAACTTTTGGTGATATTGACCAAACAATTAAAGACTTACGTAATGTTAAAAGCGAAAATGAAATTGCTACTATTAAAAAAGCATGTGAACTTGCTGACAAATGTATTGAAATCGGTGTAGACTTTTTAAAAGAAGGTGTCACGGAACGCCAAGTTGTCAATCATATTGAGAATGCAATCAAAGATTACGGTGTGAATGAAATGAGCTTCGATACGATGGTACTCTTCGGCGATCACGCTGCTTCACCACATGGTACGCCTGGTGATCATCAATTACAAAGAGATGAATATGTACTATTTGATCTTGGTGTTATTTATAACAATTATTGTAGTGATATGACTAGAACCGTTAAATTTGGCGAACCAAATGATAAAGCTCAAGAAATATATAATGTTGTTTTGAAAGCTGAACAAGAAGCAATTGCAGCAATCAAACCAGGCGTTACAATTAAAGATGTAGATGATATTGCACGTAATATTATCAGTGATGCAGGGTATGGTGATTATTTCCCTCATCGTTTAGGACATGGATTAGGCTTAGAAGAACATGAGTATCAAGATGTTTCTAGTTCAAATACCAACCAATTTGTTGCTGGAATGGTTATCACTGTTGAACCAGGCATATACGTTCCCGGCGTTGCAGGTGTACGTATTGAAGACGATATTTTAGTAACTGAAGATGGTAATGAAAGTTTAACGGGTTACGAAAAATGATAAAAGAAGCGGTTGTTGAAACAATTCAACAAGTTGAACAAGCAATAAGCAATGGTGCTGATCGTATAGAATTATGTGATAATTTGAGTGTCGGAGGAACAACACCTAGCATCGGAATGATTGAAATCGCGACAGAAATTTGTCATACCAATGAGGTTGAAATCGCAGTAATGATTCGCCCGCGTGGTGGTAATTTCGTATATAATTTATATGATTTTGAAATCATGCAACGAGACATGAAAGCAATCAAACAACTTAACGTAGATTACTTTGTATTCGGATGTTTGACAGAGGATAATGTCTTAAATGAATGGCAAATGAAGACTTTGAACAACCTAGCATCACCTGTACCCTCCGTGTGTCATATGGCGTTCGATGAAATTCATTTACATGGTCAAATCAAAGCGCTACATCAGCTGATTGATATTGGCTTTGTTAGATTACTTACACATGGTGGTCCATCAGGGACTGATATTTTCGATAATTTAAATCAACTCGGCAAGCTTGTGGTTAATACAGGCGGACGTATCGAAATCATGCCTGGTGGCGGGTTAAATAAAGATAATTTGCAAGATTTAATATCTTCTTTCCCTTTCCAAGAAGTACATGGTACAAGAATCGTTTAAAACTTGTCATTGATAGTTTAACTTCTTAAAACATAAGATCTTATAGAGTCAATAAAACAGGCTGGGACATAATTACATGTCTCAGCCTGTTTATTATATTGGCAGCAGCTGACTGAATTGAAAATACGCTTATAACAAACTTTTAAAGAACTACTACTGGCCTTATAACACTACTAGACAATTATGTATAAAAAATGCCGACAAAGTCAGTTACTTTGTCGGCATTTTAGAGTGAGATACATAAATATATGTCCTACTCTTATTTTATTTACATCAATTTAATACAATCAATTCGTTATGGTTGAGTTGTATTATAGGTATTTTTATTTTAATGCACTTTCAATATCGGTATATGATAAGTTTAATGCATCTGCAACACCTTTATTAGTTAATTCACCATTAATCGTACTTAAGCCTAAAGATAAAGCTGGATTATCTTGTAGTGCTTTTAAATAGCCTTTTCCAGCTACTTGTTGCGCATATGGTAACGTCGCGTTGTTTAATGCGATTGTTGACGTACGCGGTACTGCACCAGGCATATTAGCTACTGCATAATGTACTACGCCATGTTTTTTATAAGTTGGGTCATCGTGTGTAGTAATACGATCTGTTGTTTCGAAAATGCCACCTTGGTCGATCGCAATATCAACAATCACTGCCCCATCTTTCATTTGTTTAACCATTTCTTCAGTAACGAGTTTTGGTGCTTTTGCGCCTGGAATAAGCACTGCACCAATGACTAAGTCACTATTTTTAACGCATTGCTCTATGTTTAATGGGTTTGACATGATTGTATGTACTCGACCACCAAACAAGTCTTCTAATTGTTGTAAACGTTTAGGGTTAACATCTAAAATTGTAACGTCAGCACCTAAACCTAAAGCAATTTTCGCAGCATTAGTCCCGGCTTGGCCACCACCAATAATACTTACGCGTCCTTTTTCTACGCCAGGTACACCACCAAGTAGAATACCCATGCCACCTTTATATTTCTGTAAGAACTCAGCACCAATTTGGGCAGACATACGACCTGCCACCTCACTCATTGGTGTTAATAATGGTAAAGAACGATCTGGCAATTGCACTGTTTCATAAGCGATACTAATAACTTTGTTTTCTAATAAAGCTTTAGTCAATTTCTCTTCATTTGCTAAATGTAAATAAGTAAATAAAATTAATCCTTCCTCAAAGAATTGGAATTCTTCTTCCAATGGTTCTTTAACTTTCATAACCATATCTACGTTCCATACTTCAGCTTGTTCATTTACAATTTTTGCACCAGCTTCAGTATAGTCCACATCATCAAAATAAGAGCCTAAACCAGCAGATTTTTCAACAACAACATTATGACCTTGCTCAACTAATGCATGCACACCACTTGGGGACAAACTCACCCTGTTTTCATTGTTTTTAATCTCTTTAGGAATACCTATAATCATTTCATCCACCTCCAAATTTATAGTAACGTGTATTCTATGAAAGCGCAATCAAAGAATAGAGTACTTTTACAACAGTGAATTATGTTAATATTCTGTAAATGGTGGTATAATATATATAAGAAGAATAAGGAGGTCATTGATATGCTAACTTATAAAAACATTTTAATTGCGGTAGATGGTTCACACGAGGCTGAATGGGCGTTTAATAAAGCTGTAGATGTTGCAAATCGTAACGAAGCAAAATTAACAGTTGTGAACGTCATTGATTCACGAACATATTCATCATACGAGGTTTATGATGCACAGTTCACTGAGAAATCTAAAAATTTCTCTGACGACTTGTTAAAAGGTTATAAAGAAGTTGCAACAAACGCTGGTATTAAAGATGTTGAAACTCGCTTAGAATTTGGTTCTCCAAAAGCAATTATTCCAAAAAAATTAGCGTCTGAGGTAGAAGCTGATTTAATTATGTGTGGTACTTCTGGTTTAAATGCTGTAGAAAGATTTATTGTTGGTTCTGTATCTGAAGCAATCGTGCGCCACTCACCTTGTGATGTACTCGTTGTACGCACTGAAGAACTGCCAGAAGATTTCCAACCACAAGTAGCAACAGACGAACTTAGATCGCAACACCAAGCTCACTAAAATATACTAGTTTAATTTTATAAAAATGATTTAGTTACATTTAAAGTCTAAACAAAAGTTATTAATTTGTTTCGCTAGGATAGTTTGTTCATTTATTTAGAGCAATCTATCCTTTTTAATATCCAAAGGAATGAGCATGTAAAGTTATATTGCGCATTCAAAGTGATTTTTACAAACTCCTTATCAAAACTTCATATACACTTTAAACAAAAGATATATGATTGAAGTGAAACGCATAATGAAAGGAGTATGAACAACTTATGAAACCGATGCATAAAGCACTTATAACAAGCATGTTCACATTATTTATTTCGAGCACAACATTACATAGTGAAATAATTGCTGCAGAAAAAGACAATACAACACGTACAACAGATTGTCTCAAATTAATAGACACTAAAATCTTACCGTTTGATAAAACTTACAAAGATACGAAAGTTGGCGGATTGTCTGGTATAACGTATGACCCTAAAAATGATAAATGGTTACTTATTAGCGATGACCGATCAGAACACAATCCAGCAAGATTCTATGAAGCTGATATTGACTATAATAGCAATGAATTCAAAGTCGTCAAATTTAATGGCGTTCACAAGTTAAAACAACCGAATGGCAGAGATTACATCAATAAAGAGCAATATAAGAACGACGATGATAATATTGTTGCTGACCCAGAATCGATACGGTTCGACCCACATACTAATGAGATTCTATATACTAGTGAAGGAGATCGTTCCTTAGGATTGAATCCATTTATTCGTAAAGCAACTGAAGATGGTAAATATTCAACTGAAATTCCTGTTAAAGATACAATAAAAATGGATAAACAAAATAAGAAAGGTTTCCGTAATAATCAAGCTATTGAAGGTAGTACTTTTTCCCAAGATGGTAATACGTTATGGACTTCTATGGAGGGCCCCTTAATACAAGATGGCCAAAAACCTACACCTGAATCAGGCGCTTTATCACGCATCACACAATATGATCGCGAAGGCAACATATTATCTGAATTTGCATATCCACTTGATGCCATTCCTAAAAAACCTGGCAAAAACAAACAAGCTGATAATGGAATCACAGAAATATTAGCCATTAATGATCATGAATTTCTCACTCTAGAACGTGCATCTGTACAAGCAGAAGATGGTTCATTTAGTAATTATGTGCGTATATATAAAATTGATGTTAGTAAAGGAACTGATATCAAAGATATAAATTCACTCAAAGAGACAAACGCAAAACCTTTAAATAAAACGCTGGTTGCTGATTTAAATGAACAAGATATTGGTAAAGTTGATAACATTGAAGGCATGACTTTTGGTAAAAAACTGCCCAATGGTAATGACAGTCTAGTATTGACAGCCGATAATAACTTTAATGAAACACAACAATCTCAAATTATTGCTTTTGAGGTTAAACCAGAGAAAAAATAATCCATTTTAAAAACTGATTAATAAAATAATAAAAGCACCCATTCATTATTTTTTCTAATGAATGGGTGCTTTTAATTTAAGTATAAATATTTACAACTCATACTCATTTAATGAATCTGGGTTTACTTCCAGATTATTTTACGTTTCCAAAATCTACAACATCGCGAGCAATCATTACTTCTTCGTTTGTAGGAATAACGATGACTTTTACAGGTGAATGTGGATAATTAATGAAACCTTCAGAACCATGGATCATTTCATTTTTCTTAGCGTCCCAATAAACACCCATAAACTCTAAACCTTCTAAGACTTTTGCTCTTACAGGATCAGAATTTTCACCTACGCCAGCTGTAAATACAATAACGTCTACACCATGCATACGCGTCGCATATGAACCGATATATTTGTGAATACGAGATGCAAAGACGTCAAGCGCTAATTGGGCTCTTTCTTTACCCTCTTTAGAATCTTCAATGATATCTCTTAAGTCACTTGAAGTACCTGAAATACCTAATAATCCAGATTCTTTATTAAGTGTATTTAATACTTCTTCTGCATTTTTACCCGTTTTTTCCATAATAAATGGAATTAAAGCTGGGTCAATATTACCTGAGCGTGTGCCCATTGTAACACCTGCTAATGGAGTGAAGCCCATAGATGTATCTACAGATTCGCCACCATCAATAGCAGCGATTGAAGCACCATTACCGATATGACAAGAGATAATACGTAATTCTTCAATTGGTTTATCTAAAATTTCAGCTGCACGTTGTGAAACATATTTATGACTCGTGCCATGAAAACCATATTTACGAATTCCGAAGTCTTCATAATATTGATATGGCAAACTATATAAATAAGATTTTTCTGGCATTGTTTGATGGAATGAAGTATCAAACACAGCGACATGTGGTATCTCTGGTAAAAGTTTTCGGAATGCACGAATTCCCATTAAGTTTGCTGGGTTGTGTAACGGAGCTAATTCACTTAACGATTCAATTTGTTTTTCTACTTCATCAGTTATATAAACTGATTCTGGGAATAATTCTCCACCATGAACAACACGGTGGCCCGTACCATCAATATCATTAATACTTTCAATGATACCATGTTTTTTAAAGCTTTCTAACATAATATTTACTGCTACTTCGTGATTAGCAATATCATTGGTATCAGTAATTTTTTCTCCATTTACTTCAATAGTAAAGACAGAATTTTTTAAACCAATACGTTCAATTAGTCCTTTAGTAACAACTTTTTCTTCCGGCATTTCAATAAGTTGGAATTTCAGTGACGAACTACCAGCGTTAATGGCCAAAATTAATTTTGACATAAGCTTGTTGCCTCCATTTTCAATTAAGTTTTAATATACCTATCTATTTAATCATTAATACAGTTTATTTTCAAGAATAATACAGTTTAATTTTCAGGATGATTTTCTTCCATCCACACATTTAAATCTTGTAAAAATGCTTGGAATTGTTGAGGGCTTTTGAAGTCAGGAATGTTCGCTAATAAAACCTCTACTGGTTTAGTAACGTTTGTTTCTTTTTTCTGTAGTACAAGAATAGATTTGCGTGCTTTTTCATTTTTAAATAATGTCGAAGGTAAATTTAAAAATGCTTGCATTTCTGTCTCTGTAGCAATAAAGTTTTGTAACTGTTTCACATTTGAACCTTCGAAAATATTACTTGGCACAACTAAAAATGCATAACCTGATTGTTTTAAGGCTACAACAGCTTGTTCAATTAATAAAAAGTGAGAGAAACTGTGACCTTCTTCAAATCCTAAAGTCATTTCCTTACTTCTCTCATCTGCCGGATAATAGCCAACAGGTAAATCACCAATAACAACATCTGTCTCTTCAAAAGGTAATGGCATAATTGCGTCTTGTGGATAAACATCAAATGGTATTTCTAAAAAGTTGGCTAGATGAACGCTGACTCTTGATAATACTGGATCAACTTCTAAAAGATGATGCATCACCGTATGTTCAGTTAACACTTCATGTACAGACGCACTTAGATGGCCTGCCCCACTTGCAATGTCTACAACGTGTAATTCTTCTTTGTTTTTTAAGAAGCGTTGAGATAAAAAGCCTAAAATTAAGCCAATAGAGTCTGGTGTAATTTGATGGTTTGCTTGAATATCTTCTTTTTGCATTAAGCTTAAGTAAGCAAACTGAAATGCTTTTCTTCTATCTTGCAATGTAGCTTGTTCTAACAAGTCTCTTTTACTTGTATAAATGTGTTCCATTGCTAGTCCTAAGTTTTCAATAAAACTTTGACCATTATTTTCATTTAAAGCTTTAGCTTTTTCGTCGAGTGTTTGGAATAACTTTTCCATTACTGTTTCTTCTTGTGTCATTTAATAGTCCTTTCTAAAAAAACTGTCCATAATTTGTTTGAAATTAAGTCAGTTCATGCTAACTTATATTACCAAATAATTATGGACAGTATACTTTATAATGTCAATGATACTGTTTGATTGTTTAACTTCAAATCAAATGACAAATTTTATATTACCTATATTTAATTTAAATAGCACGGTATGCTTCTAAAGCAGCATCGAAGTCTGGGAAATCAGTGCCCTCAGAAACAACTTCAGTATATACTACTTTATTATTTTCATCTAAAACAAAAACTGAACGTGCAAGTAAACGTAATTCTTCCATAACTACGCCATAATTGTTACCAAATGAAAGCTCTTTATGATCACTTAAAGTAACTACGTTATCTAAGCCATTTGATGCACACCATCTTTTTTGTGCGAATGGTAAGTCAACAGAAATAGTTAACACGACGCCATCTTCCTGCGCTGCTTCTTCGTTGAATTTACGTGTTTGTTTATCACAGACACCTGTATCAATAGATGGTACTACACTGATCAATTTCTTTTGACCATCATAATTTGATAAAGTTACTTCATTTAAATCATTGTCTAACACTGTAAAATCTGGTGCTGTTTCACCTTTTTTTACTTGTGATCCTAATAATGTAATTGGTTCTTGTTTAAATGTAATTTGCGCCATTTGAATGCCTCCTATAAAAAGTGCTTACTCAATAATTATAACTGTTTAATCAGATGAAATAAACCTTAAACCCTTTGAAACATAACAATCTACTTCAAATAAAACAATTTTTCAAATTTATTTTTTATTACGACAGTATCAGCAAAATAATCATGTATACCTTTGTGTTTATCTGTAAATATTGTTACTAAATAAGGTAAATTAGCAAATACGCCACTGACAATGCGACCAATCCATTCTCTAAATAATACGTCTACCCAAGTTAAAGATTGTCTATCTGCACGTTCCACTCTAATATTCAAAATCATTTTACCAATTGTTTGTTTAAAATATTTCGTTAATAACACAAAATACAAATAAAATACGAGTGCATCTAATACGTGACCTACACTAAAATAATCAATCCATAACTTTGCATTATCTATATGTGTGAAATGATAGATTGGTTTCAATATAATACTTTGAATACCAAAAATGATGAGTAAATCAATGAGAAAGCTACAAAATCTTATACCAAATCCTGCATATAGTGCTTTTGCTAATTGATTATGTGCAAGTGCATCTGACTCTGTTTGGGCTTCGTTTGAATCTGCAACCTTATGTGCAGTATCATCTTGTTTCATATTATCCATTATTACACCTAACCTTCGTATAGATACATAGGTTCAGCTTCAGTATCATTTTTAATTATTGATTTAACTTCATTGAATTCATTTTTAAATTGAGCAATACTCGCTTTTGCATTACTAAACGATGAGAAGAAACTACCTTCTTCACTATACTCAAATACTTCTGCATCTTTTGCTTTCATATCTTTTTTCATTGCTTTTAACGTTTCATCTTCATAACCAATTTCGTCAATTAACCCGTTATCTTCCGCTTGTTGTGCACTGTAGATTCGTCCATCAGCTAACTCTCTAACTTTACTTTCAGACATATCCCTACCGTCTTTAACTATATTCACAAATCGATCAAAACTATCATCTAATACAGATTGTAAAATATCTTTTTCTTCACTTGTCATAGCTCTTGAGCTACTTAATATGTCTTTATGATCACCTGATTTTATAACATTTTCTTTAACGCCTATTTTTTCTTGTAATTCTGAATAATCAACACTAGACATAATAACACCGATTGATCCTGTCATTGTTTGAGGACCTGCGTATATTTTGTCTGCTGGTGCTGAAATGTAGTATCCACCAGATGCTGCCATACTACCCATATGTACATAAATCTTTTTATCTTTTTGCTTAATTTCTTTTATCTTTTGATAAATTTCATCACTTGGATATGTGCCACCACCAGGAGTATTCACAGATAACAACATACCTTTGACTGTGTCATCATTTTTTACGTTTTCTAATTGTTTTAAGAACGCCTCATGGTTGTAACCACCGCCACCAAACATGCCTCCACCTGTACCTTCAGCTATTTGGCCATCTAATGTTAAATGTGCAATTCGTTTACTTGAATTGCCCTCTTTTTCTACTTTTTCTGTAAATGGGTCCATTTTAGATGTAGCTTGTTCATCAAATAAAGATGAAAAGACCGCTGAAATTGAACTCATCACGATGCCGCCTAACACGATGACAACCGCAAGTATGATTGCGATAATCCTTTTCTTCGACATTTACACTCACTCCCATAATTTATTTTCCTTTTAACTCCATCCCCAATTTAACCATAATCAATTAAGCTATGTATACCTTATCCCAAATATATATTAAAAGAGTTTTAAAATATCATAGTGTTTTATCAGAATTACAGTAAAAAAGTACTAATAATGCGAAGTGACACTATGCCGTATTTTATAAAACTGTATACAAAAAAGAGCGGGAATACGAAATCAAAATTTGATTTCATATTCCCGCTTCTATAAGGCTGACAAACAAAGGAAGACAAGCGTTAAGGCTCTTGTATAAGAACTACTTTATTTTAATATATTTTTGTAATTGCTACATGATTTGCATTAAATAATCATACGCATTTTTCAAAATTAAAATAGCAGTAACTACAATAAACAGACCTTTGACATAACCAACGCCTTTTTTAATTGCAAATAAAGCACCCAAATATGATCCAAAAATCATACTACCAGCCATGATAAAGCCATAAAAATAATCGACTTGATCTAAGAATATAAATAATATTAATGCCCCTAAATTGGATGCAAAATTTAATACTTTGGCATTCCCTGCTGCACCTAAAAAATCAAATCCAAACATTAATAAAACAAAAAGCATAAATGAACCTGTGCCGCCGCCTAAAAATCCATCATATAGACCTATTAAGCACATTAAAGCTGCAAATATTATAGCTTTACCGGTAGTGAGTTTTGTAAAAGTACGTATACTACCCCAATCTTTTTTCATTAATGTATAAATCATGACAAGCGTTAAGATAATGATTACCACTGGCTTTAATAGTTCAGACGGTAAAAATGTCGCCACACTCGCACCACCCATAGCCATTAAGAATACAAATGGAAATAACTTCCCAACAACTTTCAGATCGACATTGCCTGACCTTAAAAAACGAAATGCACTGGTCATCGACCCAAATGCACTAGCTAATTTATTAGTACCTAACGCCATAGCTGGTGGCATACCCACTGCCAAAAGTGCAGGGATAGAAATTAATCCCCCACCACCGACAACTGCATCAATAAACGCTGCTAAAAATCCAAGAAGTATGATGATAATTACAATTGAAATGTCCCACTCTAACATGCGCCAACCCCTGTCTGTTTAAATCATGTTAACTGATTATTCATTATAAATTGAACATCTAAAACTAAGTTTTATATTTTTTAAATGATGCTTACTATAATTTAAACTCGTATTTAAAATAAATCGTCTGCCAAAGTTTGTGTCTCTGAGTCTTTATCACTTTGGTAGTGATTTGAAATTTCTATTGTTTCGATTTGATCCACAGCTTGTTGTACTAATGGTTCAAAATCAAAAATATTTTCATATTTTTCCACTTTTTCAATATCAGGTTCAGTTACAGGATTTTTTGGTGTGAAAATAGTACAACAATCCTCATAAGGTTGTATAGAGACATCAAAAGTTCCAATTTCTTTAGCTCTTTTAACGATATCTTCTTTATCTAATGTGAGTAATGGACGTAACACTGGCGTCGAAGTTACGCTATTAATTGCGTACATACTCTTTAAAGTTTGACTCGCTACTTGACCAAGATTCTCACCATTTACAATGGCATGTCCGTCAATTTCATGTACAAGTTTATCTGCTACTCTCATCATCATTCGACGTGTAGATGTCATTGTATAACGTTCATGTACAACTTTATTAACTTGTTTTTGTAAATCTGTAAAAGGTACAATGTGTAATTTAATTGGACCTACATGAGAAGCTAAAATACGTGTTAATTCAATTACTTTTTCTTTAGCTTTTTCACTTGTAAAGGGCGGGCTATGAAAATGAATTGCTTCAATCATCGCACCTCTTCGCATGACTTCCATACCAGCTACAGGAGAATCAATACCACCTGAGAGCATAAGTAATGTTTTTCCACCTGTTCCAACTGGCAAGCCACCAAGTCCAGCTATAGTTTTGTCATAGACATATATGGCATCTAAACGCACTTCTACTTTTATATTGTGATCTGGATTGTGGACATCGACAGTTAAATCCTTTGTTGCATTTAATACCGCAGCACCAATGCCACGTTGTAATTGATATGTGTCATAAGGAAAGTTTTTATCTGAACGTTTCACGTCTATCTTAAACGTATCTCCGTTTGCGTAGTCTTTTGCAAATTGAACGGCTTGTTCATTTGCCGCTTCTACAGTTTTATCAATTTTTAATACAGGACTAATAGAATAAATGCCGAATACTTTTTTTAGTCTATTACACATTTCATCTATGTCTGCACCTTCATCTAATTCAATATACATTCTATCTCTATTCGCTTTTACTTTATAGCCTTGCAATGGCATTAATGAACGCTTAACATTTGCGCGTAATTTATTCACGAATATTTTACGATTTGCACCCTTTAATGTTAATTCGCCATACCTTACTAATATATGATCATAAATCATACTAACAGCTCCCTTACTTCTTCATATACTTTATAAAAATTTTCTTTAAATGTTTGAATATCTTCTTGAGTCGTATTGGCTCCCATTGAAATTCTGATACTACCTTCAATTTGTTTTCTAGGCACATTCATCGCTAAAAGCACTTCGTTTAGACTCGCTTTTTTAGACGAACATGCACTTGTGGTAGATAACATGATGTTATGTTTTGAAAATGCATTGACCAATACTTCACCTTTTACGCCTGATAAACCAACATTAAGAATGTGTGGCGCTGAATTTTGAGGTGAATTCAGCTTGACGCCGTGAAACCCTGTAAGAAATTGACGTAAGTCAGCATTAAATTCATTTAAAGTATGGTTAAGTTCTGTGGTATGATTCACAGCTGCTTTCATGGCTTTAACAATTGCAATATTCATCGGTAAATTAACTGTACCACTTCTCACACCATACTCTTGTCCACCACCGTGAATAATAGGTTCAAGTTGATGAATATTTCGAACAAATAATATACCTTGCCCTTTCAAACCGTGAAATTTATGCCCACTTAAACTCAATGTATCTACACCTTCAAAGCATAATGGCACTTTACCAATCGCTTGTACTGCATCTACGTGAAAATGTGCCTTGGGATATTGGTGCACAATATTTGCAGCCTCTTCTATTGGTTGGGTTTGACCCATAATATTATTAACATGCATACAGGTTACTATAGCAACATCATCCGACATCAATGTTTTTAAATGGTCCAAGTCGATTTGACCCTCTTCAGTAACATCAACATATTTAATAATAAACCCTTCCGTTTCTAATGAACGTACAACTTCTAATACAGATGGATGCTCAAGTACTGAAGTGATGATTTCATTAGCAAATGCTTTTTTCTTATATGCTACGCCTTTAAGCGCCATATTATTAGATTCAGTCGCACCACTTGTAAAAACAATATCAAATTTTCCATCTAAATTAAACAAATCTTTTATTTGTTTTTTAGTTTGTTGTAACAATTGGTCTGCTTGTAAGCCGGCTTGATGCGGACTATTAGCATTAGAATACAATGATTGATTTACTTTTACATAAGTATCCAGCACGTCTTGGTTTGGCTTTGTCGTTGCGGCGTTATCAAGATATATCAATTCTTTCACTCCATTTCATTTTATCATACACACTTATTTAAGAAGTGATACTAATTTTATATTTATATTTAAGTTATTGTATTAATAACAATACTTTTCTGTCATTTTAAAATTAATTTTATACTTTCCCTTTAAGCATTATACTCGCTTTTGATAAAAAGAAAAGACACGAAATCATAATTCATTTCGTGTCTTACTGGTGTTATTTATAATAATTAAATGGTTTAACCAATAACTTGATCCTCTATTTGTTTGGTAATTCCTGGTTCAACACTTTCTAAAGCTTGTTCAGATATTTCAATTGAACGTTTGTATCTATTATTTTTAAATAGTCTTTCAGCCTCATTAAGGCTTTTATCTATGTTCGAACTATCTTTACGGTAACGGTTACCATATTCAATAAGTTTCTCAGCATAAACTGCATTAACAAGCACATCCGTAGCTTCATCTTCAAATTTATTCATTTGTAGCACTACTTTAGATACTTTATCTTTCAATTGTTTAACATGTATTGGACGTACACTGAATTTCTTGTTTACTTCACGCACTTCATAATCAATTTCATTTTTCATTATAATGAAACGTTCTGGTACGCTTGGTAAGTTAGAAGCTAATAGCTTTCTATAAACTTCTTCTTTTTTACTTTGTACACGTAAGATATTTTCTTCTGCTTCTGCTTCATCTTCGCGTAGTTGAATTAAGTGATTTTGTAATTTTTCTTGTTTTTCATTAATCACAGCTACATGCTCTTCGATATATTTCAAGTTATCTTGAACTTCACTGTAGCGTACTGCAGATTTGGCCATTTCTTTTAGAATTTCATCATAAACAGCTATTAAGTTTTGAATTTCATTTTCAAACTGTCTTACATTCTGTACATCACTTTCATTTATATAGTAATTTTCACGTACATATTCAATTTCAGTTTGTAAAGTATAATTCATTTCTTTTGCTCTAAACAAATTATCTGTAATGACTTCTTTTGATTCTTCTACTTCATTTTTCGCTTTAACTTCGTGCTCAATTAATTCATACATTTCATCAAGACGATCGTTAATATTATTTAATTTTTCATTCGCTTCATCAAGTTCCAATCTACTAATCATCGGTTCTACAAAGCTAAGTTCTGTTTTAAGCGTTTGTAAAGTGCTATCAATTTTGACATGATCTAAATCATAGCCTTCTACTTTGAGATCTCTACATCCGTATTTCATATCTTGGAACTGTCCAGGTAATTCTTTTTGTGCTTCTCTGATTAACTCAGGAATTTCTGACATATCCTTTTTTAAAAAGTTCATATCTTCATTTAAAGTTTTGATATGTTCATGTGCGTAAACATAATTACCTTCTGCTTTATATGATTCATAGTTTTCCATTTCTGGTACGAATGCTTCAATTTCATGTTCTAACGGCGCTGCTGCTTCACCGAACTGATGTCTGTTCGCTAACACGTCGCGCTTCATTTCTCGGTAATCCACTTTACATTCTTCATATAAGTGATCACTCTCTTTATGTACGCCCATAATATCTTCGACATCTGTAGTTAATACATTGTAATTTTCTTCGTATTTATCCATTAATTCGTGTGCTTCATCAATTTCAGTTTGCGCTTGCGAAAATTTAAATTTATCAAGTAAACCTTCCGCATTGTGAATCTTTTCTTCTAATGGTAACAAATATTGATTTTTACTATCTAAAGACGTTTGTTTTAATCTATCATAAGTAGATTTTGTTTCACCTGTTAAAGTTAAATCAGATAATTGAGATAAACTTTCATCATAGGGTAATTGCTCTACTTGTAATTTTCGTTCTTCAGCCTTCTCAATCATTTGGCTTTTATTCGAACGCATATAGAATAATACACCGACAATAATCAGTATAATAACAATAATTGCTAGAATGATATACAATACCATATGTTTTCTCCTCCTATTTTATCACTATTCATTATAACGTAATTTACCCATGCATTAAAAGAGAAAATGAATTAATCATTGATAATATTTTAAATTTCATAGTAAATCTATCTCTGTTAATATTATGTATCATGTTGCAACTAAAAAAAGCCCTTACAAATCATTTGATTGATTACTATTAAAACAGTCTTTATACTAAATGAAAAGTAAAAAGTGAGGTTTTATTAATATGACAGAGGTAAAAGAAACAAATTACGATTTATTACAAAAGCAAGTTGCTAGTCTAATCGAAGATGAATCAAATTTAATTGCTATACTTAGCAATGTCTCTGCTTTACTAAATGATTCGTTAGATCAAATTAATTGGGTTGGCTTCTATTTAATAGAAAATAATGAATTAATCTTAGGACCGTTCCAAGGTCATCCTGCTTGTGTACATATTGCTATCGGCAAAGGCGTATGTGGCACAGCTGTAGAAACAAACGAATCACAACTCGTTGAAGACGTTAATGCTTTTCCAGGACACATTGCATGTGATGCGAATAGTAAATCAGAAATTGTTGTTCCTATTCATAAAGACAATCAAATCATTGGTGTCTTAGATATTGATGCCCCTATTACAAATCGCTTTTCAGACACAGATAAAATTGCTTTAGAAGAAATTGTTAAAGTCCTAGAACAGCAAATAGCTTAATATTTAACAATCGTCTTTCTATAGGTAAATCTGGGTTTACTATTGACAGTAATTCAGAACATGGTACAATGTTCTTTGTGTGAATAAACGAAATTAGCAGTTGCCTATTAGTTGGCTCTATGTTGTTCCCAACGCGGACGTGTCGTGTAACCGTAGCTATGAGGTGAGGATACATAAAACAATATATCCAAATAAGCATGCAACACTCTTTTTTGTTTTTTCATAACAACAAAAGAGAAAAAGGAGGAGTCTATTATGGCTCGATTTAGAGGTTCGAACTGGAAAAAATCACGTCGTTTAGGTATCTCATTAAGTGGTACTGGCAAAGAATTAGAGAAGCGTCCATACGCTCCAGGCCAACATGGTCCTAACCAACGTAAAAAATTATCAGAATATGCATTACAATTACGTGAGAAACAAAAATTACGTTATTTATACGGAATGACTGAAAGACAATTCCGTAACTCATTTGAAATTGCTGGTAACCAACATGGTGTCCATGGTGAAAACTTCATGCAATTACTAGCTGCTCGTTTAGATGCAGTTGTATATTCATTAGGTTTAGCGCGTACGCGTCGCCAAGCTCGCCAACTTGTTAACCACGGTCACATTTTAGTAGATGGTAAACGTGTTGATATTCCATCATATACTTTAAAACCTGGTCAAGAAATTTCAGTACGTGAAAAATCTTTAAAACTAGATATCATTGCTGAATCTGTTGAAATCAATAACTTTGTACCTGAGTACTTAGAATTTGATGCAGACAACTTAAAAGGTAAATATGTACGCGTTCCTGAACGTAGTGAATTACCTGCTGAAATCAACGAACAACTTATCGTTGAGTACTACTCAAGATAAGCGTTTTAATTTCAAACCAAGAAGTCCTTTCGAGGATTTCTTGGTTTTTTTATTACTATATAATTAACACCTTTCATCCAAATATTTAATTATAAGCAGAAATCCTTCTAACCCCCTCACACATGGCACAATATCTTTTTACTTTCTCATAATAATTACTGTATGCTTATGAATAAAGGAGTGTTAAATTTGATTATTAGAGCATTAGAAGAAACAGATTTAGATTTTGTACATCACTTAAATAACGAATATTCCATTATGTCTTATTGGTTTGAAGAGCCCTATCAATCATTAAGTGAACTTCAATCATTATATAAAAAACATTTATTAGATGAGACTGAACGTAGATTTATTATTGAAAAAGATCAAACACGAATCGGTGTAGTTGAATTAGTTGAAATCGACTTTATACATAGTAACTGCGAAATTCAAATTATTATTGATTCAGAATATGGTGGCAAAGGATATGCCAAAAGTGCATTTAAAATGGCTATTGATTATGCGTTCCTAGTACTTAATCTCCACAAAATATATTTATTTGTTGATGTTAACAACGAAAAAGCTGTTCATATTTATAAAGCACAAAACTTCTCCATCGAAGGTACATTACAAGAACATTTTTATACTCGTGGTGAATATAGTGATTGTCATGTGATGGGATTATTAAAAAAGAATTGGGTAAATCATCATGATAATGATTTATCTCACATTAAATAATATACATTTCATTTTTATTAAAACTAGAAAAAGCTTAAATGAACCCTTTAAATTCATTTAAGCTTTTTTAATATTTTCATTTTTATAAAATATCATTTGGATTATCTGAAATCAGTCCGTCTACACCTAGTTTTTGCAATGCTTTTGCTTGTTCATGCTCATTCACTGTATAGGGCATTACTGACAATTTATACTGATGTGCATTTTTTAAAAACTTCTCTGTCACTAAAGCATAATTTGGATTTACATAATCTGCATAGGCAGCAATGCTTTTGAATAGAGGTAATTTATACCAATATTTCTTTTTACTAATCAATACACCTAGTTCATAGCCTTCATTCATATCAAATATTTTTTTCATACTTTTTTGATTGAATGATTGTACAATCACTTTATTTTTTGGTAAATCTGATGCATTTAATGCATCTATTAATTCACTTTCAATTCCAGGATAATTCTGTGGCTGTTTTAATTCTATTAGTAACTTTTGATGATAATCTTGAATTAAATTAATTACTTCATCCAAAGTCGGTATTGTCGCTCCCGCAAATTGCTTATCTTTAGTTATACCATAATCAAATTGTTGCAATTCCGCTAAATTCATATCCTTGATTTTTCCTGATCCATTCGAAGTACGATCAATCGAATCGTCATGAATAACTACGAGATGGTTATCTGATGTCCTGTGTATATCTATTTCTAATATATCAATATCACTTACAAGTGCAGCTTTAAAAGCAATCATCGTATTTTCAGGAAAATATGTAGCAATACCACGATGTGCCACTAATATGAGCTTGTTCTCATTATTATATATTGTCATTAAAGTTGCTCTCCTCTTTCTTTATATCATATTTTCATCTAAACTTAAATTATCATAAATCAACTGGAGGTCAATCGTTATGGTTCAACATGAATTCAAAGTAAACACACAATGGTCTGGTGGTCGTGAAGCTGTAGGTCAACTTAACGGAGACGTATTAGATGAACAAATATCTATACCATCAGGTTTAGGCGGCAATGGAACTGGTACAAACCCAGATGAATTATTAGTTTCAGCTGCATCTTCTTGTTATATTATCTCACTTGCAGCTGTACTCGAACGTTCTGGTTTTAACAATATAGAAATTCAACAATCTTCTATAGGTACAGCTGTATTTGAAAATGCCAAATTTCGTATGGACAACATTATCCACTACCCTGTTATTGAAGTTGAAACTGCACAAAAAGATAGCTTAGTTAGAAAACTACCTAAACTCTTAAAGGTTGCAGACAATAATTGTATGATTTCAAATTCAATTAAAGGTAATGTCACTGTAAAAATAGAACCAAAAATAAAATAATTTAAAAAAATTTTATATATGACGGAATATGAATGCGATAACAATGTATGCCCTTTCATGATATTTTATTTTGTTTATTTACATAATCTTTTAACTTTTGCACTTTTATATTATCTGAAAATTTGCTAAACTAATACAATCATAAGCATTGGGGGAATCACATATGAAATACTATCGTCCTATGTTACTTACACCAGGACCAACGCCAGTACCAGAAGAAATTTTACACGCAACACAGTCACCAATGGTCGGACACAGATCAAGTGACTTTGAAACAATTGCTGAAGAAGCATTTCGTGCTCTAAAACCAATATTCGGTGCGCAAAATGACGTAATGATATTAACTTCTAGTGGGACAAGCTCTTTAGAAGCAAGCATGTTAAATATTGCAAATCCTGATGACAACATTGTTATCATTGTTTCAGGTGCTTTTGGTAATCGTTTCAAACAAATTGCAGAAACATATTACGAAAACGTACATATTTTTGAAGTCGAATGGGGCAAGGCTGTAAACGTGCCTGAATTTATTGACTTCTTAAAATCATTGAACACAGATATTACAGCAGTTTATAGTCAATATTGTGAAACATCCACTGCAGTGTTGCACCCTGTCCATGAATTAGGACATGCCCTTAAAGCATACGACGAATCAATTTACTTTATTGTTGATGGCGTGAGTTGTATCGGTGCAGTTGATGTAGACTTACAACGAGATCAGATTGATGTGCTTATTTCTGGTAGTCAAAAAGCTATTATGTTGCCTCCTGGTTTAGCGTTTGTAGCTTATAATAATCGTGCTAAAGAACGATTTAGCCAAGTTACGACGCCAAGATTTTATTTAGATTTAAATAAATATTTGAAATCTTTAGAAGCAAATTCAACACCTTTCACACCAAACGTTTCGTTATTTAGAGGTGTGAATGCCTACGCCAAATTAGTTGAAGAAGAAGGATTAGACCAAGTTATTGCACGTCACTATGCAATACGTGATGCTTTAAGAAAATCACTCAATTCACTAGGCTTAGATTTATTAGTCCAAGATGAGTTTGCTTCACCTACTGTTACGGCCTTTGTGCCTAAATCAAAAGAAGAACTCAACTTCATTAAAAATGAACTTAAAAACCGTTTTGCTATAACGATTGCAGGTGGACAAGGTCATCTAAAAGGAGAAATTCTACGCATAGGTCATATGGGTCAAATTTCACCTTTTGATATTTTACAAGTCGTATCAGCATTAGAAATTCTATTAACTGAATTCAGAAAAGAATCATATATTGGTACAGCAATTACTCAGTACATGGAGGTCGTAAAAGCATATGTATAAAATTTTAGTATCTGATCCAATCTCTCCAGAAGGTTTAAAAAGTTTAATTGACCATAAAGACTTCGAAGTCGAAATCAATACAGAATTAAATGAAAGCGAACTCGTTGAAAAAATTGGTGATTACCAAGGCTTAATTGTTAGAAGCCAAACACAAGTCACTGCAGAAATGATTGAAGCAGCACCAAATCTAAAAGTTATTGCTAGAGCTGGGGTCGGTGTAGACAACATTGATGTCGATGCAGCTACCAAAAATGGTGTTATCGTAATTAATGCACCAGATGGTAATACTATTTCTGCTACTGAACACTCTATGGCTATGATTTTATCAATGGCACGTAATATCCCACAAGCACATCAATCATTGAAAAATGGAAAATGGGACCGTAAAACATATAGAGGTACAGAACTTTATAATAAAACGCTTGGCGTCATCGGTGCTGGTAGAATTGGTTTAGGCGTTGCAAAACGTGCACAAAGTTTCGGTATGCATATTTTAGCTTTTGACCCTTACTTATCTGAAGATAAGGCAAAAGAACTAAATGTCACACGTGCAACAGTTGAAGAAATTGCTGAACAAGCAGACTTCGTTACTGTACACACACCATTAACTCCAAAAACTAAAGGTATCGTTGGTAAAGACTTTTTCGAAAAGGCAAAACCAACGTTACAAATTATTAACGTAGCACGTGGTGGTATTATTGATGAAACAGCGCTATTAGACGCTTTAAACAATGATCAAATTCAAAGTGCGGCAATAGATGTATTTGAAAGCGAACCAGCAACTGAGTCCCCTCTTGTTGATAACGATAAAATTATTGTTACACCACATCTAGGTGCATCGACTGTCGAAGCTCAAGAAAAAGTGGCTGTTTCAGTAGCAAATGAAATCGTGGATATTTTCGAAAATGGTAACGTCTTAAACGCGATTAACGCACCAAAAATGACTTACAGTGAAATCAATGATGAATTGAAGCCTTATATTGAATTAAGTAAAATGACTGGTGAAGTCGGTATTCAATTACTTGAAAAAGCACCTCGCGAACTACAAATCAAATACGAAGGTGACATTGCATTAGATGATACAAGTTTGATTACAAGAACACTTGTATCTGGCGTCTTACGTCAAGATTTAGCAGAACGTGTAAACTTAATCAACGCCTTAGTACTCTTAAACGAACAAGGTGTATCTTATAATATTGAAAAGAATACAAAACATCGTGGTTTTAGTAACTATATAGAATTAACATTAATTAATAAAGATACTCAAATTAAACTTGGCGCAACTGTACTCAATGGTTATGGTCCAAGAATCGTACGTATCAATGATTATCCAGTAGACTTTAAACCAGAACATCACCAACTAGTAATAAATCATAACGATAGACCAGGCATTGTAGGCCGCACAGGACAAATTCTTGGCACATATGATATCAATATCGCTTCAATGCACCTTGGTCGTACAAACCAAGGTGGTAACGCCCTAATGGTATTATCAATTGACCACCCTGTTACACCAGATGTTATTGATGCATTATATCAAATTGAAGGATTTAATTTGATACGAAGCGTTGAACTGGATATTCAAAGTGATGCAAACTACAATATTTAAATATTGAATCATCATAAAAGAACTTAGAATATAAACACCTTATTTCTTAAATTAAAAATACCAATCTATTAGTTTTCTAATGGATTGGTATTTTTTGTTGGCAATAAAAAAAAGATACTGACGCATTATTATTTAGTCATCAAATAATAAGCGTAGTATCTTTTAATTACAATAATATTTCTCTAATATCTCCTACATGGTCTACGATATATTCAGCATCGTAAGACTCTAATTCTTCACGTGCATTCTGTCCTTTCAAACCTGTCAATGGACCAATGAAAGTCGCCCCTATTTTTTTAGAACTTAACAGATCTGCCAATGAATCTCCTACCACAAAAACATCATCTTTATAAACACGATTTTCTTGATTTGTAGCATATTTTTCATAATTTTTTAAATGATTACCTTCTAATGTTGCTAAATAGCTAAACGGATTAGGCTTACCTAATGGTTTTAACTTAGGATATTGTTCCTCAGCGATTAATACCTCACTTGCAGTAACAATATGTAAATCATCAAATAAATCTTTGATACCAATTGCTTCAAATGGCACTAATGTTTCTGTTCTAGGTCTACCAGTTGCAATGGCTATATGATAGCCAGCAGCTTTCAAATCTGTTAATAACTGTTTAATTTCAGTTACAGGTCTTAACACAACTTCGTTATATATGTAACCTGCTTTAAATTCTGTACGGTTAGGCTTTTGTTCTACTTCGTTAAATAACTTAGAACCTAAGTACCACTCTTGGTAAACCTCTTGAGCTAGCGTCCAAAACGGACTTTTCAGTTCAAATAATGCTGTTTGCTTTGTATTTAACTGATCACCAGCATGCGTAACAAGTGTTTGATAAATATTATCTTTTCCTGAACTTATACCATCTAAAAACGATAATGGTGACTCAAAGTTCAATTCTATATCAAAAATATTTCCACCAATTTGTTGCAATGTTTCTTGATTAAAGCTTTCTGGATTTAAAATTTCCACTAATTTTTCTTGGGGTAATGTTTTACATATTTCAATAAAGTGAATGGCTACAACTACAAATAACATATCCCAATTTGAATTTAATCCAAGTGACTTTAACTTAGTTAAAATTTCATCATGGTAGAATACGATTTCTCTTATTTCAGTAATTTGTTGATCACTTAAATCATCAAATTGTATAGATGGATCTAAGCCCATATAATCTTTACTCATAAGCATTTCGTAAACCGTTAATGCAGATACATCAAAACACCTTTCTTCACTTAAAAAAACACCATCAACATCAAATAATACCGACTTCATGTCATCTACTCTCCTTAAATCAGAAAATTCTGATACTAGTTCATCGTACTATTTACCCATGAAAAGAGCAATGTATTTTCATCATTTTATCAAACAAATCATATCGTTAAATATTTAATTTTTTTAGATAAAAAATACGCCTTACAAAGTTCCACTTTTCAGTGATAACTATGATTAGGCGTATCCTAAAATAAACTTATTTAGTTATTATTGCGTCTCCATTATTTTTGCTGCTCTGATTCCATTTGTACTTCAATTTCATCAGCTACTTGCTGAACTTGAGTGCCGATAATAACTTGGGCATTATGTTTACCACTCTTTGTCACACCGACAGCTCCTGCCCCCTTAATCTTAGCTTCATCAATAATGGTATTATCATGTAATTCCATGCGTAATCTAGTAGCACAGTTTGTTAATGATGAAATATTCTCTTTGCCACCTAATCCATCTAAAATTTGGCTTGCTGTATTTGTATATTTATTAGTTGTCGCTGTAGTTGCTCCTTCTGAATCTGCAGCATCTCCCGTTGACGCTTCATCAGAAGTTGGATCTGCTAGTAAGTTATCCCCACGACCAGGTGTATTTAATTTCAATACTTTAATAGCAAATCTAAATACAAAGTAATATATAACAAGGAATACAAGTCCTTGTACTAACAACATGTATGGTTGACTTGAAACAGGATTAATTAATGATAGTACATAGTCTATTAAACCAGCACTAAATGAGAAGCCTGCTGTCCACTCGAACAATGCTGCTATAAACATGGATAAACCAGTTAAAAATGCATGTATCACAAATAACACTGGTGCCACAAACATGAATGAGAATTCAATTGGCTCAGTAACCCCAACAAAGAATGCTGAAACTGCGCCACCAAACATTAAACCATAAACACGTTTTTTCTGTTTAGATTCTGCTGTATGGTACATCGCTAATGCTGCAGCCGGGATACCAAACATCATTACTGGGAAGAAGCCAGCCATATAACGTCCTGTAATACCATGTACTGCACCATCACCAGTTTGGAATTTAGCAATGTCATTAATACCTGCTAAATCAAACCAAAACACTGAGTTTAACGCGTGATGCAATCCAGTCGGTATCAATAATCTGTTAAAGAAACCATATAAGAAAGCTCCTCCTGAACCTAAATCTAAAATCCATGTTCCAAATATTACAATTGCTGAATAAATAAATGGCCAAACAAATAACATCAATACGGCCAATATAATACTAAAGAATGCTGTTAAAATTGGTACTAAACGTTTACCACTAAAGAATGATAACGCTGTAGGTAATTCAGTTTTACTAAATTTGTTGTAAGTATACGCTGCGATTAAACCAATCAATAAACCAATAAACACGTTAGAATTATTCATTTGTTCAAAAGCTTCGTTTACG
Organism: Staphylococcus sp. OJ82; assembly: GCF_000294465.1. Taxonomy (NCBI): domain Bacteria; kingdom Bacillati; phylum Bacillota; class Bacilli; order Caryophanales; family Staphylococcaceae; genus Staphylococcus; species Staphylococcus sp. OJ82. The sequence continues at coordinate 111,858 of NZ_ALPU01000006.1, read as the reverse complement.
CTTGTTTCTTTAACACCTAATAATGGTGCTAATTTTGCTGGACTTAAAACAACTGTAGTTAAAAAGAAACCTACTGCAGCCGCGAGTGCTACTGCGCCATCATTTTTCTTAGCCATTCCTAATGCTACCCCAATTGCAAAAAGAATACCTAGTTGTTCAAGAATCGTCGAACCGGCAGACGAAAAAAACGCTGCTACCGTTGGTAAGACTCCCATTGCTGTTAATGCGTTACCGATACCCGTAATAATTGCGCTGCTGGTAACACTGCAACAGGAAGCATAAGAGACCTACCAAGACGTTGAAAGAAACTAAACATAACAATTCCCCATTTCAAAATAGATATTTACACAAACAAACACCACATGCACAATATGTCCACGTGGTGTTTGTAAACGTTTTACTTGCTGTCATTGTACAGTTACATAATAACACAAGTTTAAAAAAATTCGTATATAAATTAAAATGTCTAACTATTTAAAAAATATTGAAACTTACTATTTATGATTCACATAATCATTTAATTCATTTTGTAATTGTGTCGTTCTGCTTTCTAATTCTTTTGTTAAATATTCTAATTTTTCATTGCGCTTCATATTTTTTGGTAAATGCTTCGTTTCGATAGGTTCCCCAAATTTAACAATCGCTTTACCCGTAACAAGTCCTTTAATTTCTTTAGGTCCTACATATGCAGCTGGTAAAATAGGAGCTTGGGCCATCAAAGCAATAGTTACTGCGCCACGTTTCATAGGTGATCCCTCATCATACTTCATGCGATGACCAGTTGGGAATATCCCTACTATTTTATTTTCTTTTAATAATTTAACCGGTTTTTTCAATGTGCTAGGTCCTGGATTTTCTCTATCTACAGGAAAAGCATTTAAAGAAGTTAAAAACTTACCAAACCATTTATTATTGAATAACTCTTTTTTCGCCATGTAATGTGTTTGATTTGGGTAAATCGCAGTAGCTAACATGATAACTTCATTATAGCTTTCATGCGTACAAGTCACTACATATCTGTGAAGTTGAGGTATATTTTCTTTACCTTGCACTTCTAATGATTTACTTAGCTTAGTAATAATTATATTTAACAAACCGCTAATGAATTTATACATTTCTCCACCTACTTCATTTTCCTTTATATTTACCTATTGATTCTATCATTTAGTCACCTTATGAACAAGAATATTTATATTTCAGTCTAAAGTTGTATAGTGCTATACTAGAAAAAGTTGTATAAACCTATCATAATAGGTTATATAGAATAAATCGGAGGTAAAGTATGTCAGATTTTAATAACGATTATAACTCTAATGAAACACAAAACCCTCGGCAGCCGCAACAACCGGAACAAGCTCACAATAAAAGGTCAAAAAACAAAACCAAATTCCCATGGTTTAAAACGATAATTGTGGCCTTAGTTGCCGGTATTATAGGCGCACTTTTGGTATTAGGTATTGGGAAAATCATGGAAAGTACAGGCTTAAATGATAACGGTTCTTCCGTTCAAGAAGCTTCTATTAGTAGTAATGGTGGCAATACACTCGATGGAAAAAGTGAAAAATATGATTCTGTGAACCAAATGATTAACGATGTCTCCCCTGCTATTGTAGGTGTTATTAATATGCAAAAAGCTCAAAATTTAGATAGTTTGCTAAAAGGTGATTCTTCTAAATCAGAAGAAGCTGGTGTTGGATCAGGTGTCATTTATCAAAAAAATAATGGTTCTGCATATATCGTAACGAATAATCACGTTATCGATGGTGCGAATGAAATCAAGGTACAATTGCACAATTCTAAACAAGTCGATGCGAAATTAGTAGGCAAAGATGCCTTAACTGATATAGCAGTACTAAAAATCAATGATACGAAAGGCACTAAAGCAATTGACTTTGCCAACTCTTCAAAAGTAAATACAGGAGACAGTGTTTTTGCAATGGGTAATCCCCTAGGTCTAGAATTTGCTAACTCAGTGACTTCAGGCATTATTTCTGCTAGCGAACGTACAATTGATACGAAAACATCTGCTGGTACGAATAAAGTAAACGTATTGCAAACCGATGCGGCAATCAATCCTGGTAATTCCGGTGGTGCACTCGTAGATATTAATGGTAATCTCGTAGGTATTAACTCAATGAAGATTGCAAGTGAACAAGTTGAAGGTATTGGCTTTGCAATCCCAAGTAATGAAGTTAAAGTTACCATTAAAGAACTTGTAGAAAATGGCGAGATTGAGCGGCCTTCCATTGGTATTAGTTTACTTAATGTAAGTGAGATACCAGAACAATATAAAGAAGAACTGAATACAAAACGCAATGATGGTGTCTATATTGCCAAAGTTCATGCTGATAACGAGCTTAAAGAAGGTGATATCATCACTGCGATAGACGATAAAAAAGTCAAAGAAGATGCTGACTTACGCTCTTATTTATATGAAAATAAAAAACCTGGTGATTCAGTAGAAATGACTATTGAAAGAAATGGTAAGGAGCAAACAGTGGAAGTACCATTAAAAGAACAAAAATCAACATCTTCAGAGTCATCTGAAAAAGAAAATGAAAGTCCTGCACCATTTAATTAAAACAATAACTTAAACTTAATAGTTATTTTGAACCAATCAAGTAAGATTAGTTTACTTGGTTGGTTTTTTATATTTTATAAATTATCCTTATCTAGTTCTCTAATAATATTTGTTTCAGTATAAAGTATGTTTAGTTCAATACTACATAAAGTACACAAAATGGCAATTTTCATTTTAAAAATTGACAATGCTTTAGGCCTACTACTACAGGAAATACACTCACAGAGGAATCCAAGATGAGTCTATTCCAAGAAAAACTTACACAAAAACAGCCAACAAAATCATAAGGCTTTGTCGGCTGTTTTGACGATATTTTATATATATCGCGTTATTCATCTATCTATCTTCAAATATTATTTATAATTAACCATGAAATATTTTTTCTTACCACGACGAATAATAGTAAATTCATTCTCGATTATATCGTCATCGTTTAATTCATAATTCACATCTTGTTGTCTTATACCATTGATATAAATTGCACCATTATTCACATCTTCACGTGCTTGACGCTTAGACGATGAAATACCAGTTTCAACAATCGCTTCAACAATATTTGTAGTTTCTTTACTCAATTCAACTTGTGGCACATCCTTGAATCCTGCTTTTAATTCTGAAGCTGACAATGATTGTAAGTCACCTGCAAATAATGCTTTTGAGATACGAATTGCATCATCTAATGCAGCTTGACCATGGATGAAACGTGTGACATTTTCAGCTAAAGCTTTTTGTGCTTCACGTAAATGTGGTGCTTCATTTAACGATTTTTCTAATGCTTCAATTTCTTCTTTTTCTAAGAATGTAAAATATTTCAAGAATTTGATTACATCATCGTCTGTAGTGTTAATCCAAAATTGGTAAAATTCGTATGGACTCGTTTTTGTAGCGTCTAACCAAACTGCGCCACCTTCTGATTTACCGAATTTTTTACCATCTGATTTAACGACTAAAGGAATCGTCAGTCCGTATGCTTCTGTTTGACCGTACATACGACGCATTAATTCAATTCCACTTGTGATATTGCCCCATTGATCAGAACCACCAACTTGTACTTTACAATTGTAAGTGTTGTTTAAATGACCAAAATCAATTGCTTGGAGTATTGTATATGTGAACTCAGTGAACGAAATGCCGTATTCTAAGCGACTTTGAATTGAGTCTTTACCCAACATGTAATTTACACCGACATGTTTACCGTAATCTCTTAAGAAATCAATCAATGAAATTTGGCTTAACCAATCTTTATTATTAACAAGTTTAGCACCTTTATCAGTACCAAATTCAAAAATTTTATGCATTTGTTCACTGATACCCTGTACGTTTAATTCAACTTGTTCTTCTGTTTGTAAGACACGTTCTTCTGATTTACCTGATGGATCACCAATCATTCCTGTTCCCCCACCTATTAATACAAGTGGACGATGCCCATGTTCTTGGAATCTACGTAAAGTTAAAAATGGTAATAAATGACCGATGTGTAAACTATCTGCAGTTGGATCGGCACCACAGTATAATGTAACTTGTTCTTTATTTAATACATTCTCTATACCAGATTCGTCTGTTTGTTGATAAATCAAGCCTCTCCATTTTAAATCTTCTAATAATCTATTTGTCATTGTATTTACCTCCTATATTTATTAAGATATTATTTTGAATAGATTTTAAATACCGTCCAAAGTTTAAGTCACTTTTAGCAAGTACGACCGAATAACACTTAAAAAATAAAAAAACGCCCCTACAAATTAATGTAAGGGCGCATGCGCACGGTACCACCATACTCTAAGTCAAACAACTTTATTAATGATACGTTCATTAACTTAAACGTTTGGATGATTGAAATCATTAAGGTGTATTCACATATTAATCATCGTTAGTTCACAGCAACCACTAACTCTCTGAAGATGACACCATATGTTACTTCTCCTTTATCCAAAAACGATATCGAATTGATATTAATTATAAGTAACTCTATTTTAAAAGTCAACATCATTTATTATGTTATAATATTGCATACGTAAGGAGGTCAAACATGGAAAATCAAACACATGAAAATAATGTTCACAATCATTTACATAACTCTAAATTCTCTAAATTTGAAATTATCTATAAAAAATTAAAGCATCTTTTCATTGGCTTGTTTGCAATTTTCGCATGTACCTTTATTATTTTATTGGCCATATCAGTATTTTACTTCCAAAGTTTAACTGATGAATCTGTAAACATGTCAGATAATGAATTACGTACAAAATTGCTGAACATTGCTGGTAACCAAGATATAAATTATAACAATAAGCATATTTTAGCAGAATACAATAAATCGACAAATTCACTCATCGTAGGACCTAAACATGTAAATAGCAACGTGATAAAGGCATTGACTTCTTCAGAAGACAGCTTATTTTTCTATCATAATGGTATTTTACCAAAAGCTATCATTCGAGCAGTTGGGCAAGATATATTTAATACAGAAGCTGCAACTGGAGGTAGTACCATCACCCAGCAACTCGTAAAAAATCAACTACTGACAAATGAAAAAACATATAATCGCAAAGCTAATGAACTTATCTTATCTATGCGAACTGAAAAGATTTTAACCAAAGATGAAATTATCTATACTTATTTGAATATCGTGCCTTTTGGACGTGATTATAATGGTTCTGATATCACAGGTATCGCTTCAGCATCTTATAGTTTATTTGGAAAAGCCGCTACAAACTTAAATATTGCTGAATCAGCCTATCTGATTGGACTTTTACAAAGCCCTTATTACTATACCCCTTATGACACAGATGGTTCACTCAAATCTGACGCTCAGATACAGATTGGTTTGGATCGCCAACACTATGTGCTCAAACGGATGTTGGTTGAAGGTGAAATTACTGCTTATGATTTTAAAAAGGCTGAAAAATACGATATCAAACAACATTTAATGACAAAATAAAATGGCTAGTTCATAAACTACTCAGGCAATTAAAAAATAGCTGTGAAGAAATCTATCGTTATAGATTTCCTTACAGCTATTTTTAATATGTTTGTATCATATAATAGTTAAAATTTAGAATAGTCCAATTGCATGTCCATCATCAGTAACATCCATGTTTAATGCTGCTGGTTTTTTAGGGAGACCAGGCATAGTCATGATTGCTCCAGTCAATGCAACTATAAATCCTGCGCCTGTTTTAGCTTCTAATTCACGAATAGTGATTTCAAAACCTTCAGGTGCGCCTAATTGTGTTGCATCATCCGAGAATGAATACTGTGTTTTAGCCATACATACTGGATAGTTATCCCAGCCATTTTCTTTAAACTGTTTAAGCTGTTTCTGTGCTTTACTACTAAATGTGACTTTTGAACCACCATAAATTTCTTTAACAATTGTTTCGATTTTTTCTTCAAGTGGTAAATCTAATTCATATAAATGTTTGAAATCTTGTGGTTCATCAAGTACTTCTAGCACTTCATTCGCTAGATCGACACCACCTTTGCCACCTTTTTCCCATACTTCAGTTAAAGCAAGTCTCACACCATTCTCTTTTGCCCATTGTTGTACATATTTTGTTTCTTCTTCAGTATCATGTACGAACGCATTCAATGCAACTACAGGTTCTAAACCATATTTTTTAACATTTTTAACGTGGCGTTCTAAGTTCACGATACCTTTTTTAACCGCTTCAACATTTTCTTCTTTTAAGTTATCTTTAGCTACACCGCCATGCATTTTAAGCGCACGAACTGTCGCAACTACTACAACTGCCGAAGGTTCAAATCCTGCTTCACGTGCTTTAATATCGATGAATTTTTCAGCGCCTAAATCTGAGCCAAAGCCTGCTTCAGTTACAACGACATCTGCTAAATCTCTCGCAGTTTCTGTCGCTAAAATTGAATTACAACCATGTGCAATATTAGCAAATGGCCCACCATGTACAAGAGCTGGTGTGCCTTCAATTGTTTGTACTAGGTTTGGTTTAATTGCATCTTTAAGAATCATCGCTAATGCGCCTTCTACTTTTAAGTCAGCTACAGTAACAGGTTTACGTGATCTAGTATAACCTATAGTAATTCTACTGATTTTCGCTTTTAAATCATTAAGGTCATTAGATAAACAAAGAATTGCCATTATTTCAGAAGCAACAGTAATATTAAACCCATCTTCTCTTGGAACCCCTTGCGTTGGTCCACCTAAACCTACATTTACATTACGTAATGCACGGTCATTCATGTCTAAAACACGTTTCCATTCAATACGTCTTTGATCGATTTCTAATTCATTACCTTGATGCATGTGGTTATCAATAAATGCTGACAGTGCATTATTTGCAGTAGTGATTGCGTGGAAGTCGCCATTGAAGTGTAGATTTATATCTTCCATTGGTAATACTTGTGCATAGCCACCACCAGTTGCACCACCTTTTATTCCGAAAATAGGACCTAAAGCCGGTTCACGTAACGCTACCATGACGCTTTTCTTAAGTTCGTTGAATGCGTCTGCTAATCCAACTGTAACTGTTGATTTACCTTCACCTGCTGGCGTTGGACTCATCGCAGTAACTAATACTACTTTACCCTTACCATTTTTTTGTTGAACTTGATTAATATCAATCTTAGCTTTATAGTGCCCGTATGGTTCTAATGCATCTGCAGGGATACCCGCTTGTTTAGCAATATCTCCAATCGGTTTTAATGTTGATTGATTTGCAATATCTAAATCAGATAAGTGTGCCAAATTCGTTCGCCCCTTCTTAAATAAATTTTAAATCAATAAATATATTTCCCATATATACTACTGATAAAAATAAATCCTTACATATTAATATTAACTAACTTATGTTGTGTTGTCGATTAATAGAGACAGCGCTTTCAAAATAATTAGTGAACATTTTCACCTTATGTGTCCTATGTTACGCTAAAAATGTTATTTTACACCAAAAACACCCTAAATATCATCATAATCTCTAGTGTGTCGAATAAAACACATACTTAAAGTTGATGATATAAAGGGGGTCTGGAAATAACTTGCTTTATTTTAAATTGGAAATACAGGTTAGCTATTTCTGATTAAACTACTATTTTGTTTAATTAGTCTTCCATTGTACTTAAATCGCCTTCAGGTAAATCAAGTTCCCAAGCTTTAAGGACACGACGCATAATCTTACCAGAACGTGTTTTAGGAAGTTTTTCTTTAAATTCAATTTCGCGTGGTGCAGCGTGTGCGGCTAAACCTTCTTTGACAAATACACGAATTTCTTCTTTCAGTTCATCTGATGCTTCATACTCAGGTCGTAAAGCAACGAACGCTTTAATAATCTCTCCTCTTACTGGGTCTGGTTTACCAATCACACCTGCTTCTGCAACCGATTCATGTTCCACTAATTTTGATTCGACTTCAAATGGACCGACACGTTCGCCTGCAGTCATAATAACGTCATCTACACGACCTTGGAACCAATAATAACCATCTTCATCTTTATAAGCAGAGTCTCCAGAAACATACCAATCACCAATGAAGTATGAGTCATATTTTTCAGGATTTTTCCAAATGGAAACCATCATAGATGGCCACCCCTTTTTAATTGCGAGGTTACCCATTCGATTCGGTGGCAACTCGTTACCTTGATCATCAACAATAGATGCTTCTATGCCTGGTAAAGGTTTACCCATAGAGCCTAATTTAACATCCATGGATGGATAGTTAACAATCATATGGCCCCCTGTTTCAGTCATCCACCACGTATCTAAGACACGTTTCCCAAAGACATCTTTGGACCATTTAATGACTTCAGGATTAAGTGGTTCACCTACGGATAAGATACTTTTTAGCGATGATAAGTCATATTTGTCTATAATATCATCGCCTGCACTCATCAACATTCTTAATGCCGTTGGTGCTGTGTACCATATTGTAACTTTATACTCTTCAATCATACCGTACCAAGCTTCAGGTGAGAATCTACCACCAACAATACAATTTGTCACACCATTTAACCAAGGACTGAAAATACCATATGAAGTACCTGTTACCCATCCAGGGTCAGCAGTACACCAATATACATCGTCTTCTTTAAAATCTAGTACATATTTACCAGAAATGTAATGAACGAGCATAGCTTTTTGAGCATGTAGCACGCCTTTAGGTTGGCCTGTTGAACCTGAAGTATAATGCAATATCAAACCGTCATCTAAGTTTAGCCATTCTGTTTCAAATTGATCACTAGCATTTTTTAATTCACTATTAAAATCAACATATTCACTCTCTACTTCCTCATCTACAACTACAATCGTTTCTAGATGTGGTAATTTATCTTTAGGAATACGTGGCAATAATGCATTCGTTGTCACAATCACTTTTGCTTCACTATTTTCTAGTCGATCTGCAACAGCTTTTTCCATAAATGCTTCAAATAATGGTCCTACAATTGCACCTATTTTTAATATACCGAATAAAGCAAAATAAAGTTCTGGTGTTCTAGGCATAAATACAAAAACACGATCACCTTTTTCAATATTTGCTTTATCTTTTAATACATTTGCCGCTTTATTAGAATTTGATTTCATTTCTTCAAAAGTATAACTTTCTTTACGTTTATCATCTTTATAATGTAACGCAACTTTTTCACCATTACCTTCGTCCACATGGCGATCAATACACTCGTGTGCCATATTGATCTTACCAGTTTCTGACCATGAAAATGCTTTTTCTATTTCTTTCCAGTCAAAATTAGCGTACTCTTTTTCATAGTCTTTAAGGTTAAAATTTCCATTTTCCCCTTTGTATACTTCTACTTTCATTTTGAATCCCCCTCTTAATGAAATCGCTTGCTTAAAAATTATTATAACTAATATTGTCGAAATTTTCAAAATAATAGTGTGTAAACGAATACATTATTGTGTTATTTTAAACTTTTTTAACTTATAATAGACTTATATTAGATTGTTTACTGTATGTGTATGCGGTAGTTTGGAGTGAAAAAATGGAACATATAAAAACATATCAATCTCAAACTTATCACTTGGATGAAGGAACATTTGTGATAGAAGGTCCTGTTTCAAGAAGTAGTCTTGAATCTATGACATTTGATGATGGGCTCTTTGCATTTCGCCCACCTACGGATCAATTTGAAGCAATAAAAGAAATTAGTGAATTAGAAGAAGGTAGAATTTTTGTGTTGCGCAATTCACAGCATATTATCGGTTATGTCACTTATCATTACCCAGACCCATTAGAACGTTGGTCTAGTGGTAATTTGGAATACTTAATAGAATTAGGAGCTATAGAATTAAGTTTAGCTTATCGTGATTTACATTTAGGAAGTGAGCTTATCAAAGTCAGTTTAGCTGCTGATGAATATGAAGATTACATCGTGTTAACTACTGAATATTATTGGCATTGGGATTTGAAAAATTCTGGGCTTGATGTATATGAATATAAAAAATTAATGCAAAAACTGATGGGTTATGGGGGGCTTGAAGTATTTGCCACAGATGACCCAGAAATTACAAGTCATCCTGCTAATTGTCTTATGGCAAGAATTGGTTCAAGAATTTCTATAGAACAATTACAAGCATTTGATGACATTCGCTTCATGAATCGCTTTTTCTTTTAAAGGGGAGAAACATATGAGTAATACGCAACAATCAACGGGCTTTGTCTATTCTAATGAAATACTGCAATATCGTTTTAGTAATAGCCATCCATTTAACCAAATGAGATTAAAATTAACAACAGAATTATTAACAGATTTAGGTTATTTAAAATCACATCATATTATTAAACCACGTATAGCTAATGATACAGAATTATCATTAATTCATTCTCATGATTATATCCAAGCTATCAGACGTGCTTCACATGGTATTTTAAGTGACAATGAAGCTAAGAAGTATGGATTAGACGGTGATGATACGATGCAATTTAGAATGATGCACAAGCACAGTGCACGTATTGTGGGTGGCGCATTGAATTTGGCTGATCACATCATGGATGATACAGTCACCAACGGCTGCCATTTAGGTGGCGGTTTACACCATAGCCTACCAGGTCGTGCGAATGGATTTTGTATTTACAATGACGTTGCAGTTACTATCGCTTATCTCATACAAAAATATGACCAACGCGTGCTATGTATTGATACAGATGCACATCATGGTGATGGAACACAATGGAGTTTTTATACAAATGATCAAGCTTTAATTTATTCGATACACGAAACTGGAAAATTTCTTTTCCCTGGATCAGGACGTTACACGGAACGAGGTAGTGAACAAGGTTTCGGTTATACAGTAAATATTCCACTTGAACCTTATACAGAAGATGATTCATTTTTAGAAACATTTAAAGAAACGATAGAACCTATAGTGGCATCATTTAAACCAGATATTATTGTGAGTGTACATGGCGTTGACATTCACTACTTAGATCCACTCACGCATTTGAATTGTACTCTAGAATCACTCTATGAAATTCCATATATCATTAAAGATTTAGCAGATAAATACACAAAAGGTAAAGTATTAATGTTTGGTGGCGGTGGCTATAATATATGGAAAGTTGTCCCACGGGCTTGGAGCCACGTTTTTTTAGCTTTAATCGGAGAAAAACCACAAACTGGCCGTTTGCCTGATAAATGGTTAACAAAATGGCAACAATACGCGCCTTGTGAACTACCACAAACTTGGACCGATGAAAAAACTGACTATCAAATAATACCTAGACAAAAAGAAATTACAGAAACAAATTTAAAATATGCCAAACAAGTACTGAGTTGGTTTTAAATAAATCAACATCTTATCATACTGATTTAAGTTTTCAATTTAAATAAAAAACGAAATTCTTAATTAATAAGAATTTCGTTTTTTGTATTTCATTATCATTTATTAACACTGAAGTTATTGTTAATTATACATTGTTGAATCTATAAAAAATCTATTTTGTAGTACCTCTATACTCAACTCTATGCGGTAAAATCACATTAGGCTCTTCGATTTCTTCATCATTCATATATTTAGTAAGAAGTCTCATACCCACTGCCCCAATATCGTATAACGGTTGGATTACACTAGATAATTGAGGTCTTACCATTTCAACAAGTCTAGTATTGTTAAAACTTACAATTTGTAATGACTCTGGAACGTTAATACCTGCATCTTGAGCAGCATGAACTAGACCTATTGCTTGTTCATCACTGATTGATAGAATTGCATCTGGCTTAGCAGATTTCAATGCATCAAATGCACGTAGACCATCTTTATATGTTTCATTACCATTAAAAATCAATGATTCATCTAAAGAAAGTTTATGCTCTGCTAAAACGTCTTTTAATCCTACTAGCACATCTTCTTGTGCTTTTTTAGAATAATCGCCACCGACAAAAGCAAATGTTTTTGCGCCGTTTTCGATTAATTGGTTTGTGATTTGTTTAGCTGCTGATTTAAAATCAATATTTACAGATGAAATACCTTCGTCTTTACCATTTGTACCTGAAACTACTACAGGTACTGATGATTTATTAATCAATTCTTTAATTTCTTCAGAAATTGTTCCACCTAAGAAAATAATACCATCTACTTGTTTACTTAAAAGATTGTTAAAGATTTCTTTTTCTTTACTTGGATCATTATCAGAATTTGAAATAATTGAATGATATTTATACATTGTTGCTATATCTTCTAACCCTCGAGCAAGTTGCGAATAATAGACATTAGAAATATCTGGAATAATAACGCCTACTGTTGTAGTTCGTTTACTAGCTAATCCTCTTGCTACTGCGTTTGGACGGTAGTTCAATTTATTAATAACATCGTTTACTTTGTCACGTGTTTCAGGTTTAACATTTTGATTGCCATTAACAACACGTGAGACAGTTGCCATAGAAACTCTTGCTTCTCTAGCTACATCATATATAGTTACAGTCATAATTTCCTCCTTGAAAGCGATTTCTTTATTATTATACTCTGTTTTCATAATATTTTCAAAGTTTACCATATTTTTACTAAATGTAAAATAGTTTTGTTTTGAATGTCATAATTATGTCATCTTATAAAATTATAAACCTACTAAATGTATTATATTTCTTATTTCCAGTGAAAACAAACCTTTTTCGTTTAAATTTTTATGTTTTTCATTAAAATCAAGCGTAATATGATGATTCATCATTTATTTTTTATTTTTTATTTAAATACTCTATACATTTGTCATATCACTCCAAAGTATGAGCATTTTATAAATTGCTAACATTATACTTCATTCATTTTAAAAACAATATGAAAGCAAAAAAACCCCTATTACAGTTCACTACTTAAGTAGTAACGTAACAGGGGCTTTTTTATATTTCTTATTTTAATTGTTTGTTATTGTACATATCAGCTAATGGTCTAATTTCATTATAGAAATTCTCGAATTCATCGAAGTCCATTTGTTGTCCACTATCACTTAATGCAACTGATGGGTCAGGATGAACTTCAGCCATAATACCATCTGCACCTACTGCTAAGCCAGCTTTAGCTGTTGGTAACATGATATCTTTACGTCCTGTACTGTGGGTAACGTCAACCATTACTGGTAAGTGAGTACCTTGTTTTAAAATAGGTACTGCAGAGATATCTAATGTGTTTCTTGTTGCTTTTTCGTAAGTACGGATTCCGCGTTCACAAAGAATAATGTTTTCATTACCTTGAGAAGCAATGTATTCTGCTGCAAAGATAAATTCTTCAATTGTTGCAGATAAACCACGTTTTAATAATACTGGTTTATTTGAACGACCTGCTTCTTTTAATAATTCAAAGTTTTGCATATTACGTGCACCAATTTGGAATACATCTAAATAATCATCTGCTACTTCAAAATCTGCAGGATTTACAATTTCACTTACTACATTTAGACCGTATTTGTCTTTAGTATTTTTAAGAATTTTAAGACCTTCAACACCTAAGCCTTGGAAATCATATGGAGATGTACGTGGTTTGAAAGCACCACCTCTAATGAATTTTTCGCCTCTAGCTTGTAAATTAGCTGCAACTGCATCAACTTGCTCTTGAGATTCAACTGAACATGGTCCAAATACGAATGATTTGTTACCACTTCCAATAATACCTCCATTATCGAATTGAACGATTGTATCTTCTGGTTTTAATTTTCTTGATACATATAAATGTTTTTCATTTTCAGATTTTTGTAAATCAGTAGAGGCTTTAAAAATTTCCTTGAATAATTGTTTGATCACATTATCGTTAAATGGACCTTCATTTTTATCTAATAGTTTGTTAATCATTTCTTTTTCACGTTGAGGATCGTACACAGCTGTACCTTGCTTACGTTTTTCCTCTCCAATGTTTTGTGCTATTTTTCCTCTTTTAGATAAAAGATTTAAAATTTCTTCATTAATATCAACAATCTCGCTTCTGAATTCTTGTAATTTGTCTGTCATTTTATTCACCTCTATGAAAAATTTAAAATCGATATTTTATTCTGCTTTAAAGCGATAAAATATTTGTTAAACGTAATTCTAACAATAACTAGTTATAAGTTCAAGTCATGATTGTTAAAATTTCACTTTCTGCAAGTGAATATCCCTAATGGTAACTGAATTTTCAGTCATTTACCAGTAATATTTTACACTATTCCTTCATTTTCTATACTTTATTAACTTAAGTTTCATTTAATTCAATTTATTTTTCATATAAATGCTGAATTGTACTTTCTAAATGATGATTTAATCATTCATCTATTAAATAAATACATTTATGTCACACAGTTTTTTCCTTTAAAAAGCACTAAAAAAAGGTTCTCGTTAATTTAAAGCCTCCGTTTAAATTTTTAAAGCTATATTGCACGTTGAGGCATCAAAATGTAGCTATATCGTCTAATCAATCAAATATATGCAATAAAGCATTTATAAGCATTCTAGATGACTTAAATAACGTTCTAGATGCATCCTAGTTATTTGTGTAATTATAATACTTCAAAAATGGTAAAATAATCGTTTCAAGAGACACAATGAGTATAATAAATTCTAATTCGTATTACACTTTACATAACCTAGATCCTAAAAAGTATAAATTAAAAAGGCATCGAACAAGTTTTGTTCGATGCCTTTTATTATATTTCATTTGTAGTAATGATTAATCATTAAAAGTTCTTTTATCTATTTTACTTTGAGATTTTTCTGATTTTTTCAATTGCGATCTGTTTTTAGAGTAAGTTGGTTCATTATCTACATCTTTACTTTGTTGTGTCTTACTATTATTTGTTGTTTTATTAGTTTCTACTTCATCATGCACAAGGATGCCATCTTTAAATGATGATGCTTTATCTGTTTCATTTGTAGTGGCTTCGTTCTGTTGCTCTTTGCTTGCACTTTGATTGCTAATATCAGTTTCAGCTTCATCATGCACAAGGATACCATCTTTAAATGTTGACGTTTTATCTGTTTCATTTGTAGTAGCTTCGCTCTGATGTGCTGTGTTTGCAGTTTGATTGCTAAGACCAGTTTCTGCTTCATTATGAACAATAATACCATCTTTGAAATTTACAGATTTATGTGTTTGTTTTACACGTTGTTCAGCTTTTTCTGGTTTTACAATCGCGTTACTTTTATTTTTGTCTGCAGAGTTTTCTACTTTATCAGTTGATTCTACAGCATGACCAACTTTTGGTGTTACTAAATTAGGCACATCTTTTTTGATGCTTTGTTTAGGTGATTCTGGTTTTAATAAACTTGCTGTGTTTTCTGCAACTTTATCATCGTCATTTAAAGCTTTGTTTTTATTTTTAGCTGCTAACGCTAATCCAGATGCTGTGACAGTACCTGCTAAAGCGCCTGCTTTCAAATGACTATTATTTTTGCTTTCATCTTCTTTTGAGTCTTTAGTTACTAGGTTAGGCGCATCTTTTTGAGTATCACCTTTCGTTGTTTCTTCAGATTTCAAAAGATTATCAGTGTTTTCTGAAACTTGTGAATCATTATTTAATGATTGCTTTTTATCGTGTGCAACTTTAGCTAAACTACCTGCTGCTATTGCACCACCTGTTGCTGCAGCTGCAGTTTGTGCACCATTATTATTTGAAGGTGTAGTACTAGAATCAGCTAAGTTATTATCTTCAGCTTCTTCTTTAATAGCATTCTGTTGCGCATTGACCTCGTCCTCAGTCGGTTCTGAATTAGGATCAATATGTGTTGTTGTATCGTCACTCTGCTCCAAATTATTATCATCTTGAAGGTCTTGTGCTTGTGGTGACGTATCTGCTAAATTGTTGTCTGAAGTTTCTTGCTGAATTGCAACTTTTTGAGCAACTAGTTCAGAATCTGTTACTTCAGTATCTTTGTTTTGCGCATCTGCAACAGTAGATTTAATACCATCTACTTGTTGTTCAGCGTCAGCTTGTTCACTTTCAGACTGCTCAATAATACTAGATTTAAAACGTGATTCATCTTCAGAATCAACTTGAGATTTATCTTTAGTGCGTGACTTGCTTATAGAAATTAAACCTACAGCTGAACCAATAAATGCGCCTATGAGAAATCCGTAAACAAAATCATTTCTGGCACCTTTAGTAAAATATTCCGGTACTTCATAGCTTTCTACATTTCTTTCGTAATTATCACGGTTATAGTACTTCATAATTGAATTCCCCCTATAACAAATGCACTTAAATAAGTTTCATACCTCATTTAAGTGCATTTGTTTGTTTAAATATACGAATTATTTATTATCTACACGTGTAGTATAGCTATGATTAGAATCATCTGCTACACTGCTCGCTTTATAATTTGCACTATCTCTACGATTTCTTCTGTTTTGCCATTTGTCAGCAACTTCCATTGCTACATTTGACCATTGAACTACTTGAGAAATTTTATCTTCATTTTGAGAAATATTGTGCGTGATTGAGTTTGTAACTCGATCAACTGAACCATTTAACGTTTGAGCTGATTCGCCGATGCCTTTCACTGCATCAACTACAGAATTCAAACGATCTGATTTGTCTTGGATATCTTCAGTTAAGCGATTTGCTTTATGAAGTAAGTCCGTAGATTCACGTGTAATACCTTGAATTTGTCCTTCAACACCATCAAGAGTTTTTGCAACGTGATCTAAGTTTTTCTTAACTGAAAGTAAAATTACAACGATACCAATTACTAAAATAAGAAAAGCAATCGCCGCAATAATACCAGCTATAGGTAAAATCCATTCCATTTAAAACGCCTCCTATTAATCATATGTTGTTATTTAATATAAATACCCAAATCATTTTAACATAAACATATTAAAATGAGGTAGTAACACCCATTTCTTTCATATAAGCACGTTGAATCTTCTGAATATCGCCCGCGCCCATAAATAAAATGACTGCATCACTATATTGTTCTAACGCATTCACAGTGGTTTCATCAATTAATGTCGCATTATCAATTCTTTGGAGTAAATCTTGAATTGTTAAATTACCAGTATTTTCTCTTATTGAACCAAAAATTTCACATAAGAAAGTTTTATCTGCTAAATTTAAACTTTCAGCAAAATCATCCAAGAATGCTTGCGTTCGACTAAAAGTATGAGGCTGGAATACAGTTACAACTTCTTTATTTGGATATTTCTTTCTAGCTGTCTCAATTGTAGCACTAATCTCTCTAGGATGGTGTGCATAATCGTCAACTAATACTTGTTTTCCCACTTTTGTCTCATTAAATCTTCTTTTTACGCCACCAAAAGTTTCTAAGGCTTCTTTTATATTATTTACATCTAAACTTTCAAGATAGCTAACTGTAATAACGGCAAGTCCATTTAATATATTGTGATCTCCAAATTGTGGAGATAAGAACGTATCATAATATTCATCTTTAATGTATACATCAAATTTAGTTCCATTTTCACTAATTTGTAGGTTATCCGCATATACATCATCATTTTTTGAAAAACCATAATAATATACTGGGACATCTGCTTCTATCTTACGTAAATGATTATCATCACCCCACGCAATAATTGCTTTTTTTACGTTATGTGCCATTTCTTGGAAAGCACTAAACACGTCTTCAACATCTTTAAAATAATCTGGATGATCAAAATCAATGTTTGTCATAATAGCATAATCTGGATGATAGCTTAGGAAATGTCTACGGTATTCACAAGCTTCAAATGCGAAATAATCACTTGCAGGAATACCTAACCCAGTGCCATCTCCAATTAAAAATGATGTCTTTTTATCCCCATTCATCACGTGTGACAATAAACCGGTTGTAGATGTTTTACCATGTGCACCTGTTACAGCTACAGATGTATATTGACTGATAACATGACCTAAAAAGTCGTGATAACGTATGACATCAAGTTTTAATTCATTCGCCTTAACAACCTCTTCGTGTGAATTTGGAAATGCGTTACCTTGAACAATTACCATGTCTTCTTTTATATTATTTTCGTCAAAAGGTAATATTTTAATACCTTTATTTTGTAATGCCACCTCTGTAAAAACATAATTATTTATATCTGAACCTTGTACTTCATTTCCAAGATCATGCATTATTTGTGCTAATGAACTCATGCCGGCACCTTTTATGCCGACAAAATGATAATGTGTCATTGTAACACTCCTTTATCTCTATTTAATTCTCATTCAAATCTAATTCTGTAATGTATACATCTCTTGGTTTTGAACCATTTGCTCCAGAAACATAACCTAATTGTTCTAATTGGTCTACAATTCTCGCTGCACGATTATAACCGATTTGGAAATGGCGTTGGACTAATGAAGTGGAAATATGACCTTCTTTCAACATAAATCTACATACATCATCAAATAAACTATCCTGAGGTTGTGCTTCCGTTTTTTTCAATAATTCTTTTTCTTCAAATAAATATTCTGGATCTCTTTGTTGTTTTATAAAATCAACAACATCGTCAATTTCATCATCCGATACAAATGTGCCTTGAACACGTATCGGTTTATTCATACCACTGCCTAAATAAAGCATATCTCCATATCCTAACAAGCGTTCAGCACCGCCACTATCTAGAATTGTTCTTGAATCGACGCTAGACGATACCATAAATGCAATTCTTGTAGGTATATTTGCTTTAATTAAACCTGTAATGACATTCACTGATGGGCGTTGTGTTGCTACTAACATATGAATACCACAAGCACGTGCTTTTTGTGCAATACGTGCGATAGATTGTTCTACTTCTTGTGGAGCCATCATCATTAAATCAGCTAATTCATCTATAACTATAACAATTTTTGGCATTCTATCTTCATATGTTGCTTTCTTATTAAAAGCAGTAATATTTCTTACGTGATATTTTGCGAACACTTTATAACGACGTTCCATTTCTTCTACAGCCCATTTTAAGCTTTGCGTAGCCGCTTTTACGTCAGTAATTACAGGCGCTACCAAATGTGGTAAATCATTATATGGTGCCAATTCTACCATTTTAGGATCAATAAGTAATAATTTTAGCTCTTCTGGATGATTTTTATATAATAGTGACATTAAAATACTATTTATACATACAGATTTACCAGAACCTGTTGCACCAGCAATAAGTGCGTGTGGCGTTTTAGATATATCCATAAGTAATGGTTCATTATTAATTCTAAGCCCCATAGCAACAGTTAATTTAGACTCTGCATTTTTAAATGTAGGATCTTCAATAATTGAACGTAAATTGACTGTGGCAGCATTCTGATTAGGAACTTCTATACCCACAAGGCTAGTACCAGGAATTGGTGCTTCTATACGAATATCTTTAGCTGCTAGCGCCATTTTAATGTCATCTTGCAATGCAGTTATTCTAGAAACTTTGACACCTTTTTCTACTGACAATTCAAAACGTGTGACACTTGGTCCTTCAGTAACATTTTGAACTTCAGCTGGAACATTAAAATAATAAAATGCATCATTAAGCTCTTGTTTTTTATCTTCGATCCAAACGTTATCAATTTCGTGTTGTTTAGGTTCTTCTAATAAATCTAAGTTAGGCAACTTAATATTAGGCCCTCTTCTAATTGTTGGCTTACCACTGTCGTCAGTTGTCTTACTAGCATCTAACTGATTGTGTACCTTCTCAGGTTTTAATTTTGGTTCTTGATTTTGTGTTATTTGTGACACATGTTCATTATTGTTTTTATTAAATTTAGTTTCATCATGGCTTACGTATTGATTGCCATCCACTGAAGATGGATTCATTTCATTGTCATGTTTTTCTGACGTTCCATGATTGATAGATTGTTCACTATGATTTGATGCATCTATTGAATTTGATGGATGTTCTGTCGTTTCGGACGTCGATGTCAGATTTTGCTGTGGTTGCTCTTGTCCAACTGTTTCAGCTTTAACTACGCTTTCAGTACCAAGGTCATTGGATTCAATTTCTTTACTTTCATTTTGTGACGACTGTGATGTGTTACTTGAATTTGTAAAATGCTGATTACTATTCTTAAGTTTTTTAGCATCCATCATACGTTTTTTATCAGAAGGTGTCATAACAACATTAAACGGTTTGCTACCTTTTCTAATTGATGTTTGATTTCTGTTTGAAGTCAATTCGTTAGATTCAGTTGTTTCATTATCAAGTGCATTTGATTGCGTACTACTAGAATGGAGCTGTGTTTCTTTACTAGCCACTTCATCTTCGGTTTCAACTTGATCAGTATCAGATTGCGCTGTATTGTATTGTGCTGAACCTTGTTGCACTTCAGCTATTTCATTAGATGCAGACTCCGATGACATGTCTGATTCTGATGGTTGTGTCATATCTTGAGCACTGTTTAGTTCTGTTTCAGTCGCTGATTCCTGATCTTCAAACTCTCTCTCTGTCTCGGACTCAAGTATAATACTTTCCGCTTCTGGTGATTCATTTTGTGGCATTGTCACTTCTCTATATTGAGCGTCTGATATATCGTCATTATCTTCTATTTCTACATAAAGATCTTCATCAGAAATATTTTCATTATTATCTTCAACTGTATTTAAAGTATCATCGTTTGAAATGGTTGTTTCGACATCATCATTTAATGATTTGTGTTCAGCTGATGTATGATTTTCAATGTCATTATCACTATCAGGTGATTCTGATTCTATATCTGCATCTACATTTACATATTCATCATTAATTTTATGTACATCGCGCACATTATCTAAATCAATTTCTTCATAATTAAATGGTGATGTAGCACCTATAGGGGTATCATCCTCATTTTGTTGACTATCATCAGATAGTTGAGCGTCTTGAATCGATGCTTCTGTTTGATTTTCAGAAACATTTTTGGCTTTGCTCTCTTCGTCTAAAGAACTTTCACCAATAAAATGGTGTGCTTGTTTGGCATACATTTCATCTATTGCTTTTTGTATGCTGTCTTCGTTATTATCTTGGTTTTCTTGACGTTTTTGTTGCAACGCTTTTTTGAATTGGCGTTTTTGAAGTACTTTACGTTCACGTTCTCTTCGAATTTCTTCTACGATTTGTGATGCGTAAATATTTTCAATATTAATTGTGTTGTTTACTTTAGGTTGTTCATTTGAAGATTGCTGCTTTTGTTCAGAAGGTTGTTGTGGCTGTTCATTATCTTTTTCCACTTGCGCTTCTATATAGTCATTACCTTCAAAAGAGTATGGTTGCTTATTATCAACTTGTGAATTTTCGTAGTCTGCTGCATCAATTGATGGTTCTACAAATTGATCATTATAAATTTTAGTGTCATGTATTTCTGATGATTCCTGTGCTGAAGTTTGCGATTGCGTTTTGTTATCTTCATAATTTGAAACTTGCTCGTTATTGCCGTTTTCAGTTTCATCTGAAGGTTTTATAACACCATTTTCCAGCGGGTGGGGTTTTTGAGTACCAAATATAGCAGATGGCACTTCACTCGCTTTAAAATCACTCTCATGATACATAGGTGTATCTCTTTTAGTTTTCTTAGAAGCATTTGCACGTAAAACATCAGTTTGTATTCTCATTCGTTGACCTTTATGAGATTTTGATTCTCGTTTTGGTTCTGAATATGTTTCTTTTGGTGACTCCTGATTTTCTGTTTGTGTATTAGCATCATTAGAAGCTGTCTTATCATACAAATGTCTACGTCTTCTCTGCTTATGATTGGCATTTATAGAGTCTGAAGTATGACGACCACTGTGTTGTTGATCACTATGATTCGAACTATCTTTTGAAATTGAATCTTCTTCTGGATGCTGTGCTTCATTCGCTTCTTCTAAAATACGCATTGGAAACCTGAATTTTCCTTTGGGTCTTTCATAAACATCATTGTTCTGAGGAAGTAATGAATCTTGTTCTTGTTGTGTAGCTTTTTGACGTCGTTGGTTTCTTTTACTAAGATAATCTTCTGTAGAATCATTATCTTCTCCAAATAACTTGTCGAACCAGCTCATTCGTACATTACCTCCTTTTATTCTTCAAAAAATGCTTGGCCAACTGTGTAATCATCAGATAAGACCATAATCCCTTTTTCTTGAGGTGCATTTGGTAAATCAAGTTCCTTCATAGAACAAATCATACCACTTGAAGCTACGCCTCTTAACTCAGCATCTTTAATAACCATACCGCTTGGCATTACAGCACCTACTTTAGCTACTACTACTTTTTGTCCAGCATCGATATTAGCTGCACCACAAACTATCTGTAACTTTTCAGAACTTACATCAACACTGAGTACACTTAATTTATCTGCATCTGGATGTTTTTCTTTAGTTTCAACATAGCCTACAACAAACTTAGGAGACAAATCTGCATTTAATTTAAAAGTAAATCCAGCATCTTCAATGGCTTTTTGAAATTCATTAACTAGTGTTTCAGTTAACTTAACATGCCCATTTCCACTTATAGTTGATTTTTCTGATACATTAAAAATGTTATAACCTACAACTTGTGATTCATTTTTAATTTCAACAACATCACCTTTATACTCATAATTGAACTCACCACTAGCTGGTTCAACTTGTAGAAACGCAACATCTCCTACTGCTTCTTTGTTATAAAATAAATTCATGTCTATAGACTCCTTATTTCTTATCTTTATTTTCGTATTGCTTTCTTGTTGCTTCTAATCTTTGTATCACGTTAGGATCTCTTTTTTGTTTATTATTTTTTCCTAATATAAAAATAGGCTCAAAATGACCTTTGTCGTAACCTAATGATAATGATGTAATTGGGACTAAACCTTTTGTAAAGAATTCCATAGTTAAATGCGCCATTACGTCATAACCCGTTTTATTACGGATATCTGCAATAATTAACACATCCTGATGTGGCACTGCAACTAACATTTCACCTTCACATTGGTCTTGGATTTCATTTAAAAACGTCGTGTTTAAGATTCTACTCGCATCATAGCCATCGTTAGAGTTAATAAAATAAAATATATTGCCTTTTACTTCATCCGTAGTATATTTATTATCTAATTTTCGCACATTAAATAAGGCCATTTCTTTTAATTGTTGCTTAGATAACTTCATTGACTCTAACATTTTTTCATCCATAAGACGATATGATTTCCCTAGATCAACTACGTAGTAAATATTTGTTTCTGCAGTGTGTTCTTCTATAACAAATGCATTACCATCTTTATCTTTTTTATCAAAACTTGGGGATCTCAATACTGGCATGATTTGGGCACTATCAACCTCTGATAGCCCCTCCCCTTTCATTTGTTCAATAGCTTCTTCTACATAATATACAATTTCATCTACTATATTTTCTTTTTGTTCTTTATATTTAGCTACTATCGTAGCAACTTTTACAGTGACACCTTTGCCATTGTCTACTCTAGATATACGTAGCGTTTCATCTTCTCGATTAAAAGTAAACTTCACTTCTGGTTTGCTTAATCGATCTTTTAATTTATCTCTCATTTGAAAGACATTCATTGTTAACACTCCTATTTACGTGCCTTATTATAGTTTACAATAAATACACCCTTAGGAACAGAAAAAATGTAAGTTCTAAGGGTATATATTTTTATATTTCAACATGAATTATTTACAAAATAAATTTTTTTATAAAGATGCTAAAAAGTCATCAATTTGTTCGATGGATTTTCGTTCTTTTCCAATATAACTACCGATTTGTGAGCCATTACGAAAAACTAGAAAACTTGGTATGCCCATAATGCCATTTTCCACACAAATATCTATAAATTTATCTCTATCAACTGAAATGAATTTGTAATTAGTGTATTTATCCTCTAACTGTGGTAATTCGGGTTCAATCACTTTACAATCAGGACACCAATCAGCCGTAAATAAAAATACTGTTTGCTCGTTTTTAAGTTGCTCAAATTGTTGTTCAGTTTCTAATTGTTGCATCTAATCTCTCCTTCATGTGTTATTTATATTGTAATTCTTCAATTTTCGAATCATCTAATTGGGTTGTAGCTTGCGTTAATAATTCTCTTGCAGCTTCGTAATCTCTTATATCAAACACTGCGTTTGTACTATGAATATATCGTGCACAAACTCCAATTACTGCGGTTGGGATACCGATTTTTGCTTTGTGAATTTCACCACCATCAGTGCCACCAGGTGAAATATAATATTGATGCTTAATTTTAAATTCATCAGCTAAATCTAGTAAGTAATCTCTAAAAATTGGTTTAAGTAGCATCGTACCATCTTTAATTCTAATTAGTGTACCTGCCCCTAATTCTCCAGATAAATTTTGTTTACCTTTCATATCATTGGCTGGTGAACAGTCTACTACAAAAGCCACATCAGGGTCTATCAATTCAGCAGAAGCTTTAGCTCCTCTTAAACCAACTTCTTCTTGAACATTGGCACCTACATATAAGTCATAGCCAAGCTCTACATCTTTTAATAATTCCAATAATTCAATACCAAGCAAACAACCATAACGATTATCCCACGCTTTACTTGTAAAACGATGCTCTGATAATTGTGTGAAAGGTGTTTCTGGAACAATTGAATCACCAATTTCAATGCCACGTTTTCTTACATCTTTTTGATTTTCACAGCCAATATCTAAAAGTAAATCTTCTATTTTAGGTGCACCTTCATTACCTGTCCTAAAATGTTTAGGTATATTCGCAACCACACCGGTGATTTCTTCATTTTTACGCGATTTTACTTTAAGTCGTTGACCTTGCCAAATATCTGTAGCAACGCCACCCAAATTTGTAAATTGTATCATACCATTTTCTGTAATATTTGTGATCATAAAACCAATTTCATCCATGTGAGCAGCCACCATTACACGCTTTGGATTCTTTACTTTCGAACGTTTAACACCGTAAATGCCACCCATGCGATTATAAACAAAATCATCTACGAATGGTTCTAATTCTGCTTTCAAGTATGCTTTTACATCATCTTCGAAACCAGGTGCGCCATGTAATTCTGTTAATGTTTTCATTCTAGCTAATGTTTTATTATTGTCTATATTCAATGTCTCTCACTCCTTACTATTTATTATATCATCTTCGTTATGGTAAACTATAAATATGACTTTATTGGAGGTAGATTGTGTTATGTTAAATAAAAAGAATAGGCTTATCATCTTATTTATTTCACTAACAACAATTGTCGGAGCGACTTATTTTTATAAACGTCAAAAAGATCTACAATATCACGATCCAGATAAAATTATTACTGAAGTAAGAACATACTTTATGAATGTTGTAGGATCTTATATATTGAATGAACCGATTACGTATAAAAAATCCGATAATAATTTTATTGTTTTTCAAGGTGGTATTACCACACACAACAATAAAACATTAACATATTATGACTTTTTTGCAGATGCAAAAAGTGGAGAAGTTATAGATATTCTTGAATGTGAATCATAAAAGTAAAAGGTTAAAGTTTTGAACATGTAATGTATCAATCGCTTAAAGCACTGATTATACATTACGAGAGATAAAGATTAACGCTGTTTAGACCTAGGACTACACCCATCCTTTTCTAAAACAGTGATAGTCCATATCTCTTCGTTCATAACTTTAGCCTTTTTAATTTCTCGTAATATAAGTTTCTATCTCATTCAATTTATGCTTATCAAATTTCACAGCAAAGTATTTCGCATCATGATAATATAAGAACCAATAATCTTGCAAGATATAATTTGGAATTAAACGTTCTTTCTCTCTTATAGATTGCATAGGATAGTCATCATATGCTGTTACCCACAATGGATTTCTATGAGCTAGCGTCGGGAAGATGTCTCCCATGTGCACTGCTTTTTCTCCTTCACTTTCTATTGTGACTACTGAATGTCCATAACTATGCCCTCCAGTATGACGGATTTGAATGCCAGGATATATTTCTATCTCGTCCTCAAATAATATTAATTTATTTTTAAAATCTCCATTATTTTTCTGCCAGTAAGTCGATTTACTACGTATATTGGGACTTTGGAATTCATGCCATTCATCTTGTTGAATGACATGTATTGCATTACTGAAAATAGCATGTCCATCGTTATCCGTTAGCCCAGCTGCATGGTCAAAATGAAGATGAGTCATTAATACATAATCAATATCCTCTTTTGTTATATTTAATGCTTTTAGATCATTTTCCATATCACTCTCATAATGGACACCAAATATTTTACGTTCTTTATCAGTTAATTTTCCAGTACCAATACCAGTATCAACAATAATATTTTTATCCTCAGTTTGGATAAGTATCGGATGCGTAGGTAATGGGATTTGATTTTTTTCGTTCACCTCGTATTTTTTTGTCCATAGTGCTTTTGGTACAACGCCAAACATTGCACCCCCATCAATATGAGTAACACCCCCGTTTAAATAATGTACTTTATAATTGCCTAATTTCATCATTTAATTCCTCCTCATCTTCCATTTAACAACGTCGATTACTTACTATAGTAATACAATACATTTACTACGTAAAATAATGGATATGATTTGAAAAACACTGATTCTTCAATTCCCTTCCTCTACGCAATCAATGCTATTATGAATAATAAAAAAAAATGCCAACAAAGTTATATAACTCTGTTGGCATTTTTTAATAATTATAAATTTTTATGGAATTTTGCTTCCATGCGATAAATTCTTGAGCCCTTGTCAGAAAACTTTCTTTCATACTCAGTTTCTATATTATCTTCGTCATCTTCCTGATGAAGATTTAAATTGAGTTTAGTAAAATACATACCGAATTGAGACATACTCTCTAAACTATAAGCAAAAAGACCTCTGTTGTCAGTTTTAAAATGAAGTTCCCCATCTTCTTTCAAAACTTGCTTATACAGTGCTAAAAACGTATGATACGTCAATCTACGCTTAGTATGTCGTTTTTTAGGCCATGGATCTGAAAAATTCAAATATATACGATCAATTTCGCCATCTTTGAAATATTCATTGAGCTCCAGTGCATCATTACATATCAATTTAATATTTGTAAGGCCAAGTTCTTTAACTTTATCTACAATATTAACTACTACACTTTTTTCTCGTTCTAAAGAAATAAAATTTATATCAGGATTTTGACCAGCAAGTGTCGTAATAAACTGTCCCATTCCTGACCCTATTTCAATATATATTTCTTGATCTTTATCAAACCAGTCACTTATGTGCCTTGCATGACTACCATCCATATCCACTAATTCAGGATGTGATTTTAAATAATCTTCTGCCCAAGGCTTGTAACGCATTCTCATTCTGATAACTCCTTATATAAAAGCATTGTTATTCATTACTTCATTTAAGAATTTAAGCCACATATTCATATCTTTGTAGCGCTTTTGTTCTTCGTACCATTGAACCATACCTATAGACTGGATAACTGTATACCATTTCATACGTTTTTGTAAGTCCATTGAATCTTTTGTTCCATATACATCTAACCAGTGAGGCCATTTCTTTTCAGGAACGTAATTGTATAGCAGCATACCTAAATCAATTGCAGGATCAGCAATCATCGCACCTTCCCAATCAACCAAGTAAAGCTCGTCACGATCTGATAATAACCAATTATTATGGTTGACGTCGCCATGCACAACGGTAAAGAAACGTGGATCTAAATTAGGCATATGATCTTCTAAATACGTCAATGCTTTTCTTACTACATGATGCGTTAAAACTTCTCTAGATAATGAAGCGTTAATTTTGTTTAACAAAATATCGGGTGTAATCGGCTCCATTTCCATTCGTTTTAACATATTCAATAGTGTTCTTGAACTATGAATTTTTTTCAATAAATTAGCTACTCTTTGTTCGTACATTTCATTAAAAGTAAGTTCTCTACCATTTTTCCAATGCTGCGCCGTTACAACTTCTCCAGTTTCGATACGTTTCGTCCAAACTAGTTTTGGCACAATACCTTCAGCAGATAAGGCTGCAATAAAAGGGTTTGAATTTCTTTTTAAAAATAATTTCTGTCCATCCTGTTCAGCCATATAAGCTTCACCAGATGCACCACCTGCTGAATCAAGCGTCCATCCTAATTGATAAAACTGCTCCAACACGTTCACCTCACTTTCAACTAGAAAATGGCTCCTGAAAAGAATTTTCGAGAGCCATATATAATAATTTTTAATTCAAAATTATAAACTCCAACCAAAATTGTGCAGCCTCAAGTTTTATGACTGACACATTGTCCCATCGTGGTTCAAGTTCTTTTTAATTTATTAATACTCATACTGTCTGAGCTAATTTACAATAACTTTTACATCATATCATAAATTAGCTCTTAACAGAGTATTAATTTAATATTTCTTTATCTTTTTTTGTGAAATTTTTTACTTCCAAATTTCATAACATATAAAAGATTTTATAATCTTTAATACTTTATTTCAACTATAAATGAGAAATTAAAATTCACATTTTGATTCCATACCTTTATGGAATTCTATTAAACGGCTCAGTAAGAATTATAACATAATTTGACCTTAATATATGTTACATTTTCTATCCATTTATTGAAATTATTAACTATGCGTGTCAATATATCTATTAAATCCTTCTTGTAACGATTTAGTGATTGGTCCTACTTTTCCATCACCCACAGCTTCACCATTTAATTTAACAACTGGCATCACTTCAATTGATGTACTTGAAATCAAAACTTCATCCGCATTTTTCAAAAAATCTAAAGTAAATGTTTCTTCTTTAAACGAAACACCTTTTTCTTGAGCAATTTCTTTTATAACCATACGTGTAATGCCGTTCAAAATATAGTTGTTGATTGGGTGCGTATAAATCACTCCATCTTTAATTGCGTAAACATTACTTGAAGACCCTTCTGTAACAGTTTCACCACGGTGCTGAATTGCTTCTTGTGCATTATATTTAACAGCATATTCTTTTGCTAATACATTGCCTAATAAATTCAAGCTTTTTATATCACATCTTAACCAACGGATATCTTCAGTCGTCACGGCATTTATGCCTTCTTCTAATAGCTTATATGGACGATCATAAGTCTTTGTAAAAGCTGTGATGTTCGCTTTTACTGATGGCGTAGGAAAGGCATGGTCACGTGGTGCGGTACCACGTGTTACTTGAATATATACACCGCCATTAACTACACCATTTGCAGCTATCAGTTCGCGTACGAGTTCTATAAGCCCATTAACAGTATAGTTTAATTCTAAGCCAATTTCTTTAGCACTTCTTAATAATCTTTCAAAATGTGCATTGGCAGTAAAAGGATGATTGTCATAAACTCTTATATATTCATAAATACCATCACCAAATACATAACCTCTATCGTTATAAGCTACATTTGCATCTTTTTCTTCTATTAATCTTTCGTTTATTAACACTTTTGTCATATTTATTCCTCCACACACAAAGTATATAGTGACTCTAAATAGATACTCGTCGCATCAAATAATTGCTTCTTACTGATATATTCATTTTTTTGGTGCATTAAATCTTCAGAATCATTGAACATTGCTCCAAAGGCAACACCTTTATCTAAATTACGTGCGTATGTGCCGCCACCAATTGTGTATGGTTCAGTTTCATCGCCTGTTTGATTTCTATAGGCTTGTACGAGCGTTTGAACAAATGGATCATCTTTTTCTACATAGTGTGGTGTTTGATTTTTACCTAATTCAATTGAAAATCCAAGTAATTGAACTTCACTCTTAAAACGCGTCATTGCTTCTTCAAATTCAAATCCTTGCGGATATCTTAAATTAACACCAAATGTTCCACCTTTAACATTGTCATAAGACATAACACCAATATTCGTCGTTAAATCACCCATAACATCTGTGTGGAATTTCATACCCAATTTTTCTCCGAAATGAGAATTGAATAAATATTTTTCACTGAAACCTACGAAATTAGCTGCTGTTTTATCTAAATCTAGGCTTGATAAGAAATTTAACAAGTATAAACCAGCATTGACACCGATAGAAGGATCCATACCATGTACGGCTTTTCCTTGAACTTTTAATACAAGTACACCACTATCAACGATACTTTCCCCTTCAATATTGTTCTCTTGAACAAATTGTTCGAAATTTTGAATGACATCAGTCATGTTTTCTTTTACAGATACATTTGCCACGGCTTCATCAGGTACCATATTATATCTTTGACCTGAGTTAAATGAAATTAATTCATATTCTGGCTCGTCTTGGTCTTCTGCTTTTTCATTTTGTATCACATCAAAAGTAGTAATACCTTTTTCGCCGTGAATTGCAGGGAATTCTGCATCCGGTGCAAATCCTAATGCAGGCATTTCTTCAGTTTCAAAATAACGCTCAGTGCATTGCCAATCAGATTCTTCATCAGTACCTATTATAATATGTATACGTTTTTTCCAATTTACATTCATATCATTTAATATTTTAACTGCATAGTACGCTGCAATTGTTGGACCCTTATCATCAAGCGTACCTCTTGCAATAATTCTATCGTCTGTCACAACTGGATCAAATGGATCAGAATCCCAACCTTCTCCAGCAGGTACAACATCAACATGGCATAATATACCAAAAACATCTTCTCCAGCACCCGCTTCAATACGACCAGCGATATGGTCTACATCATGTGTGCCAAATCCATCGCGTTCAGCTATTTTGTACATGTAATCTAAGGCTTTTCGTGGACCAGGTCCAACTGGATATTCTGCTGTTGCTTTATTATCTTCCCTAACACTCTCGATAGATAATAAACCTTTCAAATCATCAACGATTAGATCTTCATATTCTTTCACTTTGTCTTTCCACATTTGTGATCCACTTCCTTCTCCAAACTTATATATTTAATATTTTACATGAAGTGTGGAAGAAACTACAGTGAGATGTCATTATTATTTAAAAATTCCAACTGTTTAGTCAACAAAGAAAACAGTTCAACCTATATATATTAATATATTTCAAAAACTGTATTAATATAAAAAAGAAGTGAGACAAAATACATGTCTCATCCTTAATTAATATATTGGAAGTGACTGACTGAACTGAAAATGCGCTTATATTAATCTTTTAAAGCACTACTACTTCATTTATGAAGACAAGCAGCTCTTATGCAAGCGCTTCAGCTCTTGTATTCGATTTTCTAGTTATCTTTGTGAGACTCGGCTCATACGACGAAATCTCGTTAAAAAATATAAATTTCTGTCGCACTTACATAAAAAAACCTAGTTCATTAAAATGAACTAGGTCGTCAAAACGTAATCTACTACTTATTATCACGTTTATTACTATTATTTTTTAATTCTTCTTCAGTTACGACACGTAGATTATTAGAAGGATCTCCGCCTTCATCATCGAATCTAGCTTCTTCAATTTCTACATCTTCTTTTTTGACACCATTTTTGAAATGATTTTTTTGATCTTTAAGGTAACCTTTAGGGTCTTGTTTTACTTTTGAAGCATAGCCTTTAGGATCTTGTTTTACTTCGCTATAAGTTTCGCCTGCTTTTGAACTAATTTGACTAGCGATATCTTTCGCATTTTGTTTATATGATTCTGGATTAGACTTGTATTTGCCATACTCGTCTTTTAATCTATCTCTATTTTCTTTTTTAGAAAGAACAACTGCAGCCGCTGCTCCGCCGATACCTAATACTGCTTTAAATAATTTTGACATAAAAACACCTCTTCATTATTTTAATCCTAATTGTTTAAAATCTTGTTGAGTTAGATGACGATATTCTCCTGGCGCTAATGCTGAATCTAGCTTTAAGTCGCCAATGCTAATACGTTTCAAAGCTAAAACTTCATTATCTATAGCATGAAACATACGCTTAACCTGATGATACCTTCCTTCGTATATTGTGACAAATGATTT
The DNA here is from genome assembly GCF_000294465.1 of Staphylococcus sp. OJ82. Taxonomy (NCBI): domain Bacteria; kingdom Bacillati; phylum Bacillota; class Bacilli; order Caryophanales; family Staphylococcaceae; genus Staphylococcus; species Staphylococcus sp. OJ82. The sequence goes on along the minus strand of NZ_ALPU01000006.1, from coordinate 80,041 downwards.
GTTCTTTTCATCACCTTCAACTAATTGAGCAGGTTTCACCAATCCCTCATTTAATTCAATACCCGTTTTAAAGGATTCTATATCATTTTTTGTAATAGTTTTTTCAGAAATTACTTCATATGTCTTAGAAACATGCTTTGTTGGACTCATCAATTGATGGTTAAACTGCCCATCATTAGTGATGAGCAATAACCCTTCAGTATCTTTATCCAAACGTCCAACTGGAAATAGTTCTAAATATCTAAATTCTTCTACTAAGTCTATAACTGTCTGTTGATTATTATCTTCAGTAGCTGATAAATACCCTTTTGGTTTATTTAACATCAAATAGATTTTATCTATATACTGAATTTGCGTTTCATTAACACTTACAGTATCCGTATCTGGATTGATTTGTGTTTTTGGTGATTTCTCTTTTTTATCATTCACGGTAACATTGCCTTTTTTTAGTAGTTGTTTCACTTCTGTACGTGTTCCTACGCCCATATTAGCTAAGAATTTATCTATTCTCATTCTGCGATACCTAACTTACGTCTAATTTTCTGTGGAATATCACCTAAAAACTGATCTGCAAGTCTTGTCTTCATAGTCATGCTAGCATAAACTAACATACCAACAATCACACTAACAATAATTATAATCAGCGATCCAAATTTAGATTGTGTTGAAATAAAGAATTGTAAGATAAAGAATGTTAATTCAACTGATATCATCATAATTAAGCTATACAAGAATATTTTACCAAAGTGTAACCATGTTTCTGAAAAATCAAATTTAGCATGTTTTTTAAGTATATACAGATTACATGACACTGCAAATAATAATGCAATTGCCGTACTTAATATCGCACCAGCAGAATGGAACGCTATAATTAATGGTGTATTTAACACTACTTTTATTACAACTGCCGCTAATATAACAAATACTGTTAATTTTTGTTTATCAATACCTTGTAATATTGATGCTGTTACACTCAATAAACCAATTAGAATTGCTACTGGCGCATAGTAGAATAGCATTTGGCTACCATCAACATTATAACTATAAAAGACTGTATATAATGGTAACGCTAATGCCATAATACCTAAACTTGCAGGCACTGTGATGAACATTAGAACCCCTAATGACGTACGTATTTGTCTGTGCATCTCATGTAATTCACCTTTTGCATACGTTTTAGTAATAAATGGAATTAAACTTACTGCAAAACCAGCTGATAGTGCTGTTGGAATCATAACGATTTTATTTGTCGTCATATTTAAAATTGTAAAGAAATAGTCATGCATATTGCTAGACACACCTGCTAAACCGAGTGCGCTATTATGTGTAAATTGATCGACTAAATTAAATAATGGGAAATTCAGACTCACGATGACGAACGGAATACTGTAAGAAATAATCTCTTTGTACATTTTACCGTATGATATATCAATACCCGTTGTATCCGTTGCAACCATTTTTTCAATATTAGGTTTTCTTTTTCTCCAGTAATACCATAGTGTGAAAATCCCTGCAATTGCTCCTACAGCCGCTGCAAATGTAGCAATACCATTAGCTGCAAGTACACTGCCGTTAAATACATTAAGAACTAAATAACTACCAACTAAAATAAATAGTATACGTGCAATTTGTTCAATAACTTCTGACACTGCTGTTGGTCCCATAGATTTGTAACCCTGGAACACACCACGCCATGTAGCAAGTAGCGGAATAAAAATAACTACCATACTAATAATTCTAATAATCCATGTAATTTCGTCTACTGACCATCCGCCATTTGCACCTGCTTTATTTGCTAAAGTAATAGATGCAATTGTTGGAGCTAATAAATATAAGATGAAAAATCCTATAAATCCTGTTACAGTCATAACAAGAAAGCTTGATTTATACAGTTTTTCACTGACCTTATATGCACCCATTGCATTATACTTAGAAACATATTTAGACGCTGCTAATGGGACTCCCGCAGTTGCAATAGCAATCGCTATATTATACGGGGTGTATGCATAGTTGAAAGGCGCCAAATTTTCCTCTCCACCAATAATCGAGTAGAATGGAATAATATATATAACACCTAAAACCTTAGTAATCAAAATACTAAGCGTAATTAAAAAGGTGCCCCTCACTAATTCTTTACTTTCACTCATTCAGATCTTCCTATCTCAAATTAATTTTTACACTCATAACTTTAATAATAACGTTATAACTACTTTTTTTCAAAAGTATATTACTATAAAATAACACTATATAGCTAAGGGAGGCAATAAAATGTATCAAACAATTATAATCGGTGGTGGGCCAAGTGGACTCATGGCTGCCGCTGCAGCAAGTCAAAATAGCGAAAATGTTTTATTAATTGAGAAGAAAAAAGGATTGGGCCGCAAGCTAAAAATTTCTGGTGGCGGCCGCTGTAATGTTACTAACCGCCTTCCTTATGATGAAATTATAAAAAACATACCTGGCAATGGAAAATTTTTATACAGTCCTTTCTCTGTATTTGATAATGAATCCATCATTCAATTTTTCGAATCAAGAGGTGTAGGTTTAAAAGAAGAAGATCATGGTCGTATGTTTCCAGTATCTAATAAAGCACAAGACGTGGTAGATGCCCTCATTCATACGTTACAACAAAACAATGTAAACGTTAAAGAAGAATCTACTGTCCAATCTATTGAATATACACCACAACAAACGTTTCAAGTTACACTAAATGAGCAACAACAATTTGAAAGTAAGAGTCTCATTATTGCGACTGGTGGTACTAGTGTACCCAAAACGGGTTCTACTGGAGATGGTTATAAATTTGCTAAACATTTAGGGCATACGATTACAGAATTATTTCCAACCGAAGTTCCTATTACGTCTTCTGAACCTTTTATTAAGAACAAGCGTTTAAAAGGTTTAAGTTTAAAGGATGTTGCACTATCCGTATTGAAAAAGAATGGCAAACAACGTATCACACATCAAATGGATATGTTATTCACACATTTTGGTATAAGTGGACCTGCCGCACTGAGATGTAGTCAATTTGTATATAAAGAGCAAAAAAGTCAAAAACAAAAAGAGATTCAGATGCAACTTGATGCTTTTCCAAATCTGAGTGTCGCTCAATTAGAAGCACAAATTAGAAATATATTAAAAGACACACCTGACAAATATATTAAAAATAGCTTGCACGGGTTAATCGAAGAACGTTATTTATTATTCATTATTGAACAAGCACAAATTAGTGATGACTTAACTGCCCATCATATTTCAAATGCACAAATTAATAAGTTAGTTGAATTATTTAAAGGTTTTACTTTTACTGTCAACGGAACGTTGCCCATCGATAAAGCTTTTGTAACTGGTGGTGGTGTGTCATTAAAAGAAATACACCCTAAAACTATGATGTCAAAACACGTACCAGGATTATTTTTGTGCGGTGAAGTATTAGATATACATGGTTACACAGGTGGATATAATATCACAAGCGCTTTAGTCACTGGTAATGTTGCTGGCTCAAACGCGGGTGAATTTCATCTTTAATACTTAAATATAATCTTCACAAATCAAAACAAACAAAATGCTCTTATAGCATTTTGTTTGTTTTTTTGATTTGTATTGTCATCGAGACAATATTTGCCTTTGACAAGTTCATAGCTGAAGACTGTAGGATGACACTGCGCTTGTGGAATACTTGTACAAAAAAATGCCAACAAAGTCAGAGACTTTGTCGACACTTTAAAATTGCAATTAACGCTCTAAAAAGAAAGCTAATTAGAATTTATTAAATCAAACATTTTCAATTCAATATTTTAAGCTTTATTTCAACTTAAATACTATTGATTTCTAAACCTTCGTCGCCCCACGCGTCCATACCGCCTTCAACATTAACTGCATGTATATCGTTTTGTTCAAGGAATTGAACAACTTGTGCACTACGTCCGCCCACTTTACAGATGATATAATATGTTTCATCTTTGTTAAAATGATTTAATTTATCTGGAACTTGATTCATTGGTATTTTTTCTGCGCCTGGTATTACACCCATAGCTGTTTCTTCATCTGTTCTAACATCAACGATATGAATTGGATCAGAATTTAGGACTTTATCTTTCAACTCATCAATTGTAATAGATTCCATAAATAATTCCTCCTACTATTATTTAGCTACAATGTTAACTAATTTTTTTGGTACTGCAATGACTTTCTTGATATCTTTACCTTCAATTTCAGCTTTAACATTATCATTATCAAGTGCTAATTGTTCCATTTCTTCTTTTGAAGTTTCTTTTGGGATATTAATCTTAGCACGTACTTTACCGTTCACTTGAACAACAATTTCGATTTCATCATCAACGAGCAATGATTCATCATATGAAGGCCATGGTTGATAAGTGATTGTTTCTTCATGTCCAAGTTGCGTCCATAATTCTTCAGATATATGTGGTGCAATTGGTGCCAACATTTTAATGAATCCTTCAATATATGGTTTGTAAATTTCATTTGTTTTATAGCAATCATTGATAAATACCATAAGTTGACTTATCGCGGTATTGAAATTCAAAGTATTATAATCCTCAGTAACTTTTTTCACTGTTTGATGATAACTTTTATCTAAAGCTTTATTATTATTGTTTACCACTTTATCGGAAATCAAACCATCATCAGTAACTAATAAGCGCCAGATTCTGTCTAAGAAACGTCTTGAGCCGTCTAAACCATTTTCACTCCATGCAATTGCTGCATCAAGTGGTCCCATAAACATTTCATACATACGTAAAGTATCAGCACCGTGTGATTTCACGATATCATCTGGGTTGATTACATTACCTTTTGACTTACTCATTTTTTCATTACCTTCACCGAGTATCATGCCTTGGTTAAATAATTTTTGGAATGGTTCTTTCGTAGGGACTACACCTAAATCATATAAAACTTTATGCCAGAATCTCGCATATAATAAGTGAAGTACTGCGTGTTCTACACCACCAATGTATAAATCAACCGGTAGCCAGTGTTTTAATTTTTCTGGATCAGCAAGCATTTGATCATTATCTGGATCAATATATCTTAAATAATACCAGCAGCTACCTGCCCATTGTGGCATAGTATTTGTTTCGCGACGACCTTTCATTCCAGTTTCTTCATCAACCACATTAACAAAATCAGCAATGTTAGCTAATGGAGATTCGCCTGTACCTGAAGGCTTAATTTCATCCGTTTCAGGTAAAAGTAACGGCAGTTCTTCTTCTGGAACAGTAGTCATTGAACCATCTTCCCAATGAATTACAGGTATTGGTTCGCCCCAATATCTTTGACGACTAAATAACCAGTCTCGTAATTTATAATTTACTTTTCGAGTACCTGCACCTTTTTGTTCTAACAATTCAATTGCTTTAGCAATCGCTTCTTCGTTATATAGACCGTTTAACTCGCCAGAATTAACATGTGGTCCATCTCCATCATAGGCTTCTTGCGATAAATCGCCACCTTCGATAACTTCTAAAATTGGCAAATCAAATGTTTGTGCGAATTCATAGTCTCTTTGGTCTCCACTTGGTACTGCCATAACTGCACCAGTTCCGTATGTGGAAAGTACATAATCGGCAATCCAAATTGGAACTTGTTGTCCAGATAAAGGATTCGTTGCATATGCACCAGTGAATACACCGGATTTTTCTTTAGATAAACCTGTACGTTCTAAGTCTGACTTTTTAGCCGCTTCTTGTTGATAATCTTTGATAGCCACTTCTTGATCTGCTGTTGTAATTTGATTTACAAGTTCATGTTCAGGACTTAACACTAAGAATGTTGCACCGTACACAGTATCTGCACGTGTTGTAAATACTTCAATTTGGGCATCATTGTCTTCTACATCGAATGAGATAGCAGCCCCTTCTGAACGACCAATCCAGTTACGTTGCATGTCTTTTAATGATTCAGGCCAATCTAGGTCATCTAAATCTTCAAGTAAACGATCTGCATATTCAGTAATTTTTAATACCCATTGTTTCATTGGTTTTCTTACCACAGGGTGACCGCCACGTTCGGACACACCGTCAATAACTTCTTCATTTGAAAGTACTGTACCAAGTTCTGGACACCAGTTTACTGCAACTTCATCAACGTAAGCGAGTCCTTTATTATATAATTGAATAAAAATCCATTGCGTCCATTTATAATATTCTGGGTCTGTAGTATTCACTTCTCTATCCCAATCATAACTGAAACCTAATTCTTTAATTTGACGTTTAAACGTCTCAATATTTTTTTTAGTAAATTCACGAGGATCATTACCAGTGTCTAAGGCATACTGTTCTGCAGGAAGACCAAATGCATCCCACCCCATTGGATGTAACACATTATAACCTTGCATACGTTTATAACGAGAAATAATATCTGTAGCTGTATAACCCTCTGGATGGCCTACATGAAGTCCTGCACCTGATGGGTATGGAAACATGTCTAGCGCATAGAATTTTTTTTGACCTAAATTATCGCTCGTTTTAAAAGTTTTATGTTCTGCCCAATAATCCTGCCATTTCTTTTCAATTTCATTATGATTGTAGTTCACTACTTTTCCTCCTATTCAATAAAAAAACACCTCAAACTATTATCGATTTCAAAAAGGGACGACTTTCACCGCGGTACCACCCAGTTTCACATTAAATGTGCGCTCATTTAAATTAATAGTTAGAGATGTTATAAATTCATTTAAGTCCTGGTAAGTTCACTCAATGCTTAACACTAGGTTCCACCTTTCCTAGTTCTCTGTAGAAAAGCTTTCAAGTTACTACTCCTATACATTACTAATGATATTTGAAAAAAGGTTTTATTTCAAGTGGAAAACGCGAAATAAAGCTACACTAAAAGTTTCTATGTTGCGATTTATTAGTTTTTATAAAAAAATCGAACAGGCAATCTTACACCTATTCGAGAAAATGATTATAATTTTTATTTTCCATGTAAAATTTATACGTCTTTTGGTAATTTCCTATCATAAATCATTAAGAAAAACACTGCGATAACAAGTAAACCTATCATACTTAAAAACATCGCTTGCATATTAAATGTATCTACAAGAACTCCGCCTATAAGCGGACCAAAAGCCTTGCCTACAGTTGCTGCTGAGTTAACATACCCTTGAAACGCCCCTTCTTTTCCTTTTGGAGCTAATTGGTTAGCAATTGTTGGAACGGCTGGCCAAACAAACATTTCACCTAATGTTAGTATAATCATACCTATCATGAACACTGAAAATTGTTCAGCAAAACTTGTCACTAAGAACGACATTATGAAAATCGCTATACCTACCAACATTTGATATTTTAAATTACCTTTTAGTAACCTGATTACCGGCATAATTAGCGGTTGTGCAACCAGAATCATAATACCATTAACAGTCCATAACAAACTGTATTGGCTCATTGACATATTAATTTCTTGAGTGAAAGAAGCAATCGTACTCTCCCATTGAATGTATGCAATCCAACAAATACTAAACATCACACATAAAAGTGATAGCGCAATAAATTGAACTCTGTTTTGTTTAGATAATAAGGACATCGTATCATTCGATTTTACTTTCACATCAAGTTTAATATTAAATTGTGTGATTGCTACAACTGCAAATGCTACATACATTAATAAGTTTGCTATAAATATGTAATTGAAACTCAACTCTGCCACAAAACCTCCGGATGCTGCTCCTATAGCGACGCCTAAATTTTGCGCTAAATAGATTGCGTTAAATGTTTGGCGGCCACCTTGAGGCCATGCAGCGCCTGCGAGTGCATAAATAGCTGGAATAATCATACCCCCGCCAAAACCTAATGCTACGAGCCAAACCGCATACCAAGGCCACCCATGGAAGAAATTTAATAGCGTTGTACTGATTAAACATATAACTGTACCTATCATAATCGTTGGGTAGCCACCTAATTTATCAAATAAATTACCACCTAATAAATTACCAATAACCATACCAAACGAATTGATCATTAGGACAAAACCAGCCATTGTAAGACTTTTATCTAATTGTTCATTCATATAAATTGTATTTAAGGGCCATAAAAAACTTGAGCCAGTGATATTTAATGCCATCCCAATAACTAACCACCACACTGATTTAGGCATTTTCATAACAGTAAGCTCCTCTCTATTTTTAAAATTTCTAATTTTACACTAAACACTATATCATTAAAATATGTTAAAATCTTTAACTAGAATGAATTCAGAAAGGAAAATGTTTTATGGGACAATTTTTCCCTTACGCATTCGAGAATAAAAGATATCACACTTGGAATTATCACTTAAAAAATAAATTCGGACAAAAGATTTTCAAAGTAGCAATTGACGGTGGCTTTGATTGTCCTAATAGAGACGGTACTGTAGCACATGGAGGATGTACTTTCTGTTCAGCTGCAGGTAGCGGAGATTTTGCAGGTAATCGTGTGGATCCAATCGATGTACAATTTCAACAAATTAAAGATAGAATGCACGAAAAATGGAGTGACGGTCAATACATTGCTTACTTCCAAGCATTTACAAATACGCATGCACCTGTCGAAGAATTACGTGAAAAATATGAAACTGCTTTGAAGGAACCTGGTGTTGTTGGCCTTTCAATAGGTACACGACCTGATTGTTTACCTGATGATGTGGTTGAGTATTTGGCAGAGTTAAACGAGCGTACATATTTATGGGTAGAACTTGGTTTACAAACAGTTCACCAAGAAACATCAGATTTAATCAATCGCGCGCATGATATGCAAACATATTATGAAGGTATCGCCAAATTACGGAAACATAACATTAATATTTGTACACATATTATTAATGGTTTGCCAGGCGAAGACTATACAATGATGATGGAGACGGCTAAAGAAGTCGCTCAAATGGATGTCCAAGGTATTAAAATCCATTTACTACATTTACTTAAAGGCACACCAATGGTGAAACAGTATGATAAAGGCATGTTAGAATTTATGTCACAGGATGAATATACTAAATTAGTTTGTGACCAATTAGAAATTATTCCAAAAGAAATGATTGTTCATAGAATTACTGGTGATGGTCCGATTGATTTAATGGTAGGTCCAATGTGGAGCGTAAATAAATGGGAAGTACTGAACGAAATCGATAATGAACTTGGTCACAGAGAATCATATCAAGGAAAACATTTTGAAAGTAAGATAAAATCATGAAATTAGAACGTATTTTACCATTTGCGAAAATGTTGCTTCAACAACATATTACATCAGAAAGCATTGTCATAGATGCTACTTGTGGTAATGGCAATGACACACTTTTTCTTGCGCAACAAGTGCCTCACGGTAAAGTATATGCAATGGATATCCAAATAGAAGCTATTAGCAATACAAAACTAAAAACTGAAGGTTATCACAATGTAACGTTGATTCAAGATAGCCATGCACATGTAAAACAGCATATTCCAGTTATTGAAGTTGGTAAAGTGGATGCTGCCATTTTCAATTTAGGATATTTACCTAAAGGTGATAAATCGATTGTTACCCAACCTGAAAGTACATTATCAGCTATCAACGCAATTTTTGATATATTGGCTCCAGAAGGCGTCATTATATTAGTGATTTATCATGGTCATGATGAAGGCAAGTTAGAACGTGATGCTTTAATTGATTATTTATCACAGTTTGACCAAACTAAAGCACATGTATTGCAATATCAATTTATTAATCAACAGAATAACCCGCCGTTTATCTGTGCACTTGAAAAAATTTAGACTGTGAATACCTCATGATTTCAAGGTATACTTTCTTAACGCAACCACGGTTATTAACAATTTATTCGAAGATAAAATAACTATTTTAAATCTCAAACAAACCAAACTTGTATTATTTACGTTTAGTTTGTTTGAGATTTTTAATTACTATCAATGATTTAGCACGACTCCTGTGTGGAAGAATTGAGCTAAAGACTATAAGCTAAAGCTAGTCCTGAAGAAAGTATGCACAAACCTTATTTATAATAAAATAAAAAAGACAAACAAAAGCCTCGGTATTTGACTACCGAGGCTTTGCTTATTCCCTATAAGTTAATGATAGATTTAAGACTAGTTTGAATGCTAGTTGATTTTGATTCAATTTCTTCTTTGAAGAAATTTAAAAGGCTTTCCCGTTGCGCTTTTAAATCTTCATTGAAATGAATGATAACTGTACGTTCGTCATTTTGTGGTCTTTCTTTAATGATCCACGCTTTTTCCACTAAATCATTATAAGTTCTTGTACGCTTATAAGATTTAATGTGCACAAAATCATCCATTTCCTTTAAAGTCATCGATCCTTCTTTCCAAAGCGTTAAAAGAATCAAAATTTCTTCTTTCGACATCTTGTACTGCTTTTGAACTTTGTTAAAGATATCTTCGATGTCATTCAACACCATTTCTAATCTTAAAACACCATCAACATTATCAGTAAATGTCTTCTCCATAGAATAATCCCCCAATCATAGTATAAAGTTAAACATGTAAAATTAATTTATCAAAAAACATCATTCTTAGTAAATAAATTCTTCACTGAATTAACATTAGAATTTTTAATAAAATTAATCTTATATACAGTTTAAATTTAAACTATGAATTATGCAATTATATGAGTTATTTTATTTTGCATTTCTTTCAAAATAGTGGCTGATTTTTCGAATAATTTGCGCTCATGGCTGTCTAGAGGCATTTCAAAAACTTTTACAGCACCTTCTTTATTTACTTGTGTTGGTACACCAATATAGACTTCTTCTTGGTTGTATTCACCCTCTAAATAACTAGAAACTGTTAATACAACATTTTGATTTTTTAAAATTGCTTTAGTAATGTGTAGTAACCCCATTGCAATCCCATAATACGTCGCACCTTTTGCTTGTATTATATCGTAAGCTGCATCACGCGTGTTTGTAAAAATCTCTTCAACTCTGTGTTGCTTTTCAGGATCATCTTTTAAAAGTTGATATAAAGATTGACCAGCAATATTAGCTTGAGACCATACCGCCAATTCTGAATCACCATGTTCACCGATAATTTGACCATGCACGCTTCCTGATGAAACGCTAAATTCTTCAGCTAACTCATATTTAAAACGTGCTGTATCTAAAATTGTACCAGAACCTATCACTTTTTCTTTTGGTAAACCTGATACTTTGTATGTCACATATGTTAAGACATCTACTGGATTTGTAGCAATCAAGAAAATACCATCGAATCCAGATTTCATAACTTCAGAAACAATTCCTTTAAAAATTTTGGTGTTTTTTTCAATAAGATCTAAGCGTGTTTCACCTGGTTTTTGAGCTGCACCAGCAGTAATGACGACTAAATCTGCATTTGTACATTCATTATATGTACCTGCTTTGATTTTCACTGGTGAATCACCATATGGCGCACCGTGATTTAAATCCATGACGTCGCCCTTAACTTTTTCTTCGTCTAAATCAATAATTACTAATTCATCTGCAACACCTTGAGCTACTAACGCAAAAGCATAACTTGAGCCTACTGCCCCATCACCTATTAAAACTACTTTATTATTTTTAACTTGTTTCATTATATGACGCTCCTCACGTATTCAATCGTTAAGTTATTATTTGTGATTTATTTCACAATATAAATATAACAGTATTCTATGAGTTTTTCAATAAAATTGTGATTTATTTCACAAAATTATTTCAATAACATTCATTATAGCGAAGTACAAGCTCTTTATTCTAAATGATATTTTATAAGAAAAGCGTCAGATACCATAAAATGTTATCTGACGCTTTTCTTACTCTATTTTAGTGTGGTGATGCTTTTAATTAAGATACTTCATGTTCATCATGTACAATAAAGCCGTTATTGCTTGCACTATTATTTAAAAATGCCAATATATATCTCATTACTTCATCTCTTTCGGGTTCATTATGTACCTCATGATAAAGTCCTTCCCATGCTTTGAAATATAATTCATCCGTTTTCACTTTGTCTTTAATTAATTCCATTGTTGATGTATCTGCAACTTGATCTTCTAGACCATACATTAACAGTAGTGGTAACGGTTTAATATCAGTTAAATGTGTTACTGTTTCTTTCATAATTTCTATGATTTGTTTATACCAGTGATAAGTTACTTTCTGCAACATCAACTGGTCATTTTTTGTTTCTTCAATTACTTCTTCGTTTCGTGTTAAGTCTTCAACCGTGATTCCCACTTTAAATCTTGTGTCTTTAGCTACTTTACCTATATTTGAAATTATTTTGTCTTTACGAGATTTATTACTCTTTTTAAATTCTAAAAGTGGAGATAAAAGCATCAAACCTTCAATTGGTACTTCTACTTTTTCAAGTAAATTAAGTGTAATTAAACCACCTAAACCGACACCTAACACGTAAGTAGGTATTTTATACTCATTCGCTATTCTAATCCACTCTAAAATATGCTCATGATATACATCAAAACTGTCAATTTGACCTTTGTTAGAACGTGACGTTTGCCCTTGGCCAGGTAAATCGCCCATAATAACATGATATCCATTTCGGCGAAGCATCGTAATTACATATGCGTATCTTCCCGTATGTTCAAGCATGTTATGTGCAATTACAACGACACCTTTAGCTTCCTTTTCGGTTTCCCATTTCCACATAATACATACTTCCCCTTCTCGTTAAATTTCATTATATTTATTGTATCAAAATATGATGTACTTTTTCCATTTTAAAGATAGCCATGGACGTGAAAAACTCAATTTGTTTTAAAAATAAAAAGCATCTTATAATCAACACTTTGCTATAAGTGTATTTAATAAAATAAAGTGTAATATATTCTATTGCAAACGATTTCATTCCCTTTAGATTCATGCTACACTTATATTGAAAGATCAGCTGTAAGCAGAATGGGAGGAATTAATATGCCAATTGTGAAAAATTTTTTTATCGGGTTATCTAACAACCCTTTTTTAAATAAGACTGCTAAGGAAATCGGTCCAATGCTCGGCGCTAATAAAGTGGTTGCTGGCAATACAATCGAAGCCTTATTAAACACAATTGAACGTCTAAACAGCAAGGGAATTACAGTTACTGTAGATTGCCTTGGAGAATTTGTTGTAACTGAAGGTGAAGCAATTCAATCAAAAGATCAAATATTAGAAGTGATGTACGCTATTTATAATAATAGCTTAGATGGTCACATGTCTATTAAATTAAGCCAGTTAGGCTCTGAATTTGATTTGGATCTTGCTTATCGCAATCTACGTGAAATATTATTAAAAGCGAATGAGTTTAATAATATGCATATTAATATCGATACTGAAAAGTATGATAGTTTATTTGACATCACGCAAGTGTTAGATCGTTTAAAAGGTGAATTCAAAAATGTAGGTACCGTAATTCAAGGTTATTTATATGAAGCTGATACACTTGTAGAAAAATATCCAGAATTACGATTGCGCATGGTTAAAGGCGCATATAAAGAAAGTGATACAATAGCTTATCAAACTAAAGAAGACATTGACGAAAATTACATACGTTTAATTGAAAAAAGATTATTAAACGCTAAAAATGTAACGTCAATTGCAACTCATGATGATAAAGTTATTACACATATAAAACAATTTATCAAAGATAATAATATCGAAAAAAATCAGTATGAATTTCAAATGTTGTATGGTTTCCGTACTGATTTAGCGGAGAAAATAGCTGGGGAAGGTAACAATTTCTGTATTTATGTACCATATGGGGATGATTGGTTTAGTTACTTTATGAGGCGACTAGCTGAACGACCTCAAAATTTAAATTTAATGTTTAAAGAATTAATGAAACCCGAAGTAATGAAAAAAGCGGGCGTTGTTACAGGTATAGTTGCAGCCTTTGGGGCAGCTAGTGCCTTAGTATATCGCCTTTTCAAAAAATAATAGTGAACAAAAAAGAATTGGACTTAACGAAATCGTTATTGTCCAATTCTTTTTATTTTAGTAGAAACGCCTATATCCAGTTATATAAACGTTGACGTTTCAATCTTATTCTATTATATTTCTTTTAATAAATTAGCCATTTCTATTGCACTAATTGCTGCGTCTGCACCTTTATTCCCTGCTTTTGTACCTGCACGTTCTACTGCTTGTTCAATATTTTCAGTTGTTACAACACCGAAGATAACTGGTGTATCAGCAACATCATTTGCCTTAGAAACACCTTTCGCCACTTCATTACACACATAATCATAATGAGAAGTAGATCCTCTTATTACACAACCTAACGTAATCACTGCATCATATTCACCTTTTTGAGCTAATTTCTTAGCTACTAATGGAATTTCAAATGCGCCTGGTACATATGCCACATCAATATTTTCTTTTGGTACTTCGTGTCGTACTAAAGTATCTTTTGCACCATCTAATAAACGGTTTGTAATAAAATCATTAAACCTACTTACAACAATTGCTACTTTTAAATCGGAACCTATTAATTTACCTTCAAAATTCATCCTATTGACCTCCTATATTAAATGACCCATTTTTTCTTTTTTCGTATCCATATAATCTTGATTAAATTTATTTGTTGGAACTACAAGATCAATTCTTTTATTAATATTCACACCATAAGTTTCTAGACTTTCAAATTTTTTGGGATTATTACTTAACAAATTCACGCTTTCAATGCCAAAATATTTTAAAATTCTCGCGGCGTCTTTATAATCTCTCAAATCTTCGTCGAAACCTAAAGCAATATTAGCTGTGACAGTATCATAACCTTGTTCAATAAGTTCATATGCTTTTAACTTATTAATTAAACCGATACCTCTACCTTCTTGAGGTAAATATAAAATAATGCCACCATGCTCACTTATATATTTCATTGAAGCTTCAAGTTGTTCACCACAATCACATCTTTGACTATGAAAAATATCGCCTGTCAGACAAGAAGAATGAATACGCACATTTTCTGTTTTCTTTATGTCTCCACTTACAATAGCCACAAGTTCTTCTTCATTCGTCTGAGAAGTAAAACCATACATATCAAACTTACCATGTTTAGTAGGCAACTTCACTTTTGCTTTTGCTTCTAACTTAGATGTTAATGATTTTCTATATGTTTCTAAATCTTCAATAGAAATCATTACAAGCTCATGCTTCTCCTTAAAGGCTTCTAATTCTTTACCTTTAGCCATAGAACCATCTTCATTCATAATTTCACAAATTAATGCTGCTGGTTTTGCGCCAGTTAGTTTAGCTAAATCTACAGATGCTTCTGTATGGCCACGTCTTTCTAACACACCATCATCTTGTGCAATTAAGGGGAATAAGTGGCCTGGTTTATTAAAATCACTAGCTGTTGCATTTTCCTCTATTAACGCTTTTGCTGTCATTGTTCTTTCTCCAGCACTGATACCTGTCGTCGTATTAATATGATCGACACTCACAGTAAATTGCGTACCATAGATATCAGAGTTATCACTCACCATTGGATTGAGTTCTAACTTTCCAGCTATACCTTTGCTAATTGGCGCACAAATGAGTCCTCTACCATATTTCGCCATGAAATTAACGGTATTGTCTTGCATCCATTCTGTCACAGCTACTAAATCGCCTTCGTTCTCTCTGTTTTCATCATCAACGACAACAATACTTTTACCTTTTTTCAGTTCTATAAGTGCTGTCTCTATACTATCTAATTTCATACTACCCCTCCTAAAATCCAAATGCTCTAAGTTTTTCGGTATTTAATCCTGATTCATTATTACTGACAATTCTCTCTACATATTTGAATAACATATCAGTTTCAATATGGACCGGATCACCTACACGTTTTTGATTTAAAATAGTCGATCTTCGCGTTTCAGGAATGAGATGGATATCGAATTCAGCATCTTTTAATTGAAAAATAGTTAAGCTTACGCCATCTACAGTTATGGACCCTTGTGGCACCATTTGTTTAATAAGCGTAGTAGTAGGCTTAATTGTTACAATTTTAGAATTATCTGATGCTTGTATACGTGTAATCTTAGCTACTTCATCTACATGTCCTAGCACAAAGTGACCTCCAAAACGACCTTGACCACTCATCGCTCTTTCTAAATTCACTTCTGTAGATTGGTTTAAATGATTTAGATAAGTCTTATTTTCTGTACCTTTAATTACTTGTACAGAGAACGAATGCTTATTAAAATCAACAACAGTTAAACATGCGCCATTCACACTTATAGAATCTCCTATATGCATGTCTGATAAGATGGTCTCGCAATCAATTGTTAAGTTAACTACAGATTGTTGTGTCGTTATTTTTTTAATCGTGCCTATTTCTTCAACAATACCGGTAAACATGGTTATTCACTTCTTTCGCAACTCTAATTTAATGTTTTGCTCAAGCATTTGGGTATTAACAATTTCGAATTGTGGTACTTCTGATAATCCAAAAATATTTTTAGTTTGATAAAATTGATAATTACCAGAACCACCTATAATTTTCGGGCCATAATATAAGATAAGTTCATTCGTATATTGAGATTGAAGAAATGCTGAAGTTACGGTTGGACCCGCTTCTACCAATAATTTTCCAATTCCCTTTTGATATAAATCTATTAAAATATTTTCAATTGAACAATCAGTTAAAATAATAATTTCCACCTGTTCAATATCTGTTTTTAAGTTTTCATTTTGTGTATAAATCCAAATAGGTGTATGAGTATTTTTGAACATGTCTAATTCAAAATCAATTTGGCCTGATTGCGATAAAATTACTTTTGTTGGATGCTTACCTTCCTCAATTCGTGTTGTATATTGAGGGTTATCTGCATCTAATGTGCCTCTACCTGTAAGTACAGCATCATGCGTATGACGTAAGTTGAATACATCAGCTTTGACGGCTTTATTCGTAATCCATTTACTTTCACCTTCGTCAGTAGCCTGTTTACCGTCTAAACTACAAGCAACTTTAACTGACACTTCAGGTACCTCTTTACTTTTGCTTATAAAGAAGTCTTTATACAAGTCTTCTGCTTCTGTATTATGACGAAATTCAACTTCTATTCCTGCATGTTGTAATATTTCGTCACCGTTAGATGGTAAAGTCGTATCTTTAACAGCATATATGACTTTCTTTATGCCAAAATCGATAATTTTATTCACACAAGGTGGCGTTGAACCAAAGTGTGTACATGGCTCTAATGAAATAAATATAGTAGCATCTTTAGCTTCATCTTGTGCCATATCTAACGCTTGTACTTCAGCATGTTTATCGCCTTTTTTCAAGTGTGCGCCCATACCTACGATTCGTCCGTCTTTAACAACTACCGCGCCTACAGGTGGGTTTACGCCCGTTTGACCACTTACCATTTTTGCTAATTGGATTGCATAATTTAAATATTGACTCACATTATCACCTCTAAATAATAAAAAACACCTGAAATAAAATATTTCAGGTGTGGGATATATATTGATATAACATCATTAGCTTCAAACTAAATACACTTATCCACTTTCAAATATAAGTGTATGCCAAATAAACACTTAAAAAGTGTCATTTTTGTTATACTTCATTCTTTCTCCCATCCAGACTTTACTGTCGGCTCTAGAATCTCACTAGATCAGCCACATTTGAATAATCAAATGCAGGTCGCAGGCTTTGTTTACTGCCGGTTGGGAATTTCACCCTGCCCCGAAAGAATATCTATGAAATTGTAAATAATGATTGAGTCAAGTAACTCTTATTAAGTTACATCAATATCGTACTACATTTTAGGCAGTATGACAATTCATATTATCTAAGTCGGCTTTATTTTCAACGTATTATTATTATTAAAATGCTTTAAATACTAATAAGAAAAGCTTTTTACTCAAATCAATAAAAAATAAATTAATTTTTATTATGACTTTTATCCCCTTTATAATTTAGTTATTATTAAAAAATTAAACTCTCACAAAATATACTGCTAAAGAATTCATTTTACAATCACTTATCTGCTAACAACTGATTTACTACGCTAACCGCTTGTTTAACTATCATAGCTACACCATTACGAGACTGATTGATTCCATTTGTTAGTTGACCTAATGCGTACATGTGTTTAAGAGTTCCGTAGCGTGGACTTATAACTTGATTTGTTTCAGCAATAATTTGGATACCACCAAGCGGATGTGCTTGTATAACCTGTCTATTTTCAAGATTTAAAATTAATTGATCATCACTATCAAGATCTGAAAGTTGCGTTTTTGAACCAGTAGCATTAATTACGACATCGAATTTATGAAGTGCCTCTGTTTCATTTTTGTATTTGAAATAAAATTGGCTTGCTTCATACTGAACATTCTCTAAACCACTTTTAATTTCAATAGTCCCATTTTCAATATGATCTATTATTAATTTAGCCGTACGTGGAGGCATGGGGTTAGAATTATCCTTTAATATAGATTGGTAATCTTTTAAAAATTGTTGTTGATCTTCTCTACTAAAACTATTCCATATCCAATTTAAATTTTCTTTTACTAATTCAAGTATACTTTGGAATGTCCCTAATTCAGTTTCGTGTTCTAAATCATATGTTAAATCCTTCACCGGGTCATTTTGTCTACGGTGCACTAATTTTTCAATTGCAACATTATAATATGCACAATCTTTCAAAAATAAACTTAGCGCTTGTTCCAAAGGTACGTTTCCGAAATTTTCATTCTTTATTGCATTAAAATTTTCAGGTGTTAAGTATTTAAATTCAATGTCAGGCATTTCACCTCTTACACTTGGCAATTGACCTTTGCGACTAGTTAAAGTAATTGGTAATTTAGGATGATGTGCAGTAACATAACGAATTACATCTAAAGATGCTAAACCTGTGCCAATGATTGCAATTCTGTCAGTTTCATTTACATCATCTAACGTATTATAAGTTGGATAAGGTGTATGAATATATCCTTTTTTCCCTTTCAAATGATACGGGTCATGGTATGACATTGTACCAATTGTTAAAAATACAACATCATACTTTTGACAATTTGACATGTCTTTCGAAGTACAAACATAATATTTAACATCTATTTGACCTACATCAGCTTCAATGAAAACTTCTGACACTTCTTCTTTAATCATCTGGATATTTTCAAATTGGTGATTATATTTTTCTAAAAAATCTTTCATATAATGTCCAAATATAAACCTAGGTAAATACTCCGGGTTTGAAAACTTAAATATCGATTGTGATTTGTACCATTCATAAAACTCGCCTTGATTCTCTAAATTCAAAGTCATTTGTTTGGCAGGTACATTTATTAATAATTGATCACTGTCATTTTGAAAAGGTACACCTTGCCCCATATTTTTAGGATTATCGTACATGTCTATATTCATCGTTGCAAAATTATCATGTTTCACTAATTCTTTCAGCAAGCTTACACCTGCTGTGCCCATTCCTATGATAGCTATTCGCATTGTACACATCCTTATTAAATTTATTTATATTCATTATAGCAATGATTAACCTTATATTACATGCTAATCTATTCAACTACCGTACAATTTAGCGTTGTTATAATATTTTGATGAATATGTTAATATTAATATATTCATCAAAATATTATTTCTGTACTTATTTTAAGGAGCTAGACAATGAAATTTTCAAAACATTTATTTTTTTTAATTATAGCAAGCACAATATTATTATCCGGTTGTGGATTGCCAGGGCTTGGTGGAAGCCAGTCAAAGGACGAGATTAAAGTTTCAGCGTTGGCTACGAGTGAATCTCAAATCATGGCATATATGATAATCAACCTTATCGAACATGATACAGAAGGTGAAATTAAAGGTTCAATCATTAATAACTTAGGCTCAGCAACAATCCAGCATAATGCACTAATGAATGGCGATGCAGATATCTCGAGCACCCGATATACTGGAACAGATTTAGTGGGTGTCCTTGAGTCTGAGCCCATTACTGATCCTAAAAAAGCGATGAATTTAACTAAAAAGTTGTTTCAGCAAAAATTTAATCAGACCTTTTTTGATTCATATGGTTTTGAAAATACCTTTGCCTTTATGGTAACTAAAGAAACTGCAGAAAAATATGATTTACAGACTGTTTCAGATTTAGAAAAAGTAAAAGATGAAGTAGACGTAGGAACAGATACAACTTGGATTAAACGTGGTGGTGATGGATACGCACCTTTCCAAGAGCATTATGGTTTTGCTTTTAATTCAATTAAACCGATGCAAATTGGACTCGTTTACGATGCTTTGAAAAGCAAAAAATTAGATGTTGCACTAGGCTATACGACCGATGGTAGAATTGCAGCTTATGATTTAGTAGTACTTGAAGACGATAAAAAGTTCTTCCCAACATATGATGCAAGTGCTGTAGCACCAAACAAACTTTTAAAAGAGCAACCAGAAGTTAGGAAAGCACTTAATAAATTGAACGACAAAATAAGTACGGAGCAAATGCAAAAATTAAATTATGAAGCAGATGGAGAAGGCAAAGAACCAGCAGTTGTTGCAGAAGAATTTTTAAAAGAGCACAATTACTTTGAAAAAGAATAATGCACAGTATATGCACTTGTGAGTAGTTATCAATGTATCTTCACACCCAATTAATGTTAACGTGTTGGCATAGAATAGGAAGTGATAATATGAAATTTACTATAAAAGTGTTTATATCAGCACTCATGTTCTTCATTCTTATAAGCCAAAAAAATAAAATAGAATAACAATAAAGCGTTTCCAAAATTGGAGACGCTTTTGTATATATTATAATATTAGCAGTAATTTGGGCTGACTTTTGACTCGTTTATAAAGTACTAGCCGAAGATTACAGTCTAAGGTAGTGCCGCGGAAAGCATGCACAAAAGACTGTCGACAAAGTCGGGGGCTTTGTCGACAGTCTGATGGGAGTGGGACAGAAATCTATTTTTTTAACAAGATTTCGTCGTATGAGACAGTTCGGCAAAGCTGACTAGAAAATGGAATACAAGAGTTGAAGCTCTTGCAAAAGCTTGATAAAAGCGCATTTTCAAATCAGTAAGCCACTGCCAATATAATAATTGAGGCTGATACATGTATTTTGTATCAGCCTCTTATCTACGTTCTGTTAGTTTTCTATTGTAGTAGAAATTAATATTTCAAACGCTTATCTATTTTTTATGTTTTTCATCATCTTTATAAACAAAATATTTATAATATTTGCCCTCTGTTTTCATATCTTCATAGAAATGAGCCATTAAAGTCGCATTACTTTCAGCCCACTTAATGTCTGTAGCATATTGATGTTCTCCTGGATTTTTAGGGTTCCATCTCATACTATAAAGCGTGTTTTGATCTTCATTAGATAAAAAGTGATCATGAATAAAGTTAGCCCCACCACTAATTGCTTTTTGTGGTGTGTCCCAGCCATGTTTTTTAGCATATTCTGAACCTGTTTTAATTGGATCTTCATCAAGTGCACCTACACCAAAGAAGTTATAATATTTTTTACCATCAATTTCTACACCACTTGCAAGTTCACTTTTAGCAGAGCCTGTTTCAAGTAGCGCATGTGAAATTAAATAAACTTCATTAACGTGCTTGTCTTGTGCGGCTTTTATAAAATCATCTGAATGCTCTAACAGTGTAGGGTTATCTATGAGCATACGTTTTATTCTATTTTCATCAATACCTTGATACTTATCTAATTCTAAAAATTGGTATTTTTGCGTATCACTTTCAATAAATTCACTACTATTCATCGCAGATTTTATCTCAGTAGATGACGCATCTCTCCATGTTTTATTATCTTTACTTGAAATTTGTTGGCTAGTATAATTATCGATTTGTTTTTTAGATGCTTTATCCAAAGTTACTTTAAGATTTTCCACTTTTTCTTGTTCGTCAACTTCTTTAAAAAAGATTTGATCTGAGATCATTGAAAAAACAACAACCGCAGCTACACCTAAGACTATCAATAAACCAATGATTGATAGAATTGAGCCTTTTTTGTGCTTCGTCATGTTTACACCTCTTAGGTAATAATTAGGAAGGACACGCCTTCGTCATATGTATCATAGCTTTAAAGCTATCCGATAATAAAGTTTAACACTAATTACTTGAACAAACAATTTAATATGAACGTTGTTACATATTCATAAAAAAAGTAATGAAATTTTAATTTCATTACTCTTGACTTTTATAATAATCCATTATAATAAAGCTTGCAGCTTGTGATCTATTTTTATAAAAATAACGATTTAAATCAATCGTACCTTCTATTTCCCCGTCCCGATACATCATTTCTTTTGCCATATTGTTTATCATAACAAAATCTGATTTATCTTTAATCAGATCCAAATCATCATGCCTTGCAAAAAAATGTTCTAAATTTAAATATGCGTAATCCATATAAACCTCCTGATAATTGTCCGAAGATAATAATATACCTCTAAAGTGTTATATCTTTAAGTTGAATACGCGCTAATGTTATAAAACTTAAAATTTATCTATCTTATGACTACTATTTAACACCTATTATCCCTATTTGGCAAATGAAAATTACTATTTCTTATAATAAAATAATAACATCCGGAAATACATGTTGTATATACGACAATGGAGAGAATGAATGACCTTCGAAGAAGTTTATAAAAAATACAAATATATTATTCATTATCTATTAAAAAAATACAATATTCAGTACAATTATGATGAATATGCTCAACTCCTCTTAATTAAAATGTGGGAGCTAAGTAAAATCTACAATTCACAAAAACGCAGCTCATTAAACACTTTCTTATATTCACGATTAAATTTCTATTTGATAGACCTTTTCCGCAAACACCAAGCTCTAACTCTAGTTGATATTTCAGAACAAGAAGTTAAATCTTCTTTAATTAATGATGATTATGACAACATGCTAGTATTTCAACAATTTTTTATCGTTATTGACTGATAAAGAACAGCAATGGCTACTATTAAAATTTGCAGGACTTAAACAATATGAAATTGCAAAACTTCTAAATTGTTCTGTCTCAACTTTAAAAAACTATCAAAAACGCATTCGACAAAAACATTTAAAATTTTATACCCATGATTGAGGTGAATATGATATGACTCCACTTACTAAACTACTCTATTTCAAAACAGTTGTTGGGCCAGAAATATTAACAATAAGCCAATATACGACACACCAATTCACTTACCCTACTACAATTAATCTCACATTAAAGTATTTTTTAGAATCAAGACATTTATCTTTAACTCTTCAGACAAAACAAGCCAAACATTTACTAAAAATACGTAAACTCGTTCCAATATTTATTAATAGCGATATAACATTATTCCCAATAAAACCACAGCGCTCACCAATACAATATTATATTAATGCAATTCCAATCACGGGATTAAAGTCAAAAGGGACACAAACAATTATATATTTTGAGAACGCTACCTATATTACAGTCAATGCTCCCTATCTATTTATTCATAAAAAATGGCAAGAAAGTTTAACGCTTTCTCACCATTCAACATAGCGCTATCCAACTATAACGCCTTATTATGTTTATATTCTAATAATTTTTTCGTAAAATAAGCAGTTACCATTTTAATCAAATATAAACTGACGATTAATAGTAATATTGAGCCAATCAAGGTCAAAATAACAGTTGTAGTAGATAATTGCACTTCAGGTTTAATAAAGTACTGTACAGATGATAGACTTGTCAAAAACCCAAATAAAAACAAACCTAATAGCACGATATAAGTGATTAAAATACCTATAAGCAATGCAAATAATTGTGTTGATGATACAACTTTCTCTTTAAAGACATATTCCTTTAAAAATTGGTTTGAAAATGCAATAGGACGATTTAAACTTTGTCCGTCACTAGACTTAGTAACTTCTTCTAACACTTCATTCAATTGATTTTTTTCTTTTTTATTTAAAAACCATAATTGCTTTTTAACTTTTTGTTTAAAGATATCTAGTTTCATAAATGTTTCTCCTTTAGAACTTACGCAGAACTTTATACTCATTAAATAATAAATCAATTATCTAGGTTATTCAATTAAATTTTAAAATATTTTTATTATCTTTAATTTTATTAATTGTTATATTATCTACTCTACGATAACTAAGCCCATTAATGCAGCAAATTGTACAGCTTGATTTCTAGAAACTTTACAACCTAATAAGTCTTCTTTGTTAACCACAAATGACTCAAAATAAGATTGGCTTAAATCACAACCTTTTAATGGGGTTTGATAAATTGATAAATGCTCTAAGTTACTATCATCAAAAACTACCTTTTTCAAAGTTGAATTATGAAATTCTGCATTTTCAAAGTTACTTTTTTGGGTCATTAGTGTTTCTATTTTAGAATCCACAACACTTATAAAATCAGCTTTCACTTCATCAAATACTATATTGCCAAATCTCATATAATTAAATAAAGTTCCTGTCATACGGCAGTTTTTAAATGTCACTCTATGTATGGAGCCATGATCCATTTTCGTATTCGAAAAATCACAATTTTCAAAAATAACATCTGTAAAATCAGCACGACCTAAATCAGAGTTAGAAAAATCACAATCCTTGATATAAGAACCATAAACTACAAATCTTTGTAAAACTTTATTACTTAAATTAGCATTTTCTATTTTCGCGACTTCAACTATATCATCTTCATCTTGAAAAATTTCTTCTAATTCTTTAAGTTCTAAATTTGCACTAATTTTGGGTTGTTGTATTTTCATAAATAATCTTCCCCTCTTTATTATTCATAGTTTAATTGAACAAGTAGTTATATGTATTTGAAACTCAAGACATTCAACAGTATAACAGATATCTTAGCATCCTATACTTATGCTCAATAAAAAAGCTGAGACAACTCATTTAGAATGAATTGCCTCAGCCTATTATTATCTGAAATTTAAATTTCTTAATCTTCTATTAAAGAATAGATAATCCTGAACTTTGAATATCTTTAGCAAATCCTTGTACTGTATCAACTGATAATTCGTTAACATCACGGCCAAGGTTGTTATTTACTTTTTTCACAACGTCTGCAGGACATGTAATGATATCTGCGCCCACTTCATCCGCTTGGATTACATTGATTACTTCACGACAGCTTGCCCAAAGTAATTTAACACCTTTTTTACTATGTGTAACTTCTGCTGCATCTTTCATCAATGGAACTGGATCTACACCAGTATCAGCAATACGACCAGCAAATACTGATACATAAGTTGGAACACCTTCTGTTACAGCTTCTGTAATTTCTTTAACTTG
This sequence comes from Staphylococcus sp. OJ82, assembly GCF_000294465.1. Taxonomy (NCBI): domain Bacteria; kingdom Bacillati; phylum Bacillota; class Bacilli; order Caryophanales; family Staphylococcaceae; genus Staphylococcus; species Staphylococcus sp. OJ82. The sequence goes on along the minus strand of NZ_ALPU01000006.1, from coordinate 54,812 downwards.
ATCTAAAGTATAAACAGCAGTTACATTTAAACGCACATTGTCTGCTGATAATTTTTTAATTAGAGAAATAGTTGATTCACCTTTTGTGTTTACAACTGGAATTTTAACAAATACGTTTTTACCATATTGTTTCAAAATCTCAGCTTCTTTTTCCATTGTTTCTAAATCATCAGCGAATACTTCGAATGAAATAGAAGCATCAGGAATTTCACGAACAGCTTCTTCTGCGAAAGCTTTATAGTCTGTTACACCTGCTTTTGCCATTAAACTAGGGTTAGTAGTAAAACCATCTACTTGTTTATTTTTATAAGCTGTTTTCATTTCTTCAATATCTGCACCATCTGCAAACACTTCAACATTTAATTTTGCCATTACTAATTCCTCCTGACTTAAATAAATAATTCAATAAAGAATTATTTTTATAACGGTTATTAACCATACAACTCATTTATACCACCATTAATCAATAAATTCTAATTTTTTGCTTGAATTGTCAAAATCTTTAGAGTAAAAAGAAACATTACGCGTACTTAAAGCTCTATTCAGTTATGACTTACAGTAAATCTAAATTTATATATATTCTAAATTTACAAATTAGTTAATTTTTTGTAAATCTATGGTATTATTATTTAATGAATTGTACTAGGAGGTAAATATGGCACGTTCAAAACTTTATTTTTATTTATCTAGTTTATTGGTTATTATTAGCTTGTATTTTAATACTAGAAATCCTCTAATTACTATGCATTTTAGTTCAATGATCAAATTAATTTTTGTTTGTAGTATTATTAACGCTATTATTTTAATAATTTCAATTATTTTAGCAGATAAATCAATTAAACACTTACATGAAAATTCTGGGTGGGTTAGAAAAGCTAGTAAGATATTACCTTACGTAATATTAGTAGTGCTTATCATCCATATCGTTGCTTCACTTTCAACATTTGGTATTATTTTCTAATTAATGCTACAAAAGTTATAATACTTTTGTAGTTTTTTATTTTTTGTCGAGAGGAAGAATAAAAACAATGCAATACTTATATATTTTTATAGGTGGTGCGATTGGTGCTTTACTAAGATATCTATTAACATTCATCAACCAAACTGCTGAATTTCCAACAGGCATATTTATTGCTAATATTGTTGGTGCTTTCTTAATGGGCCTTATTGGAACTTTGACAATAAAGTATTTTAGAAATAATCCATTACTTAAAAAAGGTATAACTACTGGATTTTTAGGCGCACTCACTACTTTTTCTACTTTTCAATTTGAGCTCGTTTCATTTTTAGAACAACAGGCATATTTATTAATGATTTTATACGCTTTAAGTAGTTATATTATAGGTATACTCGTCTGTTATTTCGGGGTAAAATTGGGGGCTCGTTTATCATGACACAATTACTGTTAGTTATGTTAGGTGGCGGTCTCGGAGCTGTAATCAGAGGAGTGATTACTAACGTTTGTACAAGTAGATTTAATAGTAAGTTACCTATTGCAACGCCAATCGTTAATATATTAGGCAGTTTAATAATCGGTTTATTGATGGGTATGACATTAAATATAGATTGGGTCCATCCCTTTGCAATTGTCGGCGTTCTCGGCGGATTAACGACATTTTCTACTTTATCTTCAGAGTTAGTCAAATTATTAATAACTGAAAAGAACATATTTATTTTTTTAATTTATTCTTTACTACAATATGGCGCGTCATTTTCAGCCTGTTTATTAGGATACATCATGATTTAGCCGATTAATTGAAACTCAGATGCATATAAATACAATCATTATTAATAACTTCAATCACCATCCCTTTTATAAAATAGTTAAGCACATACCTTCAAAAGAAAAATAGTTAAAAAGCCCAATCTATTAAAAAAACTAATAGATTGGGCTTTTTTATTTAGGAATTGCGAATTTGTAACGGTCACTTCTTTTAATACTAGTGTCCACTATATTCAGATGGATCTGGACCGATTCTTCTATCCTCATTGAGTTTATCTAATTTTTCAATTTGTGCTGATGTTAATTGGAAATCAAATACATTTAAATTTTCTTCTATTCTAGAAGGTGTCACTGATTTAGGTATTACTACAACACCATGTTCTATGTTCCAACGAATAATCACTTGTGCTGGTGATTTTCCTACTTCAGTTGCAACATTTCTTACAGTATCATCTTCTAAAATTTGCGCATTCATAAGTGGTGACCATGATTCCATATGAATATTCTGTACTTCTAAATATCTTCTTAATGATTCTTGCAATAAATATGGATGGAATTCAACTTGGTTTATCACAGGTTTAATAGAAACTTGGGCTAACAAGGCTTCAAAATGCGCCGTTTCAAAATTACTTACTCCAATATTTTTTACTCTGTCATTTTTATATAAGTCTTCCATACCTTGCCAAGTGTCTATCATTAAAGCTTCATCTGTACCCGGCCAATGCATGAGATACAAGTCTAGGTAATCTAATCCAAGTTTATTTAAACTCGTTTCATAAGCATCTGTAACATTTTCACGGCCATAATCTGCTAACCATAATTTAGATGTGATAAACAAATCACTTCTATTTTTACCTGTAGCTGCTAAACCTTCTGCAATACCTTCCCCTACTTTTTCTTCATTTTCATACACCATTGCAGTATCTATATGTGTGTAACCATTTTCTATCGCATGTTTTACTGACATTTTACATTCGTCACTGTTTTCGACACGAAAAGTACCTAAACCAACAATTGGCATTTCATTGCCATTATAAAAAGTTACATTTTCCAAATTAAAATCCCCTTTTCTATTTAGATAACTATTATATTAATCAATTTTCTTTAAATTATAAATTAAAAGGACTTTAAATAACCAAATTATATTGTATTAATCCATAAAACACATTGTTTGTGCATTTAAAACTCCAACAAAAAGATAGATAACCTGTATGGTTACCTATCTTTTTAAAATTAAGTATTTCACATTAATTAAATGTTTCTATTTCATCCATAACACGTTGCAAATCTTCAACATTGTATTGAATTCGACCGTGGAATACAAATTTATTAAAGAACTCATCAAGTTGCTCTGCACCCACTAGTACCTTAGTATTTGAACTTTGTGCATAATTTGAAATCGTTACAGCACCTTCATTTTTAGGATTGAAGTATAAAATAGTAGTTGGTGTGAATTTTAAATTAAGTTCTGTTTGAATATCACCGGCAAGTTTTTCTATTTCATTTAAATGCGATGTATAATTTACAAACGATAATGATTCCGCATCTTCATTCTTATCTAATACAAGCGTTTGTGGCGTGTGCTTATCAAGATCTAAAGTATTAAATACCTGCTCCATCATTGGTTGTTCTTTGAATTGGGCTGCGCTAACGCCATTATATACATGCCCTTTCAATAACTGTGAATCTATGATGTATAGACCAGTACGTGTCAGTACTAAGTGGCTAATACGTTGAACGTCGCTAAATTCATTTCTAGGTAAAAATATATTAGCCATAATATGCATATCTTCAGGACGAATTCTTTTCTCATTTACAAGACGTTCACGGATACCAATCAATCTCATGTCAGTTACATATTCACTATGGTTCTTAGAAAATAATTTCAAGGCATCAATTTCTCTGTCTTTAGAACTAACTGTAGCTGCATATTCTTCCTTTTGTTTTGTTACAGTTTTTTTATTTTCTATTCTTTCTTTTTCCAACTCTTCCTCATGTTCATCGCTTAATTTTTGTTCTCTAGATTTATATTGCTCTTCAGCCTTTTTTTGCGCTTTCTTTTTACTTTTTAAAGCAAGCATAAATAATATCAAACAAATGACTGCTACGATGATTGCCACGATTAAACCAATTTCTATTGGCCCTAATGAATTCATAACAAAAACGCTCCTTTATGTGTTCAGTAACTTAATTATAATAGATAATAGCTCATCATTCGATAGAAAAGTCCATAAAATTAAATTTTAGTTTATTATACTTCTACAGAATCTTTTAATAAGTTTACTTTATCTAATTTTTCCCATGGCAATAAGATATCTGTACGGCCAAAGTGGCCATAGGCAGCTGTTTGTTTATAGATTGGGTGTTTTAAATCTAACATTTTAATAATGCCAGCAGGTCTTAAGTCAAAATGCTTACGTACCGCTTCCACTAATTCATTTTCACTGACACTACTTGTTCCAAATGTATCAATAGAAATTGAAACTGGTTCAGCAACCCCAATTGCGTATGCTAATTGTACTTCACATTTGTCTGCTAATTTAGCCGCTACAATATTTTTAGCTACATAACGTGCAGCATAGGCAGCAGAACGGTCAACTTTTGTTGGGTCCTTACCACTGAAACAACCGCCGCCATGACGTGCATAACCACCATATGTGTCTACAATAATTTTACGACCAGTAAGTCCAGCATCTCCTTGAGGACCACCAATCACAAAACGACCAGTAGGATTAATATAAAATTTAGTGTCTTCATCTAATAGATTTTCAGGCACTGTTGGATAAATGACGTGCGCTTTAATGTCATCTTGTATTTGTTGCAATTCAGTATCTTCTGCATGTTGCGTAGAAACAACGATAGTGTCTATACGTTGTGGTTTATCCTGTTCATCATATTCAACTGTTACTTGTACTTTCCCATCTGGGCGTAAATATTTTAATATTTCATCTTTACGCACATCAGATAATTTCTTAGCGAGTTGATGTGATAAGAAGATTGGTAAAGGCATATACGTATCCGTTTCATTCGTAGCATAACCAAACATTAAGCCTTGGTCGCCAGCACCAGTTGCTTCAATTTCTTCTTCAGAAACATCATTACGATACTCTAATGCTGTGTCAACACCTTGCGCGATGTCAGGAGATTGCTCATCAATTGCTGTTAATACGGCCATAGTTTGACTGTCATACCCATATTTTGCACGTGTGTAACCAATCTCTTTAATTGTTTCCCTTACTACTTTTGGAATATCAACATAAGTTGTTGTAGATATTTCACCTGAAATTAACGCCATACCAGTAGTTACCGTAGTTTCACAAGCTACCCTTGCATTAGGATCGTCTTTTAATATCTCATCTAATATTGCATCAGATACTTGATCCGCTATTTTATCTGGGTGCCCTTCTGTTACAGATTCTGAAGTAAATAATCTTCTATTGTATGTCATAATTTGCTCCTTTAGTTTTAAATTACGAAAATTCTCTCTCTGTTGAGCTCATTAAAAAGGGCCTTCATCACTATATTAAATAGAGAGAAGGCCCTTATACGTCCATTCGCTCTTATCGTTCAGACGATATATGTCTGCAAACGGTTTGGCACCTTTCTTCGTATTAAGAAGAGGTTGCTGGGCTTCATTGGGTCCATGTCCCTCCGCCACTCAGGATAAGAGAATCCGTTAAGTCCTATAGTACCTAATCTATGATATATTGTCAATTTAACAATTATTATTATTTATTTAAATTTCCTTTTAATATGATGTGGACTAATAATACATATGTGTTATACTCTTTAATTGTAAAGGCTTACATTAACTAAATAGCGTTGGAGGGATTAGTATGGCGGTAGATACATACACATACACAAGCAAGATTGAAAGTATATTGGACAAACCATCATCATTATTTCAATTATCTACAACACAGTTGTATAACAAAATTTTAAATAATGATGAAGGCGCATTGACTGAACTTGGAGCAATTAACGCTAAAACAGGTAAATACACAGGTCGTTCTCCAAAAGATAAGTTTATTGTAAATGAACCATCTTATAGAGATGACATCGATTGGGGTAACATAAATCAACCTATCGAAGAAGAAACTTTCTTAAATTTGTATGATAAAGTTTTAGCCCATTTAAACAAAAAAGATGAACTTTATGTATTTAAGGGTTATGCAGGTAGTGATGAAGATTCACAATTAAAACTCACAGTGATTAATGAATTAGCTTGGCATAATTTATTCGCACAAAATATGTTCATTCGCCCAAGTACTAGAGAAGAAGCTAGCGAAATCAAATCTGATTTCACTATTGTTTCAGCACCTTCTTTTAAAGCAGTTCCTGAAGTTGACGGCACAAACTCCGAAACATTTATAATTACCTCTTTCAAACATAAAGTAATATTGATTGGTGGCACTGAATATGCTGGAGAAATGAAAAAAGGCATATTCTCAGTAATGAACTACTTACTCCCTAAAGATAAAATCATGAGCATGCACTGTTCAGCTAATGTTGGCGATAAAGGTGATGTTGCTTTGTTCTTCGGATTATCCGGTACAGGTAAAACAACACTTTCTGCTGACCCAACACGTAAACTGATTGGTGATGATGAGCATGGTTGGAATGAAAACGGCATTTTCAATATTGAAGGCGGCTGTTATGCTAAAGCAATTAACCTTTCATATAAAAAGGAACCACAAATTTACGACGCAATTAAATATGGTACTATTTTAGAAAACGTAATTGTCGATGAAGATGGTGATGTAGACTTCGATGATAACTATTACACTGAAAATACAAGAGCCGCTTATCCAATTGATCATATCGATAATATCGTGACACCCTCTAAAGCAGCACATCCGAATACAATTATTTTCTTAACTGCTGATGCTTTTGGTGTATTACCACCTATTTCTAAATTATCTAAAGATCAAGCAATGTACCATTTCCTAAGCGGCTTCACAGCTAAATTAGCTGGTACAGAACGTGGTGTTACAGAGCCAGAACCATCATTCTCAACTTGTTTCGGTTCACCATTCTTACCTCTCAACGCAAAAGTATATGCAGACCTATTAGGAGATTTAATTGATGAACATGACGTAGACGTTTATCTAGTTAACACGGGTTGGACTGGTGGCCAATATGGGCTCGGACGTCGTATCAGCCTTAACTATACAAGACAAATGGTAAACCAAGCTATTACTGGACAATTAAGTGAAATAGAATATATTAAAGATGATATGTTCGGATTAGATATCCCATTAGAAATTGAAGGTGTACCTCAGACATTATTAAACCCTATTAATGCTTGGAGTAAGCCAGAAGCATATAGAGAGCAAGCTCAAGATTTAATTAATCGTTTTAAACATAATTTTGAAAAATTCGGTACAGAAGTAGAAGATTTAGCTAACAATGGCGGTTTCAAATAAGTTAAATAAATAAAAAAAGCATGAACTACGAAAGAATTTGTAGTTCATGCTTTTTATTGTTCATTATAATTTTGTTTAATATGCTGGGCTTCAACATCTGTCATCCATTGTTTGATGGTCGACAATGTAGATTTTAATGCAAACGGCCTAGGAATATGCCCTTCTTCCATTTGATAAAACGTACGATAAGTCGCACCTATACGCTCTAATTTTTCCGCTAAATAATATGCTTGATGAATACCAACTTGATAATCTTTTCCACCGTGTACTATTAAAATTGGTGGGCTATCCTTAGTAATTTGGGAAACTGCATCTCGTTGCCTATACGCATCAGCGTTCTTTTTAGGATGACCAATCATACGTTTAAGCATTCCTCTTAAGTCAACACGTTCTTCATACATTAAATATATATCAGAGACTCCACCCCAAATTATATAACTAGATATCGGTAAATCTTGAAACGTTAATAACCCTTGTAGACCACCTCTAGAAAATCCAACCATATGAATATGTGCTTTTGGATACATACAATTTAATATTTTAATAGCAACAGTAACGTCGTTTAAATCCGCACCGTAAAATGCATCTTTACCTTCACTGCCATTATTCCCACGATAATAAGGACCGAAAACTAATGTATGATCGTTTGCAAATTGCATTAAACGTCCTGTACGTACCATACCTACTTGCCCTTTTCCACCTCGCAAATAAATAACAATTCTTTCTACATTAGCTATAGGTGCCATTAAGAGACCACGCACTTTTAAAGCATCCACATGATATGTGACTTCTTCAAAAAAATGTGTTGATGATTCAACTGGCATACGTTTTCTATGAATAAAATCCAAGCTCCATCACTCTCTCTAAACATTGTAAAATTGCTGCATCTTTCAATAAGTAGCTTTTGCGTTCTTCTGGAATATCATAAACATTATTATAAAATAAAGGTCCATTTGTTTCTAAATAGTCTTGTTGTTGCTCTACATCCTTAACGACAACCATAAATACATCTTTAGTAAAGCTTAATCCATTTTGCCTTACTACACGATATTGCGCAATATAATTACACTTTTTTATCGTTGCACCTGTTTCCTCGAACAATTCTCTAGCTGCTGCTACTTCACTGGATTCTCCTAATTCTTTTTTGCCACCAGGAAACTCTATACCTCTTATTTTATGATTGGTAAACAGCAATTGTCCTTGATATATAGGTATAATCAGGACATGGTTACCATCAGCATGATTTTCGTCATTTTTATATGATAAAAACACATCATCATTTTCGCTATCTTTAAACTTCACGTTCATCCTTCTCCCTTTAATTATGTTAAACTGTCTGTGCTAAGTTATTTGTTGGAGGCAAAATTATAATGAAAACATTGTTCCTAGGACTTATACGTATTTACCAACGTTTCATTTCGCCAATGACACCTGCTACATGTCGTTTCTATCCTACTTGCTCTGAATATACGAGAGAAGCGATACAAGTCTATGGTGCATTTAAGGGTACCTGGTTAGGTGTTAAAAGAATTTCGAAATGTCATCCACTTCATAAGGGTGGCTTTGACCCAGTACCATTAAAGAAAAAAGAAAAGAAAAAAGATTAATAAACGCGCTTTAATTGTGCTGTATTAACTTCAGGAGGTTCAAAATATATTGAATCTCCTTTTAATATGCCTGCATTATTTACTATATCATTTTTAAAATAATAACCTTCTGGTGTGATATCACTTGGATAGTCAGCAAATTGAGCTAACAATGCGGTGAAATATCTACTTAATCCATATTCATACATACCACCGATAACGATTTTGATATCTTTTGCTTTTAAAACGTTAATGATTTCTAATACTTTATCTACTCCACCTAATCTAAAAGGTTTCAACACAACTACATTAATAGGATTATTAGCAATGATTTTCATAATTTCATCTTGAGATAATGCTTTTTCATCTATTGCGATTGGTGGCAGTTCAGATTTAGTAAAAGCCTCTAATTTATCTAATGATTTAAAAGGTTCTTCGATATAGAGTATTGATTTATTAGCAAGTTGTTTTAACTTGTGTGACTCATTTTCTTGAATAGATTCATTCGCATCTATTGCGATATTCGGTTGAAAGTCTAATTGTTTTAACATTTCAATATTTTGTAGTATATGCTGTGACCATTTTATTTTAACACGTTGTGGTTGGGTATCTACAAGTTGCTTTAAATTCCCTTCAGTCAAACCACTGACTGTTGCGCCATATGGAACATTAAATGAATGCATTTCATAAAACATTTGATAAAAAGCCATTACCAGCATGCTTCTTGTAGCTGGAAATGCCATCAAATTATCTAATGTTGCTTGTGCCTCTCCAAAATGATTAAACGTTTCATTCTGATATTGTTTAATCCATTTCTCAGTTTGGTGGCGCACAACTTCTATCGTTTCTGGTGAGTACCAATCCGACTCAAAAGCATTACATTCTCCAAAATAATGTTGCCCCGTATTAGTAATTAATTCAATAATTAATACCTTCCGACAACTCAATTTAATTTTCGGCGTCACAATAGCATGTTTAAAACTAGCATTATATTCGTATAATTTCACTGCTTGTAATTTCATATCCACCTCGAATTTAAAGTTTCAAATGGTTTCTCTGTAACTTTCCTGTTGATGTATAAGGTAATGATTCAACGCGTACAAATTGCTTAGGTATTTTATATTTTGCTAAATTTTGTTTGAAATGCTCTAATAATTGCGCATCAGATATTGTTATATTCGCAACGTAATATAAATATGGGACTTCCCCCCAGGTATCATCTTCTACGCCGACACACATTGCATCTTCTATGCCCAAATAATTCTTAGCAACCGACTCAATTTGATAAGGGTAGATATTTTCTCCACCACTGATTATTAAATCTTTTCTGCGATCATAAACCATGACATAACCTTCGTCATCTATTTCTGCAATATCACCAGTATTAAAATAGCCTGCTTCAAAGATGTCTTGCTTATTTTCAGGATATAGGTAACCTTGCATAACATTATCACCTTTGATTAACAATTCACCATGACCTTGTGAATTTGGGGCTTTAATTTTCACATCAACATTTGCACTCGGTTTACCTACTGTATCATAACGATGTGTTAACATCTCTGGTGAAGCAGTTAAAAACTGTGAACACGTTTCTGTCATACCGAAAGAATTATATATTGGCAGTCTATTTTGAAGTGCTTGATCAATCAGAGCACTAGAGAGTTTCGCGCCGCCAAGTAATATCTTTTGAACTTGATAAGGTTGATCAAATCCTTCATCCATTAACCATTTTAATGTTTGGGGCACGAGTGACACATGTGTAGGTAATTCTTCTTTTATAATCTTTAACATAGCTGCAGAATTAAATTTAGATGCTATACGAACTGTAAAGCCTTCAATTAATGCTCTTAACACTACACTTAATCCTGAAATATGATAGATAGGCAATACGGATAGCCATTTCGTATTCTGATCAAACCCAAGGCTTTCCTTACAACCACTTGCACTTGCATAATGATTGCTAAATGTCTGTGGCACAGCTTTTTGAGGTCCCGTTGTCCCTGATGTAAACATAATCGATGCAATACGTTCTATTGAAAATGATGTTTCATATTGATTATCATCCAAATGAGTCCATAAGTTTTCAAAATTAACTATATGAATACCTTTTAATTGTATTGGCTCTCGTGCTATCACAGTATCAACTTCAATTGATACCATTTGTGCAAGCATTTCCTTCTTAGTCAGTCTTGTATTTAACATAGCAATTTCAATACCAGCTAGCCACGCTGCATTAATTAAAATGACAGATGCTATCGAATTATCGATATATAATCCAATTCTTGGCTTATCTAACTGTTTTAATTGATATGCTAATCTCGAAGCATATTGATAGGTCTTATTAAATGAAATTTGCTTTGTGCCGTCATCTATAAACACCTTTTCACCATTTAGTTCTGCTTGTTTTTTCAACCAAAATTCCACGCCTACATTCCTCCATCTCATATTATATTATAACGCTTTTATTATTATTTAACATGGTCCAAATCTTCACTTTAATGTTATGACTACGCAAAGGTTTTATAAGTTAAATTTTTAGTCACACATTCTATTTTTTAAAGTTTGTTTTATTTCAAATCGCTTTTGAATTTTCATACATCTATTTTTTTACATTTGCAGTTATATTTTTTACACTTTTCTGAACCTTATTCCATCTCCTATTTAACTTTGCTATTTTAGTTTAAAGGAGTGATTTCTTATGAAAAAGGTTAGTGTGATCATGCCTACATATAATAACGGGAATATGATTTCTCGTACTATCGATTCAATTCTAAATCAAACTATGAGTCATAAAGATTTTGAATTAATAATTATAGATGATCATTCAAATGATATTGAAACTGTTGAAACTATTAAATCATATTGGGTTAATTATAAGCATTTAATAAAATTTAAAAGATTAAATAAAAATACAGGAAGCGCAAGTGCTCCAAGAAACAAAGGCATAAGCATGAGTAATTCAGAGTACATTTTCTTCTTAGATTCTGATGATTACTTGCATGAAAGAGCGTTAGAGGATCTTTACATATATGGGAAAGAAAATAATAGTGATTTAATTATTGGTAAGTATGGTGTGGAAGGAAAAGGTAGAGGTGTTCCGAAAGCAGTGTTTGAGAATGGTAATGTGCCAAAAGCGGATATTATAGAAAACAGTTTGTTTTATGCATTATCAGTTTTAAAAATGTTTAAAAGTAATATTATACATAAAAATAAAATTCGTTTTAAAACAAATGCTAAAACTGCAGAGGATCAACTTTTCACTATAGAATTCCTTATGAATTCAAAAAATTATTCTATTAAAACTGATTATGAATACTACATTGTTGTGAATGATTTCTCGTCTAAAAATCATCTGTCTACTAAAAAAAGCACACCGAAACAATATTTTTCTACTATAAGCAATATCTATAACGCAATATATTGCAGTAAAGTATACAAAAAACGAGTACTCCGTGACAAACTTGCAGCGAAGTATACAACAAGGCTATTGAGACATGGACAGAATAAGCATTTTTCAATTAGTAAAATGAGTTACAAAGAGAAAAAAGAATGGCTTAAATATTTATCAAAAACTATAAATGAAGTTCCTAGAACCGCAGATACATATGTAACACCTATATTTAATTTAAAATTGGAAGCTATACGTCAAAATAACCTATTAGCTGTGATGACTGCAGATAAAATATTAAAAGGTGGTTAAAGATATAATTGGAAAACTTTAATTATGAAAATAGACATTACTTAGCATTGAAGCAAGAAGATTTAAAACTAAACAAAGAAAAAATTGAATGGATATTCACGAATTATGAGCAAATTACATTTTCAGTTAAATGGAACAAAAATAAAACACCAATATTAATGATGAATGGGTATAAAATAGCAAGTATTAGCAATTTAAAAATCCATATAAACATTCATGATTTAAAAGGAGACTTTAATTTTAATAATACCCCTCTTCTCCGTGTATCTTGTAGATTTTAAATTTCTTTAAGGCGGTAAGATAATGAACCATATAAGTGAATAGATTCATAAAATTCTATTACTGGAATTGCTTTAACAGTCTTATTAACTGCTTGAGTGATATCATTGTTTGTGATTAACATCTCAGTTTACATTGGCAATGCTAATTGATCATATTATAAAAAACAAGACAAACATGTCCTTTCAAAATCGGAATATTGTAAATGAAAACTTATTTAATTTATCATTTTTAATTATTAATACTAAAAAATATAAATTTTATCACACTAAAATTCTCAAAAAATTATTTTTTAAAATTATAGTTTGAAAGTATTATTACTGGGTATAGATTAATGATTGAATCATTTACAAGGAGTGTTAAAAATGAAGTTAAAATTGGTGACTGCGGTAGCACTGTCAGGTATTTTGCTTACAGCATGTGGTAATGGAGATTCAGAGAGCGATACTAAATCTGAGGATTCTAGTAATAAAGATACAGATAAACAAGTCATTGCTTTAGATAAAATCAAAACAAGCCCCAAAGATGCTATTAAAAAAGCACAAGATGAGTATAGTGGACAAGACTTAAAAGGCATTACTTATGAAAAGAGTAATGGTGAATGGGCTTATAAAATAGAGCAACAAAAAAATGGTGAAGAATCAGAAGTTATCATTTCTGATAAAAACAAAGAGGTTTTAAATAAGGAAACTGAAAATGAAGATTCAGAAAATGAAAATGAAACATTTAAATATAATGATGCCATCGACTATAAAGAAGCTATTAAAAAAGGACAAGAAGAATTTGATGGCGACATCAAAGAATGGTCCCTATCTGAAGATGATGGCAAACTCGTTTACGATTTAGACCTAAAAGATGACAGCACTAAGCACGAAATCACAATCGATGCTAAAAGTGGTGATGTACTAAATAATGAACAAGACGATTAAAATTCACTAAATAATAAAGGAGGATCAATATGAAGTTATTGATCCTCCTTTATTTATGATTTCTATAAAGTTATGACTTATATGATGTGTTTGTTCCCCATAGAAATAGACAATCTATTCCACATATTGATTTGATTAATGATTAATATTAAGTCTGTGTACTCCTCTTCTGTATACAGTTTACGAACTTCGTTAAATAGTTCCTCTGAAACACCATTTACAGTAATATTCGTTACTGCTTCTGTAAGTTCAAAAGCCAGTTTCTCTTTATCAGAATATATATTTGTTTCATGCCATGCATTTAATAAATAGATTTCTTCTTCTGATACTTTCATTTTTCTAGCATCTGCAGTATGCATACCAATACAAAAAGCACAACCATTTATTTGAGAGACACGTATCTTAATCAACTCTCTTAACTTTCTATTAATAGATGTTTTCTTTAATTGTTTTTCCAAATCCATTATTAATGCCATTTCTTCTCCAGCAATTTCATAATAATCTATTCTATTTTCCAAAAATGAACCCCCATAATCATGATTATTCTAATTCAGTATAATTTCTAAGGTTAAGAATCACAATTTGTTTGTTTACACTCTTCTTGTATAACCTCATTTTGTATTACTATTTCACATATTTCAGATTGTAAAAGACTTGAATGTAACAAAAAATAACCATCTCCGAAGAGATGGTTACGTCTGAGAGTTTGTCTGAACCCACACCCTAAGGTGTACGTTAGACCCACTCTATCTGACAACACCCTAGGGTGTCCACAACAATAATATAATAATTTCTGATAAAAGTAAATCCTTATTTAATTTAATGAAAGTTATAGTTTGACAACATATTTTTTAATATTAATTATGGGGATTACAATTTTTATAGTAGTCTATTGAAAGTAAAAACACCGAAACCCTATTATATCAGGTTTACGGTGTTTCAAAAAAGTTCAACTTATGTAAATAGCGGAGAGTGAGGGATTCGAACCCTCGAGACGCTTGTGACGTCTACACACTTTCCAGGCGTGCTCCTTCGGCCAACTCGGACAACTCTCCAATATAATATAAAAAAACAGAAGCGATATTTCACTTCTGTTTGTATGACCCCGACGGGACTCGAACCCGTGTTACCGCCGTGAAAGGGCGGTGTCTTAACCGCTTGACCACGGGGCCATATGGCTCCACAGGTAGGACTCGAACCTACGACCGATCGGTTAACAGCCGATAGCTCTACCACTGAGCTACTGTGGAATAATTTAAATGGAGCGGGTGATGGGAATCGAACCCACAACATCAGCTTGGAAGGCTGAGGTTTTCCCATTAAACTACACCCGCTTAATTAATCATTATGGGGCGGATGATGGGGATCGAACCCACGCGTGTCGGAACCACAATCCGATGTGTTAACCACTTCACCACAACCGCCAAAGCAATATTAAAAAATGGTTCAGGACAGAGTCGAACTGCCGACACATGGAGCTTCAATCCATTGCTCTACCAACTGAGCTACTGAACCATAATGATAATGGCGGTCTCGACGGGAATCGAACCCGCGATCTCCTGCGTGACAGGCAGGCGTGTTAACCGCTACACTACGAGACCTAAAATAAAAATTGCGGGAGGCGGATTTGAACCACCGACCTTCGGGTTATGAGCCCGACGAGCTACCGCTGCTCCATCCCGCGGTAATATTATTAATGACGCCTACCCAATTAATATACCATGAATCTTTACTTAATGTCAACAACTTTTTAAAAGTAATTTACATTGGCTTAATCAGGAATTAAAACTTTAATGCGATAATTGATGTTTGTACATCCCCTATCAATCAATACTTACTTAGTATATAAATTCCTAACGCTTTAGTCAATAACTTTTAAAAACTATTTTGTGTAAAAAAGGAATATAATAATAATATTTTATCTTTAGTTCCTTATTTATACAAAATTCTATTGTTTTCACGCTTAAATACTACATTTGTTGTGATGTCATTACAATAAATATTGTACATTAAAGAACAATAACTAATTAAATAATGTTCTTTAATGTTAAATACTAAATTACTTACTCATGATACCTTGCATTTTTCCGTGTAAAATTGTGAATGTGGTAAAGCCGTCATCTTCCATAAAATGGCCACCATTCTCTGTTACTTTACACACACCATTTAATGTATCCATTAATCTTTTAGTTTCTAAGTAAGATACATATTTATCATTTTTAGAACACAAACCATAGAATTGATCTACTTTATTTTTAACAATCTCATAGTCGATTGCTTTCGTTTCAGGATCAATATATGCATCTATTTCTTCCGCGTCATCCATGAAGCCTGCAACACTAAACAGACCTTCTATATGATTTATATTCGTTTCTTCTATGTACTTTAATGATGCTAAAGTACCAAAACCATGTGTTATAAAATATGTTTCATATTTATCAACAGTGATTTGGTCTTTCATTCTTTCCACCCACTGCTCAAGATTATCATTTTCTTCTACTGGTAAATCAAATAATGTTACATTGTAACCTTCTAAAATAAGATTATTAGCTAACCATTGATACCAATGGTTTGTAGCATCTCCAATTTTGGAATGTACAATTACAATATCTGTCATAAATATTCCTCCTGTACAATAGCTCATAAATCATTGTTATTTTGCTACCGTATCCGATTCTACTACGCTATATATTAAGTATCTCACAATTGTTATAAATATTAAATTTTCCAACAATTAAAAATATAAAAATAAGCCGTTACTTCGATATAACGACTTATTATATCGAAAAACGACTCTTCAAAGTTTTATTATAGTTCAGCTATTAATTCTTCTACAGCATTTTTGCCTTGTTGAATACAGTCAGGTAACCCTACTGCTTCAAATGAGGCGCCAGTAATACGTAGCCTTGGATAACTTGTTCTAATATGAGCTTGTATTTCTTTAATACGATCTATATGACCTACATGATATTGCGGCATGCTTTTAGGTAATCTATTCACGATGCTGAAATCTGGCGCACCTTTAAATGTCATCATTTGACTCAAATCATTTTTAACAATATTCACTATTTCGTCGTCTGTGTGATCGTTCACGACCGTGTCATTAGGTTTACCTACGTATGCACGAATAAGTACTTTACCTTCTGGTGTTGTAAATGGCCATTTTTTACTTGTCCAAGTACAAGCAGTGATACTCGTCTTACTTGTACGCGCAATGACAAATCCTGTACCGTCATATGTGTTTTCAATATTTTGCTCATCAAAAGCTAATACGACTGTTGCAACAGTCGTAGAATCCATAGTATTGAAATAGTCAAAGGAAGGATCATTGCCAAACCATTGCATAAATGTTTGATGTGGCGTAGTAACCAAGACACCATCATATCCTATTTTCGATTCTGCCGTAACGATTTCATAAGATTTTTGAGCAACGATAATATCTTGAATAGGCGTATTAAACTCTATTTGGACACCTAGATCTAATACATATTTAGTTAAAGCCTCTATAAATGAACTCAGGCCATGTCTGAATTGCTTGAATTGGCCTTTTGGCGCTCCTGGATATAGTTGACGTTGTTTCTGTCGCTGTACTTTTTCATATCGCATACCTTTAATTAAACTACCAAATTGTTCTTCTCTTTGCTTGAATTCTGGAAAAGTACTCATTAAACTCAAGTCATCTATATTCGTACCGTAAATGCCACCCATTAGAGGCTCTATTAAGTTTTCTAACACTTCATCTCCTAGGCGCTGGCGGAAAAATGATCCGACTGAAATATCATGTTCTATTTCTATCGATTTCTTAAATAAATCTAACCCAGCTATTAATTTACCTGTAGGAGAAATTAGTTTTGTTTTTAAAAAGGGCTTAACATCAGTTGGTACACCTAAAATTGACCCACCTGGGATGGGGAATAATTTATTTTTAGCATATATATAAGACTGCCCTGTTTGGTTTGTAATAAGGTCACTTTCTAAACCAACCTCTTTAGCAATATCTGTCATTATCTGTTTGCGTCCTAAATAAGATTCTGGCCCAAGTTCGATAGTGTATCCTTCAGTTCTATATGTTTGAATTTTACCACCAGTTCTATTAGACGCTTCATATATAGTGACATCAATATCAGGTCGTTGTTTTTTAATAAAATATGCACTTGATAAACCTGTAATACCAGCACCAATAATCGCAATACTTTTAGTCAAAACAGTTCACGCTTCCTTTAATAAACATTTTTGATTTCATCAACGATTGCTCCAATAAACAAAGGGTCCGTATTAGGCATTGACGGACGGAAATAGTTAACGCCTAATTCGTCGCAGACTACTTTACATTCATAATCATTGTCATATAACACTTCTAAATGTTCACATACAAAACCAACAGGAGTGTAAATGAAATTTTTATAGCCATGTTCATTATATAATGCTCTAGTTAAGTCTTGAACATCAGGTCCTAACCACGGTGTACCAGTGTTACCCTCAGATTGCCATCCTTCAGCTACATGGATAATATTAGAATGTTCTTCTAATAATTGTGCTGTATGATGTAATTCATTTGGGTAAGGGTCATTATTCTGCTCAATAAGTCCTTTCGGTAAACTATGCGCTGATACAACTAATACAGTTTCATCATGTTCTTCTTGTGGAATTTCCGATAATGATTCATTCACTTTTTCTGTCCAATATTGAATGAATTTAGGTTGTTGATAATAGTGCTCTACATGTTTAAATGTAATGCCATATTTATCCGCTTCTTTTTGAGCCCTTGTATTATATGAACCTACTGAGAAACTAGAATAATGTGGAGCCAACACTACTGTAACAGCTTCTTCTATACCTTCTTCATGCATTGATTTAACCGCATCTTCTATAAACGGGTGTATGTGTTTCAAACCAACGTATAATTTAAATTCAACATCACTGTATGCTTCGTTTAGTGCATCACAAAGTGTTTCAGCTTGACGATTTGTTGTATTAGCTAATGGTGATAACCCACCGATATGTTTGTATCTATCTTTTAAATCTTGTAATTCTGCTTCTGTAGGTTTTTTGCCATGTCTAATATCTGTGTAGTAAGCCTCAATATCACTTTCTTGATATGGCGTGCCATATGCCATAACTAATAAGCCTATTGTTTTTGTCATTTTTAAATCATCCTTTTGTATAATAAATTTTAGATGTATATGACATAATAAATTGTTACTCTTGGTGACGTGTGTTTATGTCTACTATCTCTTCGTATAATCATGAACGAATGTCGTTATACGTTTAAGTGTCTCAGGTTTAACTTCAGGAAAGACGCCATGTCCAAGATTGAAAATGTGCTGTCCATGTTCCATTCCTTGATCTAATATTGGTTTTAATCTTTCTTCAATAACGTCCCATGGTGCTAATAACAATGATGGGTCTAAATTGCCCTGTAAGGTTCTAGTGATATGCAGATCTCCAGCTTCTTTGATAGAAAGTCTCCAATCTAAACCTAATACATCGATTGGTAATGAATTCCACTCATGTGCTAAATGACTCGCACCTACACCAAATAATATTACAGGTACATCATGCTTCGCTTTTATACCATTAATAAGTTTCTCCATCGCTGGTTTAATATAATAACGATAATCTTTTACATTTAACGCCCCAGCCCAAGAATCAAACACTTGAATTATCTCTGCTCCAGCTTCAACTTGAGCAGATGTATACGTGATGGACATGTCTACTAAATGATCCATAAGTGCAAACCAAGTTTCTTCGTCACTATACATCATCGCCTTAGTAAAATTATAATTCTTTGAAGGTCCACCTTCAATCATATAACTTGCTAATGTAAATGGTGCTCCTGTAAAACCAATTAATGGCACATTTAATTTTTCTTCAGTCAATATTTTTATTGTATCTAAAACATAAGGCACATCACGCTTAGGATCAATCTTCCCTAACTTTTCAACGTCGTGTATATTTTTTATAGGATTGTGAATTACTGGACCGATACCAGATTTTATCTCCACATCTACACCAATCGGCTGAAGTGGTGTCATAATATCTTTATACAGCACCGCTGCATCTGTATTATAATTATCAACTGGTAAATGTGTCACATAAGCACATAACTCTGGTTGATGTGTAATTTCAAATAAAGAATACTTTTCTTTCAATTTTCTATATTCAGGCTGTGACCTACCAGCTTGACGCATAAACCATACTGGTGTGTGGTTTACCGCCTCACCATTTATCATATCTAGGATTGTATTATTTTTATTATGCACCTTGAATCCTCCTACATTATAATCATTCTTATTTATAATACCATACTGTTATATACGCCGTATTTCATTGTGTTAAAATGTCATAAAAAAGACAAACAGTCTACTTTTGTTATCTTAATCATTTGACTATTGTTTTCTTTTAGAAATCTATTATAATGTTATCAAAGACTATTGTTATATTTATTTGATAACATAGATATATCTATAGTACAGTATAATAGTTATATGCACTTTCTTAAACAAAGCAAGGGGGAAATCTTATGAAAATTTATGCATCTTATGGTACGTTTGGTTATTTGAATCAAATCAGACTAAATAACCCTAGTCATAACTTATTACAATTTTCAGCTTCTGACTCTTCAGTAATCATAGAAGAAACAGATAATCAATCCGTTTTAAAACAACCTTTAGTTTATGAAGTTCTAAAGTCTGACGGCGATTTAGATGAGAACAACTTTTATTCAGTAATATTTATTCCAACTTCAGAAGATCATGCTTATCAATTAGAGAAAAAATTGGAAGGCTTTTCTACTGATTTCAATCAATTTGCTGGTTATAGAAGTTATCGTTTCTTAAAACCGGAACAAGGTTTAACATATAAGATTTACTTTGGCTTCGAAAGTAGAAATGCTTATGAAGATTTTAGAGCTTCGTCTTTATTCAAAGACAACTTTGATAAGCTGGCATTAAGCCAGTTCTTCGGCTCAAGTCGTCAACATTCGAGTTATTTCGAAAGACATTTATTCCCGATTGATGATAATTAATATTGAAAATTACAATTTTTAAAATAAAAAGTCGTTTCTTATGCGATGGATAAACTATCTATCGCACCGAGAAACGACTTTTTTTAATCTCTTAACAATGTTTCTTGATATTTAAGTTTTTTAATGACATTTATTATTGTTAGCCAACCTACAAGGAAGAATAACAAACCAAAGTAACTATAGAGTGGAAATACAAAAGCATAAACGATAATAAATAACGCTCCTACAATTAACATTAATCTATATAAGAATTGTTCATATCCTTTTATTACTTTTGATTCAGTAACCGGCCATACTTGTGGCCACAAACCATAAGCTTGTTGTGTATAAAATTGTGCCATTTGTAATAAGATAATGTACATAAACAAGCTACCAATAATTAACATGATAATGGGTTGTTCTAACCAAAACATTAAAACAAGCGCAAGAATTACTAATCTTAAAATGATGTTAAAAGCATCTTTACCGCGCACAAAACTTCTTATAAATAAATAAAGATACATATAATTTGAATTAAACCTTTTACGCTTAGGCGTAATTAGCAATGGATCTAGATAACTTCTTCTTACCGCTGTTTCTTTTAGATGTTTTACATCCGTAAACATATTAACGAATTTATAATAATTCATATGATGTTGATGTTCTGATTTAATCATTTTTTCCCAAGGATATAAATGTGTCTTATTTTGATAACGGATCAACATTGTTATGCCGATTAGGATAAAAACAGAAGTAATACTTGATAGTTGTTTCGGCTCTAATGCTAAGTAATATCCAGATGTGAAAATAATAAAGAGTAATACATAAAGAGACCAACGTTCTAATCGGTATTTATACCATTGCCATTTTAGTAATAGCCCTAATAATGGAAAAATGAGTGCTAATACAGCAAACAAAATATAAAAACCAAAAGTTTGATTATTAATCACAAAAAACAATGGGAATAACACAATTAGTATTACTACTTGTATCCCTATTCGAGAAAAGTAACTATATATTAAACTATGTTTCATATATTCCGACATGTGTTTTTCAAATGGTAATAGAAAAAGTCTATCTGCATCTTTAAGCAACGTTCTAATTGGAAACATTGATGTTAATGCTACGACGATACTAGCAACCAAAGCGTAATTAAAATGCTTTGGTGTAGATTGTAACCAATCACCATAGCCTACTAGAAAAGCACCAAACATAATTACAAGAAATACAGAGAAATGACCATTAAATATGAATTTATTATAGTATTGTTTTTCTTTGCTTATCTCTTGTTTTCTTGTACTAAATAATTGTTTCGCATTTTGGTTCATGTTTGTTGGCCACCTTGTGTGACATGGATATATATTTCATCTAGCGTTTTACCTTCTAAACCTGTTTGTGCTCTTAGTTCATCTAAGTTTCCGAATGCTACAATTTGCCCTTCGTCCATAATTAAGAATCTATCGCAGTATCTTTCTGCAGTCGCTAAAATATGTGTACTCATTAATACCGTACGACCTTCGTCTTTTTTCTCAACCATTAAATCTAACATGGATTGAATGCCTAAAGGATCTAATCCTAGAAATGGTTCATCAATAATGTATAATTCTGGATCTACAATAAAAGCACAGATAATCATCACTTTTTGCTTCATACCTTTAGAAAAATGGCTTGGAAATATATTCAATTTATCTTCTAAGCGAAATGTTTTTAATAAAGGTTGTGCCTTTTCCATTGCAGCTTCTTTGCTAATATTATAAGCCATAGCTGTCATGTAGATATGTTCTTGCAATGTTAATTCTTCATAAATAACCGGAGCCTCTGGAATATAAGATAATTTCCTTCTATAAGTTTCAACATCTTGCTTTATATTTATATTAGAAATTGTCATTTCACCTTCCATAGGCGTCAGCAAACCAAGCATGTGCTTAATTGTCGTACTTTTACCTGCTCCGTTTAATCCAATAAGCCCAACAATTTCACCTTGGGTTAATTCGAAATTTATATTTTTAATTACAGGTCGTTTACCATAACCGCCTGTTAAATGTTCTATTTTTACTGTCATATGGCACCTCCACAAATTATATTGTATCAAAAATCAGTCTATAGGCATAAATTTACTGCGAAAAATGACGGAAATAATATACTAATGCTATAATAGTCAGTAACAATCTTACAAGGAGTGAAGATTCATGTCAGAAACAGTCTTTAGTAAAATTATTGATGGTGACATACCTAGCCATAAAGTATACGAGGATGATTATGTTTACGCATTTTTAGACATTTCTCAAGTTACAAAAGGTCACACACTTTTAGTTCCTAAAAAAGCATCAGCCAATATTTTCGAAACAGATACTGAGACGATGAAACATATTGGCGCAGCATTACCTAAAGTAGCCAATGCGATTAAAAAAGCATTTAACCCTGATGGATTAAATATTATACAGAATAATGGTGAATTTGCCGATCAATCTGTCTTCCATCTTCATTTCCACTTTTTACCAAGATATGAAAACGATGTGGATGGCTTTGGCTATAAATGGGAAACGCATGAAGAGACGATTGATGATGACCAAAAAGCTAAACTCGCACAAGAAATAGCAGCTCAATTCGACTAAATATGCTTATTTTATCTCATATGGGGTATATAAAACATATTAAAGAATGCGATATTATTTAGAAATGAGGAGAATTTTTATGAAAACAGCTCAAATATTATTAGGTCTTAGTGCTGGCGTTGCAACTGGTCTTGGCTTTGCTTTGATGAACCGCGATAAAAGAGAGTCTAACCAATTTAATGCACAAACAAAAAGACCTGCCGGCGCTGAATCAGAAGTTGATAGAGAAATTAATACCATTAAGCAAAGTATAAATGATATTACAAATTATATCTCTCAAATTAAATCTGAAAGTACAGAATTTGGCAGTACGATTGGTGATGAGGTGAAAACAATGATTGGTGATTTCAAATCTGATATCAATCCTAACATTGAAAAATTACAGTCTCATATCGAGAATTTACAAAATCGTGGCGAAGAAATTAGTAAAACTTTTGAAAAAGATAAATAACTTACAGTTATTCAATTGATTTTATGCTAAACATCTATCAAGCCTAAACATAGAGCTGTAAACCTAAGCATTGTCCATAATGAGGTTTACAGCTCTTTTTATATACTGATAAAACCTTCTATAAAAGTATTCAATTGATCGCTTATTTCTTCTTTAATATACGCCCTATTTCATATTCAAAATTATCTTGACCTTTTTCCTGTTAGGATAGATAATACGAAAGTATATAAGTGCTGTTATTTATTAAGTAGAGGAGCATGATTTAGTTATGTATCTATGTACACGCCAAATTGATATTAATGCACGTTTCGGCTTACCTAGAATAGCATTTCTAAGTTTAGTCACAACGATCATTACATTCTTGATTGCCTATGAGATTTTGTATTTTTTTTCCAATACGAAATTAACAGATCAATATTTTTTAGTATTTTTAGTATTAGTGGTGATCTTATACCCTATTCATAAAGCAATTCATTTAGTATTTCTGTTTCCTTATTATAAATCTTTCAAAAAATATAAGTTAGTGCGACATAAATCCGTACCTTTTTATAATACGTATGTGAACACACCTGTTAATAAATATTATTTTTGTTTTGATTTAATTACACCTGTAATCATTATTACGAGCATCTGTGCATATGCCAGCATACAATTCCCACAATTTGGTCATTACTTTATGTTTATTCTTGCATTAAATATGGGTTATTCAGTAATGGATTTTCTTTATTTAAAAATAATACTATTTTCCAATGAAGGTTCATATATAGAAGAACATCAAACAGGCATTAATATTTTAAATAAAGTTGACACTAAATATGAACAATAAAGTGAAGTGACTTTGCCATAAATCCAGTATGCTATGTTACACATGTAAATGGGATATTGCATAATAACTATCAGATATCTAATAAGTATTATGGATGGGATAGAAATCAAATTTTAAATTTTGATTTCTATCCCACTTTTTTGTTTTTAATTCAAATTAATTTTAATAATCTATTTTTTTATAAATTTACTAATACTATAGTCCTAGAAACAGGGTTTCTTATTGGTGAACACAGCATAATATGTTATATTTACGTTGTTATTATTACAAAAGGAGTTTCCAACCATGAAAACATTTAAAAAAGTTATACTTCCGGTTACAGCAAGCGCGTTGCTATTAAGTGCTTGTGGTAGTAGTGCAACAGATTCAAAAGATGATACGATTATTTCATCAAAAGCTGGAGACGTTAAAGTAGAAGATGTCATGAGCAAAATGGGCGATGAACAAATTGCCAACAGTTCATTCTCAATCTTATTAAACAAATTACTAGCAGATAAATATAAAGACGAAGTTAATACGAAAGATATTGATAAAGAAGTCGAAAAAGAACAGAAACAATATGGCGGTAAAGAACAATTTGAAAGTATGTTAAAACAGCAAAAAATGTCTATAAGTGATTATAAAGAACAGAAGAAAACACAAGCTTATCAAAAAGAATTACTTAATGATAAAGTCGAAGTATCAGATAAAGAAATCAAAGAAAACACTAAAAAAGGTTCTCATATCTTAATTAAAGTGAAAGAAAACGAAGATGATAAAGAAGGTTTATCAGATAAAGATGCAAAAGCAAAAGCAGAAAAAATCAAAAAACAAGTCGATAAAGATCCAGACAAATTCGGAGAAATCGCAAAAGAAGAATCAGAAGATAAATCATCAGCTAAAAAAGACGGTAGCTTAGGCTATGTTATGAAAGGCCAAATGGAAGATGAATTTGAAAAAGCACTCTTTAAACTTAAAGAAGGAGAAATTTCAAAAGTAGTGAAAACAGATTATGGTTATCATATTATTAAGGCAAACAAAGAAGACGACTTTGATAAACAAAAAGATAAACTTAAATCTCAATTATTACAATCTAAAGTACAAAAAGAGCCTAAATTATTAACAGATGCATACAAAGAGTTATTAGATGAATATAATGTAGACTATAAAGATAGAGATATCAAAAAAGCTATTGAAGATTCAATCTTAGACCCAGAAAAAATAAAACAACAGCAACAACAACAACAGCAACAACAAGCTATGCAACAAGGTGGCGCTGGAATGTCTACAGGACAATAATAGTCCATCACAGAGCCCCTGAAATAGCTAACACAAATTCAAAAAGGCTGATAGATCCCAAAAGAGATTCTATCAGCCTTTTTTATATTTTGTTTGAGGATGAGCTATTGATGCTCCAAACTACCCTCTTATATAAACAATAACGAGATTAGTCTAGTGACGTTGGATTATAAAACTGTCTGCCTTCTAGACCAAAAATACGTTCAGTAAATTGACCTTTATCCGTTTTCTTATATGCTTTTTCAAACATATTCATTTTTGCATCGATATTATCAATAAAGAATAATATTTCTGCTTCTTTCATATGCGGTAACTTAGGAGAACCATATTCCATCTTACCATGATGTGCTAAAATCATATGGCGCAATAAAAGTACTTCTTCTCCATCAAGATTCAACTCTCTTGCCGCTTCTGCAACTTCATCACTTGCTATGGAGATGTGACCAAGTAAATTACCTTCTACTGTGTACGATGTAGCAACTGGTCCGCTTAATTCTCTTACTTTGCCTAGATCATGTAAAATAATTGAGCTATATAATAAACTACGGTTAAGTAAAGGATAAATATCACATATAGATTTTGCAACACGCAACATCGTTAATACATGATAGCTTAAACCACTAGAGAAGTTATGGTGATGTGTACTTGCAGCTGGGAATGTGAAAAATGCTTCCTGATGCTTACGTATCAAATGACGAGTAATACGTTGTAATGTAGCATTTTCAATATCTAGCATATAATGTGAAACTTCTTCTTGAATTTCATCTGGTGTTAATGGTGCACCATCAACAAAATCTTGAGTTTTCATATTATCTTCTGGTTTTGCTAACTTTATTTTATTGATTTTCATCTGTTTTCTACCACGATAATTGATAACATCACCAGTAACATGGACGATTTGTTCCGGCTCTAATATTTTCATGTCTTCTTTTGAAACCGTCCATAATTTAGATTCTATATCTCCACTTTTATCTTGCAAATGTAGTGTCATATAATCTTTACCTTGAGCTGTCACACCTTGTATTGCTTTGTGAATTAGAAAAAAGTTATCTACAGAATCTCCAGGCTTTAAATTTTCTACGTTTCTCATTATTTACCGCCTTCCTCGAATTTATTCAAAGTAATGATTTGTTTTGAAGGCACACTTGTATCTTTCACACATGTAAAGAATAAAATTTGATAGTCTTTCGGCATTTGTCTTAAATAATTCATCATTATTTCTTTGCGTTGCTTATCAAAATGTACAAATGCATCATCAATAATAATAGGAAATGGATAGTATGGTTTTAACGTTTTGATTAAACTCAAACGTAATGAAATATAAAGTATTTCTTTAGTAGACTGACTAAGTTCTACTGGTTCATACATTTGACCATTTTGCTGTTTCACCATTAATTCATCGTTTGCATAAGTCACTTGTACGTAATGACCATTTGTTAAATGCGTAAATATATCAGTTGCTTCGCTTATCACTTCTGGTAAACGTTTATCTTTAATTTGTGCAATGTGACCTTCTACTAAAGATTGTAAGTAACTCAGACTTGCCCAATCTTTTGCTTCGTCATTTACTTTATTTTTAAGAATATGGAATCTATGTCTTAAATCAGCTAATGTCTTGTCTGTCTCCATATCAGTTATTTTTGCGTTTAAGTCACTAACTTCTGACTGCATTTCTAAATATTGATCATTATATTCGTCTACTTGTCGTGCTAAGACTTCATCTTCGTGCGTTAATTGCGCATAAGTCTTTTCACTTAACCTTGAACTTAAATCATAATTATAATTTTGATTCTCTAGGTATTTCGATAAATCGTTAAACCTAGTCATTTGTTGTTGGTAATTTTGATATTGTACATGGTGTTGGTAATAAGTTTCTTCATCAGAAGCATTAACATAGCCAAATAACTGTGTGATCACATTATTATTTTCATTTAATCGATTGCGTAGTTGCGATACTTCACTCTCAATTAATTTGATTTGCTCATCGTTTCTATTCCATTTTTCAAGATTAGTTGTTTCTTCTTTGAGCCACTGTCTAATGTCATGGAATAATGATAAATCATTAAAATAAGTAAATTGGTTATTTGTAATTTCTTTAGCATGCGCATAAAAGGCTTCTAATGACTCACGTAATTGACGAGCTTGTTCTTTAAGTTCATCGATGTGTTTATCATGGTCTTTAATCTTATTCATTGTGCCAATACTATCAATGATCAGTTCATCTGACATTTTATCAGATAAATGTAAATCTGATTTAACTTTGTGAATACTGTCTTGGGCTTCTTGGTACTGTTTTTGAGCTTGTTCTAAACTCGTTGCTAAATATTCAGCTTTTTTATCAAGTGCTTCTTTTGTCTTAACTGTACTATTCAACTGTTCTCGCACTCGGTACTGATCATCCAAATCAAAGTCGAGATCATAATTATCTTCTAAATGCGTAATTTGTCGTTGCAAATCATCTATTTCTTTTGAGAAAGTTTCACTATGACCTATTTCTTTAGATTTTACAAAGAAAACGCCTATGATAAATATGACTGACAATATCGCAAATACAACGCCAAAGAGTATGTTCGCAGATATGAATGAGAAAATCGTTAGTCCTATACTTATTACTGCTAAGATAATTAAGCTTATGCGTAATAGATTCTGTTTTTTCTCATTTTCTTGTTGATCTTTATCAAAAGCCTCTTTCATTTTTTGGTAAAGGTTATTCTTTTCTTGAAGCTCGAATACTTGTTTATTATATTGTTTTTTCTTTTCAAAATTTTCTTCAGGTACAATATCTGCTTCTAAAGCATCTATTTCCGTAGCATTGGTCTCTTGATCAATTTTATTCTCTTCGATATTACGTTCTAATTGTTGTACAAATGCAGTTTGTTCTTGTTTGTTTTTAATTTGATTACTTACAAAACTTTTCATTGCTTCTGAACTGTCAGCTTGATGATGCACATCATGCCAACCAATATTGGACTTCAGACCTGTCTTTTCGCGTTCTTTATCTTGGATGTCTTTTTCAATAGCTTTAAGTTCGTATTCTTTTTGTTTAATTTCATTCTCTTGTTGGTGTAAGTGATTGAAAGCATCTATATCACTTTGTTTCGGAACATTAATTTTTTCATTTTCTGATTTAAGATGTGCTAACTTTTCTTCTCTCAAGCCTAAATCTCTTTTAAGGTTTTGGGTTTGAATTTTTGCAGATTCATAGCGATCAATACCTTGTTCAGGGAAAAGTACTGGTTCAATATTAAGTTGAGATTCTAGCGTTTTCCACTCTTGTGTTTGTTCGTGCAAAGTGAGTTCTTTTTGTTTCTCGTTATGCATTTTTGATAACTGTGCTAGATTTTGCTTTATATTATCTAACCTGCGTTCTGATTTATCTTTATCATCTACAAGTCTTTTATAAGTAGTTAACTTCGACTCTTCTACTCTAATTTGACCCTCTAATTCTTTCAACTGTTCTAATTGCTGATTAATAATTGGATTACGTCCATTTTTCTTATATAACATTTCTTTTTTCTCATTTAAAATGCCACGCATACTAGTGAATTCTGTAGAACCTAATGCACCCGCTTGTAATAAATAATTTTGTAATTGAGTCTCATCCATATTTTTATGAATATCTTGTAGCCCAAGTACATCAAAAGAAAAAATACCTTGGTATGTACGTTTAGAAATAAAATTCAATTCTTTTTTCAACCAATTTTCATCTTTAATCGTGCCATTAGGTAAATAAACTTTCACATCACCCACTGCACTACCTTTTATACGCTCAACATCAACTAATGTACCATCGTCTTGAATTAAAGTTAATTTACCGCCATATTGATTACCTAATCGTGGTTCTAATCGAGGCTCATTTTCTTTCTTTGTTGGAAAACCAAATAGAATGGAGTGAATAAAAGCTTGTATCGTAGACTTTCCAGTTTCGTTTTCACCATATATTTCAGTGAAAGTCTCATCAAACTCGATTGTTCTTTGTATAAATCTGCCATAACCATATATCTCTAACGATTTAATTTTCATATTATTCCTCCCTCATATCTGACTTTAATAATTCTTCGGCATGTTCAATCAAACCACGTCGATCAAAATCACTATAATTTTCAAGATATTTAGAAGCTTTTGGATTTAAATACAAATCGTTCATAGCTTTATCATACACAGTGTTGTCCTCGATTAATTCTGGCGAAAATTCTTTTACTAATGTATTTTGATCTTCATATTTATTATTGATTGTTAAATTTTCAATAAATACAAAGTTATGCTCATTTTCTTCATAATCACTAATCATTTCATGAACTTGTAATGCGTCTTGTTCAGGTATTGTTTGATCGGAATTAACAATAACCTTTAATTGATAAATCGATTTACCTTTTTTTCTCACTTGTGTTTTAAAAGTTTGAATTGCTTCAAAAAGACCTTGTTTAGATGTTTTATCTGTTTCAAGCGTTGCTTTTTCAAAACGAATAAATTGTGTAGGTACGAATTTAGCCTCAAGATTTAGATCGTCACCTTCTACTAACAAACAACCTTTTTCGCCTAATTCTTTAAAGTGTCGGCCTTGTATATTCCCTGGATAGTGAATTTGAGGCATATCACTTAATTGTTGACGCTCATGAATATGACCTAATGCCCAATAATGATACAGCTTATTGTTTAAATCTTCTAATCTGAATTCTGTATAACGGTCTTTAGTGCTAGATTTACTATATGTACCATGAAGTATGCCAATATGGATTCCCTTTTGTCCTTGGCTTGATGGATAAGCATCTAATTTATTTTCGTAACTTGCATCATTTTGATAACTAAACCCGTGAAGGTAGATTTCTTCACCATTTTTAGTAATTGTTTGATAAGTTTCTACATTTTCTGAGAACACTGAAACGTTATCTGGCCATTCTGTACCAATACTTGAAGATAATGGATCATGATTGCCGTGACAAATGTATACGAATATTTGTTCTTTAGATAAGCGCTCAAATTGCTCTTTCAAAAACACTTCTGCACGTAATGTCCGGTTCTGTTGGTCAAATAAATCACCAGAAACAATCATAAAATCTATTTCTTCATTCAATGCTAAATCTACTATTTTTTTAAAGCTTTCGTACGCACTTTTTTGCATATCTTCAAAAATCGACTGACTTAAATAGCTTCTTGACTTAAATGGGCTATCTAAATGTAAGTCAGCACAATGAATAAATTTCACCATACAGTACAGTTCTCCTTTATCTAAAGGTTTATTTAAGATGATACATGCAAGACAATCTATAAATGAATTGGTTACTTATTCAAATTTTAAGATGTGTGCATGCGAATACCTTGTATCTCTATATTTTACCACATTGTCTAAGATTCAGTCGATAAAACAAAAAAAGCTACAATACATAAAATGTATTGTAGCTGGAAATCAAAATTCTGATTAATTGATATTAGTCAGCGTAGATTTCGTCTAAAGGTTTAACAATGATTTGGTTGATTTCTTGGAATATTTGGCTCATGTTTTGTTCAGCAGCCATTAATTCTGAAATGTTTGAATCATTTTCGATTTTTTGAGCTTGTTCTTGTGCTTTTTGTAGCTCTTCTTCACCGATTTCTTCACCTTGCATTTGTTTTTGTTGGAATTCTAATTGAGTTTCGCGGAATTCGTCAAATAATTCTTTTGACTCTTTATTTTCTTTAACATTTGCATAAGCTTTTTGAATAGCTTGGTATTCATCACTTTCTCTTAAAGCTTGTTCTAATTGATTTGCATGATCGTGTAAATTTACTGCCACTATGCTTCACTCCTTTTTTGTATATGTGTGAAAACCACATCGGTATTACAATAACATAATTTAATATGTTATACAAAAATTGCAATTATGCCTTGTAATAGCCCTATTATGCCCCCTAATAAAAAACCTAAAAGCATAATTAATTTCAGTTCTTTATTTGCGATATCAATAATTAATTTTTCTATATAAGCTAAATCAAATGTATTAATTTGTTCTTCAATCATTTGTCTTAAATTAATCTTTTTCATGATTGGAGATATATGTTTAGATATATTCTCTATAATAACATCTGTTAGTTTTTGAGAAACTTTGCTTTCTAAGAAATGAATAAAGCTTGGCATTAAAGTATTAAACGATTGTTTTGATACTTTATCTACATCTAAATAACCAACGGCTAATTCAGTTACAGAAGTTTTAAATGAATTGTACTGACTTTCACTAACAAGTTCATTTAAATTTTTAGCTTTCATAGTCTCATATTCATTATCAATGACCTGTTTTGCAATTGCCTTAGCTTTAGGATGTTTAGTTAAACGAATAAGTTCATGTTGAATACGATCAGCTATACTCTCTTTAGTCATAAACATTTGTAATAATCCAACTATTTTACCTTTCTCGTTGAAGAAAGTCTCCAACATAGATGCAATATCAGCCGCACCTTTTTCTGAATTGAGGTACACACTTGCTCTTTCAAATAATAAATCAGGAACTAAATCTATTTTACTATCAATGCTAGCTTCTATCTTTTCAGGAATAATCTGTTTGATAGGTGTAGTTTGATTATCTTGGTAAAATTCATCTAATTTATTTGAAATCATTAAGTCTAATTTTTCATTTGCTAACTGCGTAACATCTAAATCTAACTTATCAGCAAAATATTGCAATGTCATATGTTCTTGCTTTAATTTTCGAATTTGATTGAGTAATACTTCTTCAATTGCTTGTCTTGAAGATGGTGCATTTAATTTTGATTGGATTAAACTTTCCGTTAATAAGTGTTCTTCAACAACTTGACCAATCTTATCAGCGACTTCTTTTCTACGTTTTGGTATTAATCCAGGTGTAAAGGGCACACGTTTATTAAAAATATAATAGGTTTTAAATGGATGAAATAGCATTCTAACTGCTAAAATATTTGTTACTCCACCTATCAATGACCCAATCACCATCATAAATACAATTATTAAAAAAGTTTGCATAGATGATTTCTCCTTTGAATTCTATACTTTATTTCTGTTTTATTGAAAGACTATTTTAAATTACAATCATTTTTACATTGTATAATACTTACTATAAAAATGTGTAATAAAAATACCTTGTTTTTCAAATTTAGTTACTTAATTTATCTTAAATATCACAAGTAACTATAACAAAGTTACAAAACAACCAAATAAAAAAAAGACCTAAATCTTTGTTTAGGTCAAGTAGAGTAAAGTGACTAAATCATTCATATACAATTTAAAGTCCCATGTCACCCAATTATATAAATAATGATTCTCCTATCACAAAATGAATTAATATTATACGTGCATTAATTCTTCTTTTGATATTCTGCCGAAGTATGTTTCAGCTTCTCTTAATTTAGACGTTCCAAATATTGGTTGCGTTTCATTATTAAGCACACGATAGATATCACTTACTTTATTACTTTGTAAGATAAATCCGTTGCGGCTATCAATCGTATTCCAGTATATGTCACTTGTTGTTGAATGGTTAGGGTATGCACAATGATTACGAGAAATCGTTTGTACCATTTCTAAAGGATCACAACCAAAAGTACTATTTAAAACATCTGAATCTCTGAATAATGCACAAATTGACACACACGTAGTCCAGTTAGGTAATACTCTCTCTTTTTCTATTTGTACTAATGTCTTTTTTGAAAGACCAATAGTTTGGGCCATCGTATCTTGCGTATAACCTGCTTCAATACGTACCATTTTAAATTTTGTTTGAATTAAATCTGTGAATTGCTGTCTATCCATTACTTTAATCTACCTTTCATAAAAGAATATTTTATCCGGACACAAGAAATTGCAATAATACACGCTTCTTGAAACACAAATTACATCTTAATACAATTTTCAAGAAAATAAAAGAGTGAAATGAAATTTTCATCGTTTTTTATCATTGGCGCAATTATCAAAATAATCAATCTTATATCTTATAAATAAGTTACAAACAAAAACATTTTGATTGTAAGCGTATTATTTTTGTGAAAAGTGTCATTTTCCTAAATTACTTATTACTCTTTTAAGATAAAAACACTATTTATCATTATAGCCTACTTTACCTATTTACGCATAGAAAAAGATTAAAAAATTTTAAAAGTTATCAAATTGAGCTATAATCGTTTACTTTTTTCTGAATTTTCATTATACTCTGAGTTACTTTTCAAAATTAGAGGTGCTTAAAATGGAAGATAAATACATATTACTAGCTACATGTTCAGACAAAGTTGGAATTACATCATTAATCACAAATATCATTTCACAATATGATTCTAATATTTTACATTTAGATCATTTTACTGAATATGGTCATGCACAAGATGCGGATGGAAAATTATATTTAAGATTTGAATTTAATAAAGTACCCTTAGTAAAAGAAGCTTTAGAAAAAACACTAAGTGAAAATGATATCGAATTTAATTTATTCGATAATAGTCATAAAACTAAAATCGCATTATTTGTTTCAAAAGAAGACCATGCGTTTAATGAAGTTTTACTGAGAGTGAAACGTGGAGAAATACCTGCGGAAATTGTATGTGTTGTCAGTAATCACGAAAATAATAGACATTTTGCAGAAACGTTTAATATTCCTTTTTATTACGTACCTAGTAATAATGCAAAAGATTTAGTTGAAAAAGACATTTTAGATATTTGTGCTAAACACGAAATTGAACTCATTGTATTAGCAAAATATATGCAAATTCTAAGTGATCATTTCGTGAGCCAATACCCAAATCAAATCATCAATATTCATCATTCCTTCTTACCTTCATTTATTGGAGCAAATCCTTATAAACAAGCTTGGGAACGTGGGGTGAAACTTGTAGGAGCTACGAGTCACTATGTAACTTCTGACTTAGATGAAGGCCCTATCATTGATCAAGATGTGACGCGCATTACTCATCGTTATAATGTCCAGGACTTAAGAAAAATTGGTCGTCATGTTGAATCAAGTGTATTAGCACAAGCTGTGGAATACCATGTACAACACAAAGTAATTGTTACAAAAGGAAATAAAACAATCGTATTTAATTAATAGTACAAACAGTAATAGCAATATAAAACTAGAGAGTATCAATAAAATTAATAAACTAAAAAAGAGCCTATAAAGGCTCTTTTTTAGTTTAAATGATTTACTTCATCATGATTACTTATGTTCTAATCTCTTAAAATTTATATTTAGAGAGTTAATCCATTTTAAAACAAAAACTTGTTAAATTGAAGCTGCTTGCGTACTAGTAGTCTCTTTACTTAAAACTTCCATATCATATCCATCGTCAGTTTCTGTATATTTTATCTTAACTGTTTCTCCGTCTTTTTCTACTTCCGTAGGTAATTCTTTAGATTCTCCATCTTCATCAGTAAGCGTAACCGCCCCATCTTCAGCTTGAGTACCCTTGATACCCTCTTTTAATTTAAGATGTACTGTACTATCATCCTTCTTGCTCACTTCTACAGGATTATCTATACTTGCAGCACTTGCACTATTGAAGACACCTACTAACGAAATAATCAAAGCAGCAACCATTAAACTTACTAACCCCTTACTTTTCACAAAATTTAATGTATCCATATAGAAAATTCCTCCTTAATATGTTGTAATTTATTTTGATTACCTTGCAACATGGTTATAACACTAACAAAATATTCAGAATTTTTAAAGTTTTTATATAAATATATTCTAAAAAACTTTCTGTTTCGATTTGAATTTGTAATTTTAATTTATATTAAGTAAATTCCTTATTTGTTGCATACATTTAAAAATGATATACTAGAAAAAATTTCACTAAAGACGGAGGGTTTATTATGACATTAAAAGCTCACCATCCAGAGTTTTCGCTATACGCTGCTATGAAAGTTTTTACAGCTCAAGCAATTCCAGGTACTTTAACACTTCTAAATGATAAAATTTGCTTTAAAGCAAGTGGTGTACTGAAAGGAACAGAAATTAAAGATACTTTTCACTTTAAAGATATTAAAAATATTAAATTTGGTTTTTCATTTTCTCCATTCCGCATTGTTATAATAGATAACGATGGCGAATCGTGGATTTTCGATCAAGTGAATCGTAAAGATGCCAAACAATTTATAGAAATTTACAACTCCGTTAATAAAAATTAAAGTCTGAAGTCATTCTTACTTAGAAATCAAAGTATTTTGTTCTCATCTAAATTAATAACTATACATATTTTTAAATTGGCATTTAAAGAAGCCTCTCATTCAATTGTTTGAATGGGAGGCTTCTTTATTAAAATACCATTAACTAATTATGCTTGAGCTTTTTTAGCATCTTTTCTGTCTGCTTGATTTGAAATAATCATAGCACAAGCTGCATCACCTGTAATATTTACAGATGTTCTTGTCATATCTAACAATCTATCTATACCTAAAATAATACCGATTGCTGCTGGATCTAGTCCCACTGCATTTAATACCATTGCTAACATAATTAAACCAACACCTGGCACACCTGCAGTTCCAATTGATGCTACAACTGCAATCACTACTACAGTAATAATTTGACCAATTGAAAGATCCACGCCTGAAATTTGAGCAATAAAGATAGTTGCTACCCCTTGCATAATTGCTGTACCATCCATATTAATTGTCGCACCTAAAGGTTGAACAAAGGATGCAATTTCAGGTCTCACTCCCATTTTCTTGGTACATCTTAGTGATACTGGTAACGTTGCTGTTGAACTAGAAGCACTAAATCCAAGCGAAATCGCTGGAATAAATGCTTTGAAGAATTTCAATGGACTTGTTTTCCCTATAAATTTAACTGCCGATCCATAAACTACAAAGAAATGAATTGCGAGTGCTAACAATACGATAAAGAAGTACATACCTAATTGTTTAATAGCACCAAAACCTGCTCCTGTAAAGGCATGTGCAACTAAACCAAACGTACCAATTGGTGCAAAGACACTCATAATCATTGTCACGATGTACATGAGTACTTCGTTGGTTTGTTCAAAAAATTTATGTACCATTTGTGCTTTGGAACCAACCATAATAAGACCGACCCCAATAAAAATAGCAAATGTGATAATTTGAAGCATATTTTCATCAGTCATTGATTGTAATGGATTCTTTGGAAATAAATTAATTAAAGTTTGATCGAACGATTGACTGGCTGCAGCACTTTGTGAGCCCTCTTCTTTATCTAAAGTTTTTTGATAACTAGAAACATCTTCACTATTTAATAAATCAGATTTACCTTCTCCTGGATTAAATATCAATGCCAAAGACATAGCAATTGTAATTGCTAAAGCTGTAGTTGCTAAAAAGAATGTAATTGTTTTTAAACCTATACCACCAAGTAGTTTCGGGTCCCCAACCCCTACCACTCCTAAAACGATTGATACAAATACTACTGGCACTACTAACATAAATATTAAATTCAAGAAAATTTGCCCAATAACATTAAACACATATTTATCAACATTAATTACGAATGCAGATTGTGCAAACATATTAAAAATTGAACCAACGGCAATACCTAATATTAATGCTATGACAATCTTCATTGAAAGGTTTTTTGTTTTCATTGCATTATCCCCCCTATTGTTTATTACTCTGTATTATATAGTAATTTTATATAAATAAAAGCAAAATTTGAAAATAATTACAAAAAAATGAATCCGCTTCCAATACTGTAGATTCGCTATACTAAATGAGATTGTTTTGCATCGCATATATCGCTGCTTGTGTGCGATCAGTTACTTGAAGTTTGTTAAAAATATGGCTCACATGTGTTTTTATAGTTTTCTCAGAAACAAATAATGATTCTGCAATTTCTTTATTTGTTTTACCTTTAGTCATCTCTGCTAGCACTTCAGATTCACGCTTTGATAATTTATTAGTAAAATGTGGCTTTTTACTCACCGCTTCGATGACACTTTGCGCTTGAGGGTGTATCGTTTTCTCGCCTGAAAGTACTTTCTTAATTGTTTTTATTAATTGGTCTGGCTCTACATCTTTCATCTCGTATCCATCTGCACCCTTATCAATTGCGGAAATGACATGTTCATCGTCCACATAACTTGTAAGGACTAAAATTTTCACTTCTGGATACGACTTTTTCATCATTTCTGTAATTTCAATACCATTCATTTCTGGCATAACTAAATCTAATAATACAATATCAGGTAATTCATTTGTTTCTAAATATTCAAAGAAAGATTTACCGTCTGAAAACCCTCCTATAACATCTATATCATCAACAGTAGATAATAGGAATTCTAATCCTTGTCTTACGATATGATGATCATCCACGAGTATAATTCGATGCATGTTAAACTTCCTTTCAAAAAAACTATAATGGAACTGCTATATGAATTGTAGTGCCTTTATTTTGAGTTGAATCTATTTCTAATTTACCATTAATCAATTTTGTACGTTGTCTCATATTACTTAAACCATGAGAGTCTGGTGGGTTGGATTTATTAATATTAAATCCTTTGCCCTGATCTACTATATCAATAGTTAAATAACTATCTTTTTGAATCAACGATAAATCTATTTGTTTGGTACCACCATGTTTTTTTGTATTATTCATTGCTTCTTGTATAATACGATAAATATTTTCTTCAATTATACTTGGCAGATTGATCAGACCATCTACTTTAACAGTTAATTCAAGTTGTAAAAGCGTGCTGTATTTTTTCAGTGCGTTAACTAAACCTTGTTCTAATCCAACTGGCTTTAATTGCCAAATCAAAGCTCGCATCTCGTTAACAGCTTGTTGACTTGTTTGTTCTATCACTTGAAAAGCCTTGCGTGATACTTCTTCATTGGTAATTCCTTCAGCTGCATGGGCTGTTAATTTTACAGAAAAAAGCATTTGATTCACTGAATCATGTAAATCCCTTGCTAAGCGATTTCGTTCACTTATGCGAGCTGCTTCTTTTTCTTGATCCGTTAGCCAAATACGTTTGATTGCAGAGCCAATTTGAAATGCTACAGACTCAAGCATTTCTAAATCTTCTTCACTATAATGCGTTGTATGTGGTGTAGCAACATTTAATAGTCCGAATTGTTCTTCCCCCGACCTTAGCGGTACAGTTGCATGATGCGTGACACCATCTGTTTCATCATGATATGCACGGTTTGCAAGGTTGATACGCGAACAATTAATGATATTAGAAGCTTTGGTCAATTTCTTATTTTGATAAGCTTGAACACACCAGCACGTGCCTTCACACATATATTTACAATTTTGTTTGGCTAATGCGCCTGGTAAATCTATATGAGATACAAGCTCATGTTGACCTGAATCATCAATAAAGAAAATCCAGCCTGTTGTAAACTCGCTTCCTTGAATTAAAGACTTCAATGCACCTTGCATCATACTATATGTTTCTGTTTCTACATTTAAAAATTCTGCAATTTCTTTTAATAAAGCAAGTCTAGTCGGTTTTTCCATTTAACCAGTCCATTCTTTTATACAATATTACTTTACATATATTATACAGACTCATAAACTAATTGAAAAATATAGTTACGATTAACCTACAAAATGATTTAATTAACAATAAAATAAATTTCATAGAATTACTATGTCTAATATTTTTAACACGTTGTTTATGGTATGATTATATATGATAATCAAGGAGGATACTATGAAATTTGAAATCCCTATTAAATATAATCAATTAACATTGAGAGAAATTTTTCAACAATTGCACTTACCTAAAAAAGACTTACATAATTTAAATATGTCTAAGTTAATTACAATTAATGATGAACCAGCAACATTAATGTCTAAAGTAAACACTGGTGACATAGCTTATATTCCTACACCAGAAGAAGTAAGCAATTATTTACCAAGTTATCGATACGCTCAGATTTATTACGAAGATGACGATATCGCTGTTGTAATGAAACCAAAAGGTGTTAAAACACACCCGAATGATTTAAAAGAGAGTAATACACTCATGAATCACGTTATCTATACAGTCAAGAGTGATTACGTTGAGCCAATACACCGCTTAGACCAAGAAACAGTTGGTTTATTGATTGTTGCTAAAAATCCATTAATGAAGAAAA
The DNA here is from genome assembly GCF_000294465.1 of Staphylococcus sp. OJ82. NCBI lineage: Bacteria > Bacillati > Bacillota > Bacilli > Caryophanales > Staphylococcaceae > Staphylococcus > Staphylococcus sp. OJ82. The sequence continues at coordinate 14,937 of NZ_ALPU01000006.1, read as the reverse complement.
TTTTAGACCGTATGTTGGAAGAAAATGAAATTGATCGTATTTATAAAGCAAATGTGCACAGTTTATTACCTATCAAACCACAAACGATTGATATGCCAATTGGCAAAGATAAATTCCACTCAAATAAACGTAGAGTGTCACCTACTGGACAAACTGCAATTACACATATTATTAATTCTAAAATGATTAAAGAAGATGTAAGCGAAGTAGATTTAAAATTAGATACAGGTAGGACCCATCAAATTCGTGTTCACTTAGCTGAAATTGGCCATCCAGTAATTGGTGATCCATTATACGGTAATTCAACACTAAGACAACTTCAACTAAATAGTTATAAAATTGAATTTATCCACCCACTTACGCAAGAAACAATTTCAGTAAGTATGGACGATGAAATTTAAATCATATTAATATATTACAAAAAAAGCCAACGCCTTCTATTTAAAGAAGCGTTGGCTTTTTAAAGTATTTTTTATTTTGGTTCAACCATGTCTTCAGGTTTGATCCACTGTTCAAATTGTTCTTCGGTCACATGACCTGATTGTATCGCAGATTCTTTTAATGTAAGACCTTCACGGTGTGCTTTTTTAGCAATACTTGCAGCATTTTCATATCCAATATGTGGATTTAGAGCAGTCACTAGCATTAATGATTGGTTTAAATAATTATCTATATTTTCATGAATTGGCTCAATACCAACTGCACAATTTTCATTAAATGTTTGCATACCATCTGCTAATAAATAAATTGATTGTAATGTATTATGCAAAATGACAGGTTTGTATACGTTAAGCTCAAAATTACCTTGAGAACTTCCAATGCCTACTGCAGTATCGTTACCCATAACTTGTACTGCTACCATTGTTAACATTTCACATTGTGTCGGATTTACTTTTCCTGGCATAATAGATGAACCTGGTTCATTTTCAGGAATAGATAATTCAGCAAGCCCTGCACGCGGGCCTGATGCTAGCCATCTTATATCATTAGCAATTTTCATCAAGTCAGTTGCTAATGCTTTTAAAGTACCATGTAATTGAACCACTTCGTCGTGTGCTGTTAAAGCATGGAATTTATTTTCAGATGATACAAATGCATAACCTGTATTTTTTGAAATGAATTTAGCTACTTTATCGCCAAATTCTGGATGTGCATTAATACCTGTACCTACAGCTGTACCGCCAATCGCTAAATTTAAAATGTGTGCTTTTGATTCGCCTAATAAAGTTTCACATTTATCAAGCATGAAACGCCATCCACTAATTTCTTGTCCTAAACGAATAGGCGTTGCATCTTGTAAATGCGTACGTCCAATTTTTATAACATCGTTAAATTGTTCTTCTTTTTCTTTAAAAGTATCACGCAACGCTTTTAAAGTTGGTTCAAGTTTTGTTTCTACTTCATTATATAATGCAACATGCATTGCTGTTGGGAATGTATCATTTGAACTTTGTGATTTATTAACGTCATCATTCGGATGAATCGTTTCATCACTGCCTTGTGATTTTAAATATTCATTAGCTACATAACTTACAACTTCGTTTACGTTCATATTACTTTGTGTGCCACTACCTGTTTGCCAAACCACTAATGGAAAATGTTCATCTAGCTCTTTATTAATGACACGGTCACAAGCATAAACAATGGCATCTTTTTTAGCATCTGATAGTTTTCCTAATTCATTGTTAGCTAAAGCTGCCCCTCTTTTTAACTGAGCAAATCCGTAAACAACTTCAATTGGCATTTGTTCCTTACCTACTGGAAAATTGCGTTTACTTCTTTCTGTTTGAGCACCCCAATATTTATCTGCAGGTACTTCAATTTCACCGAATGTATCATGTTCAATTCTAACTGACATTTCAAATTCTCCCCTTCATTATTCGTTATTCAGCTTTAGTATAGCATTAATTATTTTAAAGGGGCAATCGTATTATAGAGCGTTTACATATTATTTTATTTTAAACTGTATTTATGAGTTATTATTTTACTTTATTAACTATAACATTTCACTTTTCCATAAAAAAATACCGTCAAAATCAATAAGATTTTACGGTATTTTTTATAAATCATCTAACACTATGAAATTTAACTTTCTTTAGTAATGTTTATTTTGTTGAATTGTACTTTTGCTGCTTGTATTACGCCTACTGCTGTTAATATGAGTAGAATCGCACCGATAACCATAGTAACAGGACTAATCGTAACTAATGTACCTAAGAACCCAGTTAAACCATTATAAAAATCTCCTAATGGTTTAAATAGCAATACAGTTATTACAATACAACATATCACACTTATAATAATTCCTGTTTGATTACCTTTAACAAACGTAGAAGCATTAACTTGATCAACAAGTCCACGCGATAAATTTATCTGCAATTTTATAACTTTAAATAACACGGGTAAGTAGAGTGCACCAATTGCCATAGGAAAGCCTTTAATAGAAATTAAATTAACAATGACAGCACTAATCATAATGTATTTCCAATACTTACTTAACATATGTATAAGTCTCCTTAAATCCAATAATGATATAATAATAACACATTCACTTTTAACTTGGCATTTCTTTTTAAATTGAAAATAATTTATCGTGTTATTTGAAAATCAAAAAGTTAAATTTTCATCTTCTTAAAGTCTCGATTGCTATAAAAAGACATAGAAATAGCCCTTTGTGAATAACAAATTCAACAAAGAGCTAAATTAAAACTAATCTTTTAAATCTGAACGAACTTCTGGATCATGTGATTTATCTAACTTAGCTTCATCATTTTCCTCGGAAATTTGTTCCATTTCCTTACCAAGTTCTACTACATCTTCGTAGTCACTGACCATTTCATTTTCAGGTTCAAATGCATCATTTTGTAAATGCTTATTATCTTTTTCGTTTGCCATACCTATCACCTCACATTTTTATATTAAGCAAAACGTGCTGTGAAATAATGTCTTACATCTTCAGGTAATCCTTCTGCTGCCGCTTCATCTAAAACCACATTTACCATGCGATGTGCTTTTAAATCTGACGGTTCAAAGTTTGTTTTACCATTTTCTTCATATAATTTGTGAACAACTTCTTTTTTGTCAGCGCCAGTGATAATTAATATAACTTCACGTGCTGAAAATAGACCTTGTTTTACACTTACGTTCAATTTTCCATTAGTATCAATTGATAGTACTTGTGTAATCAATTTACCTTTATTTTCTTTTGTTTTAATTTTATCACTGATAAATGATTCAGTGTCTTCATTAAATGAAACATTATAAATTTGACCTTCAGGTACACCTAAAGCTTCAAAATAAGATTTATTATCGTCATAATCTAAAATGTTGATTTGACTAAAGTCTACAGGATGATTATCTACATTTTTCTTTAATTCATCTAATACTGGTGAATTATCATTAGAAAGGTGTAGACCTGCAATAGTCGTCGGATTGTTGTTAAATTGTTTTCTTAATATATCTGCAGCATATTCAGCTACAATTTTTTCGTTTTCTAAAACTTTAAAGTTCATTGCCATAGTAATTACACTCCTCTTTTTATTAAGACGCGTTCTAGCATTATTTTTATTAATACCCTTGATGTAATGGAGATAAACCACAACATCACTAATGTATCAATTTAATTAACTAAATGCTAAGTTATAAGACTTATCTCTATTATACAAATCTACCACATTATTTTCATTCATTTAGCGCATTTATTAATGTAATTCTGGAAAACTTTGTTGTCGTAATGCTTCGTAAATAAGTAATGATGCTGTATTAGATAAGTTTAATGATCTAATATTATCATTCATAGGAATACGTAATGCCGTTTCTTGATACGTTTCTTTCACCCAGTCAGGTAATCCTGTCGTTTCACGTCCGAAAATAAAGAAATGATCATGAGCAGTATCAGTAAAATCAAAATCTGAATATGTTTTCTTTCCAAATTTAGTTAATAAATAATAAGTGCCCTCTGTTGCTTCAAAAAAGTCTTCGATACTTTCATGATAAGTAATATTAACAGTTTCCCAATAATCTAATCCAGCACGCTTTAACATCTTGTCATCTGTACTGAAACCAAGTGGCTTAATCAAGTGTAAATGTGTATATGTGCCTGCACATGTTCTTGCTATACTGCCTGTATTACCTGGTATCTGTGGTTGATATAATACTATGTGATTTGTCATTCTATTTTTCGCTCCTCGTTTCAAGTCCTTTTAACATTTCAATTTGAACCTCTTCTAGTTCATTATCATAATGTTGTTCAACAAATGGTCTAGCAGCCTCGCCTTGAATTTGTCCTATCGCCCAATATGCTGTAGCTCTGATCATAGGTCTTGGATCATCTAACGCAACATTTTGTAATTCTGGTATTGCTGTTTCTTCTTTGAAATGTGCTAAAGCAATAATTGCATTACGTTGAATCGGTTTCTTACCTCTCCATGCTCCTGCTAAATGACCATAAGTATTTTTAAATTCTTTATTACTCATTTTTAATAAAGGCACGAGTCTTGGTTTTAAAATTTCAGGTTCTAATACTATATCGTCATGTTGTGTGTTAATCCCTTTATTTTTCGGGCACACTTGTTGACATGTATCACATCCATAAAGTCTATTACCAATTTTATAACGATATTCATCTTCGAGATAGCCTTTCGTCTGAGTTAAAAAACTAATACATTTCTGACTATTTAACTGTCCATCTCCAACGAGTGCTCCTGTTGGACAACGATCGACACAAATCGTACAATCGCCACAGCTATCGATTAACGGGTCATCAGGAGCAAAAGGTATACTAACTAGCATCTCGCCTAAATACGTCCATGTGCCAAGGTCAGGATTGATGACAAAGCCATTTCTTCCTACAAACCCAAGCCCTGCACGTTCTGCTACAGCACGATCAGATAATGCTCCCGTATCTACCATTGATTTAATTTCAACGTCTTCTACTCTAGATTGTAAATACTCACCTAATTTGTCTAACCGTTTTCTCATAATAGTATGATAATCTTGCCCCCAAGAAGCTCTGGCAAACATACCTCTTCTGTCTCCACGGACACTTTTAGGCGCACCTTTTAATTTATTTGGATAGCCAACGCCGATTGCTATAATAGATCTCGCTGTTGGCAAGTTTAATTTCGGTTCTGTTCTTAACTCTATATCAGATTCTTCAAAACCAGATGCATAACCTTTTGCATGATAATCCACTAACTTTTGCTTCATTTCATCGAAAGGATCAGCTGTCGTAAAACCAATACTATCAATACCAATTGAATGGGCATAGTCTATAACATCTTGTTTTAATTGGTTTAAATCCATTTTCATACACCCCACCTTAAAAACATACATTCTACAGTTTAACACATTCGTATGGCTTTAGAGTATTAGCTATAATACTTTTATTATAATTTAAATATAAAAAATTAAAAGACCAAATCAATAACATAAGATTGATTTTAAACAATCCTATGTTACCAATTCAGTCTTATTATTAAATAATTACAAAACTCTTGATAAGAAGTTTTTCGTTCTTTCATGTTGTTGGTGGTCAAAGACTTCTTCTGGTGTCCCAGACTCAACGATGACACCATCAGCCATAAATACCACTTTATCACTTACATCTCTAGCAAAATGCATTTCATGGGTTACAACTACCATTGTCATACCCTCTTTAGCTAGATCTTTCATAACTTTCAATACGTCTCCTACAACCTCTGGATCAAGCGCTGATGTCGGCTCATCAAACAATAGAACTTCAGGGTTCATCGCTAATGCTCTAGCAATTGCTACCCTTTGCTTTTGACCACCAGATAATTGTGCTGGATATGCATCAGATTTATCCTCTAGACCCACTTTTTCTAATAACAACTGGGCCTCTTTTTTCAAGTCATTTTGATTCCCTTTTTTTAATAAACTAGGCGCTAAAATAACATTATCTATTACTTTTTTATGCGGAAATAAATTGAAATTTTGAAATACCATCCCCATTTGTTGACGCAATTTTTCTAATTCTGTATCTTTACTCGTTAAATTATTGTCTTTAAATATAACTTCACCACTTGTTGGCGTCTCTAGTAGATTCATGCAACGCAGTAAGGTACTTTTCCCACTACCTGAAGGACCTATGATTGCTACTACTTCGCCTTGATTTACAGTAAAATCAATACCTTTTAGAACTTCATTTTTACCAAATGACTTGTATAAGTTTTTAATATTAATCACTAACTTTCAATCTCCCTTCAAAGAAATACATAATTCTAGATAATGTAAATGTGAGAATAAAATACAGTATAGCTGCTATGATCAATGGTGTGAACGGATCAAATGAGGCACCTTGAACAACTTGTGCATTAAACATAATTTCACTAACACCGATTACAGATACTATAGAAGATTCTTTAATTACTGTTACAAACTCATTACCTAAGGCAGGTAAAATATTTTTAATAGCTTGTGGTAATATAACTGATTTCATAGTTTGGCCATAAGATAATCCTAAACTACGTGCAGCTTCAGTTTGTCCTTTATCTACTGCATTTATACCGGCTCTAATAATTTCAGCAATATATGCAGAACAGTTAATTACAAGCGCGATCATACCACAAATTAATGCAGAAATATTTAAACCTAATACTGCTGTTGTACCAAAATAAACTAAAAATACTTGCACGAGCAATGGTGTGCCTCTTAAGAATTCAATGTAGGCGGAAGCTAACCATCTTAAAACTCTAACTTTACTTAGTTTTAATAACGCAATAAATGCACCAAACACTGCACCTAGCACTACTCCCACAATTGAAATGAGTATCGTATTTTGAATACCTTTTATAAAGAAGTTTCCATATTTAGTAAAGAAATTTCCTTCGTCCTTTTTCATTGCTTCTGCAGCTGATGCTTTATAATCTGCTAGTAAACCTTTATCTTCAACATCTTTAATAGTAGCATTAAGTCTTTGCATTAATTCAGGGGAATTTTTAGGTACTGCAATTGCTGTTTGTTTCGTACCTTCATTAAATTTCACGTCATCTGCAAATGCTAAATCTTCATTTTGTTTCAAGTAAGCTTCTGCAACTGGTCCTTCAATAACCATCCCGTTTATTTTGCCACTCTTTAATGACATGATTACTTCAGGTACTCTCGTTAAAGATTGTATCTGTGCATTTTCAATTTCTGTTTGAGCAATTTTTTCTTGTTGTGTTTGTTTTTGTACACCAATTTTTTGATTAGCAAAATCATCTATATTTTGAAATCTATCTGCCTCAGACTTTTTAACAATCATTTTTTGTTCAACCGTCATATATGGATTTGAGAAATCTACCTCTTTTTCACGTTCAGGTGTTGGTGTCATTCCAGAAATGATTAAATCGATTTTCCCAGTTTTAATTGCTCCTAACAAACTATCAAATTGCATATTAACAATTTTTAGCTTTACATCATTGTCCTTTGCAATTTTCTTTGCCAAATCAATATCAATACCGGCATATTCAGATTTACCATTCACATTATGTTCAAATTCATAAGGTGCATAATCTGCAGATAAACCTACTCTCAATTCTCCACGTTCTTTAATTTTATCCCATTGATCTTCTTCTGCTGCTTGAGCATCAGGATTTATGTATGTAATTATGGTACTAATAAATATAATAAAGACCATAAATAGTTTAATAGTGTGTTTCATCTTGGTTAACCCCTCTCTATATAATTAATTATTATACATAATAACGTAATATTATTCAATAACTTTTTATACAAAAGCTATCTATAATAGTGATTTTTTTATAAAAAAGACAAAATATGCATTATTTATGTATAAAAAAAGACCTAATATACATTAGGTCAATTAAAATTACTGTTTAGGAATTTCAAAACTGTATATGTCATCAGTATATTTACCAATGAATTTTTTACATAACTCATGAACAAAAAATGCTGCAACAAAAGGAATAATGAAATAACCAAATATTAATAATATGATATTCATTGTTGGATCTCCAGACATACGGTTAAAGGCGTTAATTGGCCCTACAAGTCCGGTATAACCAAAACCAGCTGACATCGGTGTACCTTCAATACCAATAAAGTAAGCAATCAAGCCACCTATAATACCATTAATTGTTAAAGGTATCGCGATAATTAAATGTCTGAAATAGACAGGTATCATCATCTTAGCTGCGCCAATAATTAATACTAGATTCACACCAGCACCATTAACTCTTATTGATCCAAATAGGAATGTAACACAGGCTGCAACAATTCCCATATTAGCTGCACCACTACCTAGTCCAGATAGACTAATTGCTGTTGCAATAGCTACAACCGATATTGGCGTTACCATCAGCAATGAATAAGTCACACATATTAACACTGACATCAATAATGGATTGAGTTCAGTGAATGAATGCACTATATGGCCTAAACCTTTTGTAACATTAGATACATAGCCTAATGTATATAGACCAATAATTCCGCTTACTACAGGAATAATGACTGGTAACAAGATCATTTCTAATGAACCCAATTTATTCTGTAATATTAAGTATAAAAAGCAAGCAATAATTACAACCAAAATAGTATTAATAATATCACCAATACCATTTAGTATAAATCCATCAGGAGTAATTTTAACAGCTCCACTACCTAACATAGCAGAAACACCTATCATCGTAGCCCCTGCACCATTAAATTTAAATTGATGTGCAGCTAACACACCTATAATAAAAGCCATAAATGATTGAATCAAAACTACTAATTGATATATTGTTTCTAATAATTCATTACCTTCTTTAAAGAACTTTAACAGTTCACCTAATAATGCATTAGGTATTAACGCAATAACTACCCCTGCACCAACAGCTTGTAAGATATTAGCAAAAAATTGCCTTCCATTTGGTTTAGTTGTTTTAATTTTGGTTGATTTAGTTTTAACCATTGAATTTTCCTCCAAATATAACATTAGACTAATAATATTATACTTTACCAAAAACTACAATATTTACTTTAATTATATTAATATTGCATAGCTTGTGTTATAAAGTGATATTAAGCAATTGAGTAAAATAATTAAAGGCATTAGCATTTAACAAACTTTAAACATAAAAAAGCAACCCCATCTTATGAGATTGCTTAACATGTACATCTAAGTACGTTATATATACCGGCGGTCGGGATCGAACCGACACTCCAAATCAATGGAACGGGATTTTGAGTCCCGCGCGTCTGCCAATTCCGCCACGCCGGCCCAATTAAATAAATAAAAAACTCCCTATGTGGAAGTATCAATGGAGCGGAAGATAGGACTTACACCTATACCCCATTCCGGGAAGGAACGTGTTCTAAAAGTTGAACTACTCCCGCATGAAAATAATATTAAATTTGGAGCGGAAGATAGGACTTACACCTATACCTCGTTCCGGGAAGGAACGTGTTCTGAAAGTTGAACTACTCCCGCATGGGATATAATTAAATTTGGAGCGGAAGATAGGACTTACACCTATACCTCGTTCCGGGAAGGAACGTGTTCTAAGAATTGAACTACTCCCGCATGGGATATAATTAAATTTGGAGCGGAAGATAGGACTTACACCTATACCTCGTTCCGGGAAGGAACGTGTTCTAAGAATTGAACTACTCCCACATATTGATGGAGGCGGCAACCGGATTTGAACCGGTGATAGAGGTTTTGCAGACCTCTGCCTTACCACTTGGCTATGCCGCCAATAAAAACTGGGCTAGCTGGATTCGAACCAACGAGTGACGGAGTCAAAGTCCGTTGCCTTACCGCTTGGCTATAGCCCAAAAATACAAAGGGCGGATGGTGGGGATCGAACCCACGAGTGTCGGAACCACAATCCGATGTGTTAACCACTTCACCACAACCGCCATGGCAGGGGCAGTAGGAATCGAACCCACATCAAAGGTTTTGGAGACCTGTATTCTACCGTTGAAATATGCCCCTATTAAATTAAAGTTATATGGTGGAGGGGGGCAGATTCGAACTGCCGAACCCGAAGGAGCGGATTTACAGTCCGCCGCGTTTAGCCACTTCGCTACCCCTCCAAAAAGATGGTGCCGGCCAGAGGACTTGAACCCCCAACCTACTGATTACAAGTCAGTTGCTCTACCAGTTGAGCTAGGCCGGCTTGCATTAAAATGATTCAGGACAGAGTCGAACTGCCGACACATGGAGCTTCAATCCATTGCTCTACCAACTGAGCTACTGAACCATAACAATAATGGCGGTCCCGATGGGATTCGAACCCACGATCTCCTGCGTGACAGGCAGGCGTGTTAACCGCTACACTACGGGACCTAAAATATAAAATTGCGGGAGGCGGATTTGAACCACCGACCTTCGGGTTATGAGCCCGACGAGCTACCGCTGCTCCATCCCGCGGTAATAATATTAATGGCGGAGGAAGAGGGATTCGAACCCCCGCGGGCCGTTAAGCCCCTGTCGGTTTTCAAGACCGATCCCTTCAGCCGGGCTTGGGTATTCCTCCAAAAATATTAGGTAAATAAATTATATTCAATTATTATAAAAATGGCGGAGGAAGAGGGATTCGAACCCCCGCGAGCCGTTAAGCTCCTGTCGGTTTTCAAGACCGATCCCTTCAGCCGAACTTGGGTATTCCTCCAAAAAAATTATATGGACCTTGCAGGATTCGAACCTGCGACCGAACGGTTATGAGCCGTTAGCTCTAACCAACTGAGCTAAAGGTCCTAAATATAATTTACAACTAATAATTAGTGGCGGTGGAGGGGATCGAACCCCCGACCTCACGGGTATGAACCGTACGCTCTAGCCAGCTGAGCTACGCCGCCGTTGTAATTTAGATTGCATTTAAATATATGGTGGAGACTAGCGGGATCGAACCGCTGACCTCCTGCGTGCAAAGCAGGCGCTCTCCCATCTGAGCTAAGCCCCCATATTATTTTAAGGATATCGGGAAGACAGGATTCGAACCTGCGACCCCTTGGTCCCAAACCAAGTGCTCTACCAAGCTGAGCTACTTCCCGTAAAATAGTGCGCCCGACAGGGGTCGAACCTGTAACCTCTTGATTCGTAGTCAAGTACTCTATCCAGTTGAGCTACGGGCGCATAATTCTATTTTTATGGGATAATGCCGAGAACCGGAATCGAACCGGTACGGTGATCTCTCACCGCAGGATTTTAAGTCCTGTGCGTCTGCCAGTTCCGCCACCCCGGCAAAATAATGGAGCAGAAGACGGGATTCGAACCCGCGACCCCGACCTTGGCAAGGTCGTATTCTACCGCTGAACTACTTCTGCATATGCGGGTGAAGGGAGTCGAACCCCCACGCCGTGAGGCGCTAGATCCTAAGTCTAGTGCGTCTGCCAGTTCCGCCACACCCGCGATATTAAAATAATGGTGAGCCATAGTGGGCTCGAACCACTGACCCTCTGATTAAAAGTCAGATGCTCTACCAACTGAGCTAATGGCTCAAAACATGGTGCCGGCCAGAGGACTTGAACCCCCAACCTACTGATTACAAGTCAGTTGCTCTACCAGTTGAGCTAGGCCGGCTATTAAAAATAAATGGTGGAGGATGACGGGTTCGAACCGCCGACCCTCTGCTTGTAAGGCAGATGCTCTCCCAGCTGAGCTAATCCTCCGTATAAAATTGCCTGGCAACGTCCTACTCTTGCGGAACGTAAGTCCGACTACCATCGGCGCTAAGGAGCTTAACTACTGTGTTCGGCATGGGAACAGGTGTGACCTCCTTGCCATTGTCACCAGACAATGAAATATATAAAAATTATACATTCAAAACTAGATAGTAAGTAAAATTTGATAATGCCAAACAAAACACTTTTTAAATTTGATTAAGTCTTCGATCGATTAGTATTCGTCAGCTCCACATATCGCTATGCTTCCACCTCGAACCTATTAACCTCATCATCTTTGAGGGATCTTATAACCGAAGTTGGGAAATCTCATCTTGAGGGGGGCTTCATGCTTAGATGCTTTCAGCACTTATCCCGTCCATACATAGCTACCCAGCGATGCCGTTGGCACGACAACTGGTACACCAGAGGTATGTCCATCCCGGTCCTCTCGTACTAAGGACAGCTCCTCTCAAATTTCCTGCGCCCACGACGGATAGGGACCGAACTGTCCTCACGACGTTTCTGAACCCAGCTCGCGTACCGCTTTAATGGGCGAACAGCCCAACCCTTGGGACCGACTACAGCCCCAGGATGCGATGAGCCGACATCGAGGTGCCAAACCTCCCCGTCGATGTGAACTCTTGGGGGAGATAAGCCTGGTTATCCCCGGGGTAGCTTTTATCCGTTGAGCGATGGCCCTTCCATGCGGAACCACCGGATCACTAAGTCCGTCTTTCGACCCTGCTCGACTTGTAAGTCTCGCAGTCAAGCTTCCTTATGCCTTTACACTCTATGAATGATTTCCAACCATTCTGAGGAAACCTTTGAGCGCCTCCGTTACTCTTTAGGAGGCGACCGCCCCAGTCAAACTGTCCATCTGACACTGTCTCCCACCATGATAAATGGTGCGGGTTAGAAATCCAACACAGCAAGGGTAGTATCCCACCAACGCCTCGACGTAAGCTGGCGCTCACGTTTCAAAGGCTCCTACCTATCCTGTACAAGTTGTACCGAATTTCAATATCAGACTACAGTAAAGCTCCACGGGGTCTTTCCGTCCTGTCGCGGGTAACCTGCATCTTCACAGGTACTATGATTTCACCGAGTCTCTCGTTGAGACAGTGCCCAAATCGTTACGCCTTTCGTGCGGGTCGGAACTTACCCGACAAGGAATTTCGCTACCTTAGGACCGTTATAGTTACGGCCGCCGTTTACTGGGGCTTCGATTCGTAGCTTCGCCGAAGCTAACCACTCCTCTTAACCTTCCAGCACCGGGCAGGCGTCAGCCCCTATACATCACCTTACGGTTTAGCAGAGACCTGTGTTTTTGATAAACAGTCGCTTGGGCCTATTCACTGCGGCTCTCCTGGGCGTTAACCCTAAAGAGCACCCCTTCTCCCGAAGTTACGGGGTCATTTTGCCGAGTTCCTTAACGAGAGTTCGCTCGCTCACCTTAGAATTCTCATCTTGACTACCTGTGTCGGTTTGCGGTACGGGCACCAAAATTCTAGCTAGAGGCTTTTCTTGGCAGTGTGAAATCAACGACTCGAGGAAACAATTTCCTCTCCCCATCACAACTTGACCTTAAGAGTGCCGGATTTGCCTAACACTCAGTCTCATTGCTTGGACGTACAATCCAATAGTACGCTTCGCCTATCCTACTGCGTCCCCCCATCGCTTAAAACGAAATTTGGTGGTACAGGAATATCAACCTGTTATCCATCGCCTACGCCTATCGGCCTCAGCTTAGGACCCGACTAACCCAGAGCGGACGAGCCTTCCTCTGGAAACCTTAGTCAATCGGTGGACGGGATTCTCACCCGTCTTTCGCTACTCACACCGGCATTCTCACTTCTAAGCGCTCCACATGTCCTTGCGATCATGCTTCAACGCCCTTAGAACGCTCTCCTACCACTGTCCTTACGGACAATCCACAGCTTCGGTAATATGTTTAGCCCCGGTACATTTTCGGCGCAGTGTCACTCGACTAGTGAGCTATTACGCACTCTTTAAATGATGGCTGCTTCTAAGCCAACATACTAGTTGTCTGGGCAACGCCACATCCTTTTCCACTTAACATATATTTTGGGACCTTAGCTGGTGGTCTGGGCTGTTTCCCTTTCGAACACGGACCTTATCACCCGCGTTCTAACTCCTAAGATAAAATTGATTGGCATTCGGAGTTTGTCTGAATTCGGTAACCCGATAAGGGCCCCTCGTCCAAACAGTGCTCTACCTCCAATAATCATTACTTAAGGCTAGCCCTAAAGCTATTTCGGAGAGAACCAGCTATCTCCAGGTTCGATTGGAATTTCTCCGCTACCCACAACTCATCCGCTCACTTTTCAACGTAAGTCGGTTCGGCCCTCCATTCAGTGTTACCTGAACTTCAGCCTGGTCATGGGTAGATCACCTGGTTTCGGGTCTACGACCAAATACTCAACGCCCTATTCAGACTCGCTTTCGCTACGGCTCCACATTAACTGCTTAACCTTGCATCAAATCGTAACTCGCCGGTTCATTCTACAAAAGGCACGCCATCACCCATTAACGGGCTCTGACTACTTGTAAGCACACGGTTTCAAGTTCTATTTCACTCCCCTTCCGGGGTACTTTTCACCTTTCCCTCACGGTACTGGTTCACTATCGGTCACTAGAGAGTATTTAGCCTTGGGAGATGGTCCTCCCGGATTCCGACGGAATTTCTCGTGTTCCGTCGTACTCAGGATCCACTCAAGAGTGAACAAACTTTCGACTACAGGATTATTACCTTCTTTGATTCATCTTTCCAGATGATTCGTCTAATTTGTTCTTTTGTAACTCCGTATAGAGTGTCCTACAACCCCAACAAGCAAGCTCGTTGGTTTGGGCTCTTCCCGTTTCGCTCGCCGCTACTCAGGGAATCGATTTTTCTTTCTCTTCCTGCGGGTACTAAGATGTTTCAGTTCCCCGCGTCTGCCTTCAGATATGCTATGTATTCACATATCGATAACACGACATAACTCGTGTTGGGTTTCCCCATTCGGAAATCTCTGGATCAAAGCTTACTTACAGCTCCCCAAAGCATATCGTCGTTAGTAACGTCCTTCGTAGGCTTCTAGTGCCAAGGCATCCACCGTGCGCCCTTAATAACTTAATCTTTTCGACCTTCAACACGATAAAATCGGTTGAAAACCTAAAATGTTATTAATCTGTGAGTGTTCTTTCGAACACTAGCGATTATTTCTATTTTTTGAATTCAAGCTTTTTAAAACTCTAATTCACTCGGTTTTGCTTGGTAAAATCATAAATTTTACTTACATATCTAGTTTTCAATGTACAAAA
>NZ_ALPU01000005.1:0-115000 GCF_000294465.1 Staphylococcus sp. OJ82 | reverse complement strand
CCGGTTTCCCGAAGTTATTCCAGTCTTATAGGTAGGTTACCCACGTGTTACTCACCCGTCCGCCGCTAACTTCAAAGGAGCAAGCTCCTTATCTGTTCGCTCGACTTGCATGTATTAGGCACGCCGCCAGCGTTCATCCTGAGCCAGGATCAAACTCTCCATAAATGAATTATGATGTTTGATTAGCTCATAAAATACTAATTTGTGTGTTATCTCTAACACGTTTGAACCAACAATTTAATGTTGCGTTCGGAATTAACGTTGACATATTGCAATTCAGTTTTCAATGTTCATTACTGCGTTAATGCGTTACAAGAATTAATTATAACATTAAGTTTTTGTTAAGTCAATAATAAATTTCTTTTTTTATTTATTAAGTTTGTTGCGTTTTTAACTCAACATTTAATATTGTATATCCTTTTAACTGATTTAACAAGTGTCAAATTTACACTTTGTAAAAACTTCGTTGACTCGGTTGTTTTGCTATTGTGTCTTGTTTCGACGACTTTTTTATAATATCAAGTTTATTCACAACCGTCAATAATTTTCAGCAATCTTTTTAGTTAAATTTTACCTTTGTGATGTCTATTTATTGTTTTTATGTATTAAAAGTTTATTTAGTGTAAATATATCGGCATATTTCTTAACTTAATGAAGTTGTTTTACCTTCTGTTATCTATAGAAGGAACTAGAATGCATACCAATAAGAAACGGCACCACTACCGTATGTACTCAACTTTTCTAGTTTAGCATCATTCAACATATTCAATATAAAGAAGTAAGAACAAAGAAAAAGGAAAACTCATTTGTTTTAAAAATGAGTTTTCCCTTTTCTTATATCATTAGTATAACTAGATACTAGATAATGTTTTCTTTCTTCTATTGGCTGTTTCTTTTATCTTGGCAGTCTTTGCATAACCCATATATTTCCATACGGTGATGCGTTACATTAAAGTCTGTTACGTGCTGCGCTAATTGTTCTACTTCATCAAGTTGTGGATAATGGAAATCCACTATTTTTCCACAATTATCACAGATAACGTGATAATGATTATGTGTACTGAAGTCAAAACGGCTTGAAGAATCTCCGTATGGTAATTCTTTTACTATACCAATATCTTTAAAAACACGTAAATTATTATATATTGTAGCAACACTTATATTTGGAAAATCAGGTGAAAGTGCTTGATAAATCTCATCGGCTGTAGGATGTGTCTCTGAAGCAATTAAAAATTTCAATATTGCTTGTCGTTGAGGTGTTATTCTAATACCGTTATTTCTTAAAGACGCAATTGAATGTTCTAGTTGATGTTCAACTGTTTCCATCTCTGCACTCATTTCACTCACCATCTTTCTATTTAAGAATAATTATTACTTAATATAAATATAACTGTTTGATGTGTGAAATGTCAATCTTCATTGCTTAAAAGTCTTTAATAGCCTTGTTTAGGATCCACTTCATTCTCAATTAAAAACCCCTTATTGAGAAAATGGTTGAGATTTTTAATGAATATATCCGTAACCTCACTCATATTTTCTTTGCCGTTACCTGTGATATGGGCAGTAATAGTAATATTATCTAATGAATATAATTCATTACTTGGATTTAAAGGCTCATTTTCGAACACGTCTATATATGCGTGTCTAATTTGTTTTTCTTTTAAAGCTTCAATTAATACACTTTCATCAACAATTGTCCCTCTGCCTACATTTATAAATAATGTTGTTTCATTCATTAATTCGAAATGCGCTTTTGTTATGAGGTGTATAGTCTGCTCAGTTTCAGGTAGCGTGTTAACAATTATGTCCGCTTCGGTTAAAGCATTAGAAAGTTCATTTAATGCGAAGGTTTTACTAAATCCCTCTACTGAATGACCATTTGTATTGATACCAATGACTTTCATATTCATTGCGTTTGCAATATTTGTCGTATATTGAGCGATACTTCCTGTACCTAGAAATAAAATTGTTTCTCCACTCACTCTTGAGCCCGTAAGTTTTGAATCATAATATCTATTTTGTTGATTAATATAGGAAGTCCTCATTTTTTTATAGTCATCTAGTATATAAGCTATAATAAATTCTGACATTTGCTTGGCATGTATACCTTTACCATTAGTAAGTAATATATTATGTTTATCAATATAATCTAAAGGTAAACTATTCACACCTGTTGAATACCATGCCATCCATTTAAGGTTTGGACAATTTTCTAAAAATGATTGATTAAGTTTACCATCATAGCCGAATATTATATCTAAATCTTTCTTATCTTGTTCTTCTATTTCAGAAACACCCTTTGTAAATACAAATTCGACAGCTGGATATGCTTCTATTAATTTAGATTCTAAATCTCCCATTCGTTTCAAACTGACAGCTTTCATCTATGTTCACCCCAAGATTTCTTTTAGTTCATCCATTTGTGTTTTAACTTTAACTTTTTCAATTACATCTATTATAATACCATCTTCATCAATAACAAATGTAGTTCTTACAATCCCCATCGATTCTTTACCAAATGATTTCTTCAATTGATAGACACCCACTTCTTCTGACAGTTCATAATTCTCGTCCACTAATAAATCAAAGTTTAGATCTAGTTTTTGGCTGAAATTTTCGTGTTTCTTTTTACTATCTCCACTAATACCATACACTTTGGCATTTAAATCATTAAAGATTGCTAAATTATCTCTAAAATCACATGCTTCAGTAGTACATGTAGGTGTATTATCTCTTGGATAAAAGTAAAGTACAGCTTTACTTCCTTTTATAGATTCATTAGAAATAAACTCTCCCTTTTGATTTTCTAGTTTAAATGATGGAAATTGATCGCCTTTTCTTAACATTTAACTCACCCTATTCCTTTTTATTCTTAATTTTATGATACGATAATAGACGAAATTATTAAATTAAAAGAGGTTGATATGTATGAAATTTACTGAAAGTGAAAAACTTCAAAAATTATCTAATGAGTATATTCTAGGAGGAGTCAATTCACCCTCTCGCTCATATAAGGCAGTTGGCGGTGGCGCACCAGTTATGATGCGCTCTGGTCAAGGTGCATATTTGTTTGATGTAGATGGAAATAAGTACATTGATTATTTACAAGCTTATGGCCCTATTATTACTGGTCATGCACATCCACATATTACTAAAGCTATTCAAGAACAGGCTGCACAAGGTGTATTATATGGTACGCCTACAGAACTAGAAATTGAATTTGCTAAAAAATTACGTGATGCTATGCCTTCATTAGAAAAGATTAGATTTGTTAATTCAGGTACAGAATCAGTTATGACTACAATCCGTGTCGCCCGTGCTTATACTAAAAGAACTAAAATTATCAAATTTGCTGGTCAGTATCACGGTCACTCTGATTTAGTTTTAGTTGCTGCGGGTAGTGGGCCTTCTCAACTAGGTTCACCTGATTCTGCTGGTGTTCCTGAAAGTGTCGCTCAAGAAGTAATCACAGTTCCTTTCAATGATATTGATGCTTATAAGGAAGCTATTGACTATTGGGGTGAAGATATTGCTGCCGTATTGGTTGAACCTATTGTTGGTAATTTTGGCATGGTTAAACCTAAACCTGGTTTCTTAGAACAAGTAAATGAACTTACTCATAATAATGGAAGCTTAGTTATATATGATGAAGTCATTACAGCATTCCGTTTCCATTACGGTGGCGCACAAGATCTTTATAATGTATATCCTGATTTAACAGCCTTCGGTAAAATTGTTGGTGGCGGTTTACCTATAGGTGGATATGGAGGAAAGCAAGATATTATGGAACAAGTAGCACCTTTAGGTCCAGCATACCAAGCTGGTACCATGGCAGGAAACCCACTATCCATGAAAGCTGGTATTGCACTTCTAGAAGTATTAGAGCAAGATGGCGTTTATGAAAAATTAGATGCATTAGGTAAACGTTTAGAGGATGGTTTGCTTTCATTAATTAAAAAACATAATATTACTGCTACAGTAAATAGAGTGTATGGTGCCCTAACATTATATTTTACAGATGAAACAGTAGAAAATTATACTCAGGCTGAAAATACTGATGGAGACGCATTTGCTAAATTCTTTAAATTAATGCTAAACCAAGGTATTAATCTTGCTCCTTCTAAATTTGAAGCTTGGTTTTTAACTACTGAACATACGGATGAAGACATTGATTCAACATTAAAAGCGGTAGATTATGCATTTAGTCAAATGGTATAAACTTGAATTTTACACCCAATCGTTGTATAACAAGTATAAACATTATTTTATTAAATATATTAAGGAGCGGTACATTTGAAATTAGGAGCCCGTATTCTCAAAACAGGTATCGCAATTATACTTGCTTTGTTTATCGCTTCTCTATTACCTGATGAAGCTGGTTTAAAAGCCATTGCTGCAGTCAGTGCTGTCATTGCAATGCAACCAAGTGTTTTTCGTTCAATAAAAACAATTGGGGAACGAGCAATAGGTAACCTTGTTGGTGCTGTTTTAGCAGTAGTGATGGTTACGATATTTGGTAATAATATTGTAATCATGGGTGTTACAGTAATTTTATTAATTGCAATCCTGTTTCGTTTCAAATTGGAACATGTTGCTACGCTAGCAAGTATAACTGCTTTAATTATTATGGGACAACATACTGGTAACTTTTATGTTTCTGCCTTTTATAGATTTGTACTTGTTATGGTTGGTGTGCTTAGTTCTTCAGCAGTAAACCTTTTATTTCTACCACCTAAATTTGAATCTAAAATTTACTATAATTCATTGAATATCTGTTCTGATATTTTTGTATGGTTTAAATTGGTTTTAAATGACACCTCTGAGTATCATCATATTAAAGAAGATAGAGGGTTAATTGTTACTCGTATTGATAAACTCGAAGAAACTTTAGGTTATTATTCAGAAGAAAAACCATGGACTAAAAAGCAACTGTATGCACAAAATAGGAAAAAAATTCTTTTTAAAGAATTAGTCCGTAGCACTCGGAGAGCGTATGAAGTGTTGAGAAAAATGAATCGTTATCAAAATGACCTTCATAATTTAAATAATGAATTACTTTTGCAGATTAAATTAGAAATCGACACATTGATTGCATATCACGAACAAATCTTCATCAGTCTTTCAAAAAAGGCACGGTATGATGTAGATCAACTTGATAGTCAGATTTCAAATCCACAGAAGAAAGATTTGATGGATGCATTTCAAAAAGAAATCATTCAAAATCCTTATCAATCAATGTACTTATATACTAATATTATGCAAATTATTTCAGCAATTGAAGAATATCGTTATATTTTAGAACATTTAGATAGACTACGTATTAGTTTCTTCACGTACCATCGAAATGATAATGAAATTGATATACTAGAAGAAGACTTCGATTTATAAATAAAATACCCTTTGAGCTTAATTTCCATCTGCTCAGAGGGTATTTTTATCGTTTAACACAAAAGCGCACTCAGTATACATTAAAATACCGAGTGCGCTTTTAAATATTTACTGACTATAAATTTTGAATACTATATAGATGTTCGTATGCACCTTTTTTAGCTAATAATGCTGAATGTGAACCACTTTCAACAATTTCACCATTTTCTACAACAACAATTTTATCAGCATGTGTGATTGTAGATAATCTATGTGCAACAATAAGTGTTGTACGATTTGCACTTAATACACTCAAGGCATCTTGAATAATAGACTCACTTTCTAAATCAAGTGCGCTCGTCGCTTCATCTAAAATAATAATTGGCGGATTATTTAGGAAAATACGGGCAATAGAAACACGTTGTTTTTGTCCACCAGAGAGTTTAACCCCTCTTTCGCCTACTTCTGTATCGTAACCTTGAGATAATTCCATGATAAAATCATGCGCATTGGCCATTTTAGCAGCATTAATAACTTCTTCATCTGAAGCATCTGGTTTACCTAATAATATATTTTCTTTAATTGTATCCGAGAATAATATATTATCTTGTTGAACTAAGCCAATTTGTCTTCTCAAGCTACCTGTTAAATATGACTTGATATTGGTACCATCAATTTTTATTTCGCCTTCGGTAACATCATAGAACCTAGGTATTAAATTGATTAAAGTAGATTTTCCTCCACCACTCATACCAACAAATGCCACAGTTTCACCTTGATTAATTTCTAAATTAATATCTTTAAGGATATTTGCTTCATTTTGATCATATTTAAACTTAACATTAGTTAATTCGATGTGTCCCTGTTTTATTTCTATTGGCAGTGCACCTTTTTTATTTTTAATGTCGTAATCTTCATCTAAAAGTTGGAATACACGGTCCATTGACGCAAAACTTTGTGTCAATGTTGTAAATGAAGAAACTAATCTACGAAGAGGACCAAATAGTTGTTCAAGATAGCCCACGAAAGCAGCTAAAGTACCTACTGTTATTGATCCATTGATTGCTAAGAACCCTCCTGTACCAATAACGATTAAAGGTCCAATGTCTGTAACCGTATTAATTGCTGAGAATGAATAAGCATTCCAACGCGTATGATTAAACGCTCTTTGTAAGAAATTTTGGTTATGTTTATCAAAGTTTCCTGCTTCATTATCTTCAATCGCAAAACTTTTTATAACTGACATCCCTTGTACACGTTCATGTAAGAATCCTTGTACTTCTGCCAATGCTTGTGATCTCTTTCTTGTTAAACTTCTCAAACGACCAAAGAAGAAATACACAGTTAAAATATATACAGGGAATATAATAAGTGCGGCTAAAGTTAACTGGACATCTAAGAAGAACATAATAGTTAATGCAATAATAATAGTTATGCAGTCAAGCCATATATTCATTAAACCAGTTAATATAAAGTCTTTAGTTTGCTCAACATCATTAATAACCCTTGAAATAACTTGACCTGCTTGGTTATTCGCATAAAATCTTGAACTCAAAGCTTGCAAATGATGATAAAGCTTTTTACGTATATCATATAAAATTTTGTTACTTGTCCACTGTGCTAGATATTGTCTTAAAAACTCAATTGGTGGTCTTACTATCACAAAGATAAACGCTGCTATACCCATTGCAACTAATAATTTTGTGATTTTTTCTTCTACTGTTATCGCACCATTATTGATAATATCGTCAATGACATATTTAATTAATAATGGAATCAGCATCGGAATACCAAATTTTAGAATACCTACAAGTATAGTGGCAATGATTCGCCATTTATATGGTCGAACAAATTGTAAATATCTGCGAATCATAAAACGATTCCTCCCCACACTATATTTGCAAATGAAACAGCCTATGTTGATGGTCCAACTAGGCTGCTAATTTATGCACTATCTAAAGTTGTTTGACAATTTCATTTGCGAATACGAATATTTTATAGCAAACTTAATTTTTTCTTGTTTGTATTGTTCACATTCATATCACTATAAATGATAATTAAATTAAAAACATTAAATCTGCTTAATAATTTCTAACTTTTTTGTATCGTTCTCGCCAAACTTTAATAAAGTCTGGAGCAAACGGACCTTTCTTCTGTTCAATCCATTGCTGTAAAATATCTACATTTCTTCTTAAAATCACGTCGATATCAGATGAATAATTCATTTGTTTCATATGCTGCTCGTATTCATCTTCATCTAGTAAATGATATTTACCGTTTGGATATACTTTAATATCTAAATCGTAATCGATATATTTTAAAGCTTCTTCATCACAAACAAATGGTGAAGATAAATTACAATAATAATAAACGCCATCTTCTCTAAACATACATATCACGTTAAACCAATATTCAGAATGAAAATATACAATTGCAGGCTCTCTCGTAATCCATGTACGACTATCACTTTCTGTGACGAGCGTATGATCATTCCCACCGATAACAACATCTTCCGTACCTTTTAATATAGTAGTTTCAGACCAAACACGATGAATATTACCATCATGTTTATAACTTTGAATCTTAATTGTCTGACCTTCTTTAGGTATGGATTCTTTTACCATGCTCCACACCACCTTTTCTTAATTTCACATATAGAATTATAACATACCTCAAGATACAACACCGAATCTAACAATGTTTAGTTATGAAATTATATATTTTTGTCATACTTACAGGAAAATTAAAGTCTTCTTTTTCTGTTAACTGCATCCACACCATATTCTCTGGTAAAATAATGTCATCTTTATGCACATTTTCTTGAGATATAAACACTTCAATATCCCATGTGATATGTGTAAATTGATGTTTTAATTTAAATGCAGGTGTTTGATCAAATATCACTTGTGTCCCTAATACTGTGTTGATATGCTTATCTTCCTCTGCTTCGTACATTGGAAATTCCCACATATTATTCAATAATTTTTGTGTACGTTTTTCAATTAAATAAGCATTATCTTCATTTTGAAGAAGATAAACATGCTGTTTTATATGTTTCTTCTTAACTTTTGTTGTTTTTACAGGCAATGATTGAACAGTCCCTTGTTCAAATGCTTCACAATGATCTTGAACCGGACAGAATAAACATAATGGAGCTTTCGGTGTACATACCAATGCACCTAATTCCATCATTGCTTGGTTAAATGTACCGGCATCTTGCTCAACGTATGGTTGTAATTCATTCTCAAATGCTTTACGTGTTGATTGCAATTTCGTATCTCTCTCATCATTGTTTAGTCGTGACCATACTCTAAAGACGTTTCCATCCACAGTTGCTAAAGGTTTGTCGAAAGCAATACTCATAACTGCTGCTTGTGTATAAGGGCCTACACCTTTTAACTTTCCAAATGTCACCGGTTCGTCTGGTACGACACCGTTGTAACTTTCATGTACTTCTTTTATTGCCGTGTGAAAATTACGTGCTCTACTATAATAGCCTAAGCCTTCCCAATATTTGAGCACTTCATCTTCATGTGCTTGACTTAACTCAGTAATAGTTGGGAAGCGATGAATGAATCTATGATAGTAATCTATAACCGTTTTAACTTGGGTTTGTTGTAACATTACTTCACTCAACCATATATAATATGGATTAGAGGTTTCTCTCCAGGGCATTTCACGTTGATGTTCGTCAAACCATGTAACGAGATTATTCTTGAATTTTGACTCATTAAACATTTTACACATCTCTTTCTATTAGTAATTCTTAAAAATTTCAAAATAAATTTTAGTATGTTATTTTTATTATTTATGATATTAGATTATAATGAATATATATTATTGACATGAAACGAGTTGAATACTTATGGATACAGGCACACATATTGTCATGGGTATCGGTTTAACAGCTTTAGCTACTCAAGACCCGGCAATGGCAGGATCATTTGTAGCCACAGCTACCACATTAGTAGTTGGCTCTTTAATACCTGATGGCGACACTGTTTTTAAATTAAAAGATAACGCTACCTATATATCAAATCATAGAGGTATTACACATTCAATACCCTTTACGATATTATGGCCTTTATTAATTACTTTATTAATTTTTACATTTTTCAAAAACGTTGATATAACACATGTTTGGCTATGGGCTCAGCTTGCAGTATTTCTACATGTGTTTGTAGATATTTTCAATTCTTATGGTACACAAGCGCTAAGGCCTATTACTAACAAATGGATACAACTCAGTGTAATTAATACGTTTGATCCAATTATATTTATCTTGTGGTGTATCGGAATACTGCTTTGGTTAGTTGGGATTCATCCATATCTTGTGTTTTTCCCAATTATCGCTATTCTTGTAGTATATTATATCATTCGCTTTAGAATGCAAGCTGTGATTAAACAACAAGCTCTAAAACAAATTCAACAAGAACATAATCCAGTAAAAGTATTTGTAGCTCCGACAATTCGCTTCATGCAATGGCGTGTTGCAATACAAACTGAAGAACATGATTATGTGGGACGTAGTTTTGGTAGAAACATTGTATTTAGTGACAAATCAAAACGTCACCCATTTCCAAGTGATGATTTAATGCAATATGTTGAAGGTGATAAATATATTAAAACATTCCTTAACTTCTCAACTATTTATCGTTGGGAAGCTAGAAAATTAGATGATGAAACAACCGAAATCAGATTAATTGATTTACGTTATTTAAAAAATGGACATTATTCTTTTGTAGCTATTGCCCATTTAGACGATGAAATGACTATCGATCATTCTTATATCGGCTGGGTCTTTAGCGAAGATAAATTACAGAAAAAATTATTTGCAAAGTAACACGTTAAAGAATTTAATACCTCTAAATACAATAAGAACTGGAAAGATTCGTTGATTGATAACGAATCTTTCCAGTTCTTTTCTTATTTTAGTTTAATTAATAATCCATAATCTTTAATCTTTTTCGTTTAAGTCATCCGCTTCAATCATATTTTCATCTGTATCTGAATGCGAAACAATGGTTTCATCAGGAATTGCGTACAAATATTTTCTGTGTGCCATTATTCGATATTTAGCAAAAATAACTACACAAAGTATTGCTAAAAATAATATATAATATAAATGATAAGGTATATTATTCAAGCTTAACGCACCAAGTACGACCGACTGTGAAACACCTTCAATAAGGTAATATAGTGGATTCAACATTAATATGTGCGAGATCAGTGTCGTATTACTTGTTGGTATAAAGAGTATTGGAACAATAAAAAACATCACTAATGAAATCACATAAAACATGACATTGATTTTGCGACGAACAATAGCTGAAAGACCTAATATTGTCGATACAAGTATCATGAATAGCATCGACATTACAACGTAATAAAACGTAGAGGGTATAGAACTTTCAATATTAACAGGTGTTGCATATATCATAATAATTAAAGTTATAAACATTGTTATACTCGTAATGATTGCTATAACAACATTTTGAAATATTGGATTCAAGTTAAATAGCTTACCAGTAAAGTAATCAATTTTGTAAGTGTTATAGCTTCGATATACAGCAATCCAAATATAAGCAAAAGTTGTTAACCCAGCCAATCTAAAATAGGCACGAGCTTGAATTAGTTCTTCAGTGCCTTTTATTTTAAATATTAACATTAATAAAAATAGCAATGCCAAGCTTGATAAAAATGGTATGACAAGCCATACCCACTGTGATTTTAATCGGTGATATGCTTGTGTGCTAAGATATGGCACGTTTTTAAAAAAACTAATTATACTATCAATCATTCTTTACACCTACAATTCAATATATATCCATTTATTATTTTTTAAATCAGCCATAAAATAGCCTTCTCCAGATTTAGTAATCCAGAAATTATTTTCAATATCGAACTTTTCTTTTAATTCTTCCTTCTTCTTAATAGGGAATGTAAAGCCTTTAAGTTTATTTTCGTCATTAAAAATCATAGAAATAGGTTGTTGTACTATAGGTACTACAAAGCGATTGTCCTTATTATTTTCTGGAACAAGCCCTTCTGTTACTGTACTATGTTTTTTATGCAAATGACTGTTGAAAAATTCATAAAAATTAATATAGTTATTATGCATGTATGGTGCTAATGATTTAGAACTATGTTCTTCATATAAAGCTGCTGGTTCAAAGAATCGCACTTTATTTTTAGCAACCTTATAATGTTTATTGTCTACATCAATTCTATAATTCTCATTATTTTCAGCAGTAATTGTTACAAAACCATACTGATTTATTTTTTGTTTATTTCCATTTTCCATATCTTCCACAGTAATAGATTCATCTAATACGATAGCGTAACCTAGCATTTCTTCATATGGATCTTTATTTTGGTTTTGTATTGAGGCTTGATCAATATTTTGTCCAATCTGTAACTTCCCAACATTATTAAACATTAAAACTGCCATAAATAATAAGCCAACTACAAATACTGAAAGCCACGTCCAAAATCTAACGAATGCAACAGGTGGTTTCACATGATTATATCTTTCTATACGTTTGAAATTGTATGTTAATTCCGGCGTTCTTGTTCTACTTTTTTTCCAATCAACATCAAAGTTCGCCTTCTCTTGTTCATCTTCCAATGACAATCTATCTTTCTCATGGTCTTTAAATACTGGTAATACTTGATTTAAAGAGCCTTCCATTCTAAGTTGACCATGAGAGACCCAGGCAATGTAATTACTCGTCTGAGCTATACGTTGAACATCATCATCGATCATCACAATTGTTGAATTTTGATTTATGTATTCTTCTGTAAGTCCAATTGCTTTTTCGATAAAAGATTCATCTAAAAATTGTAATATATGATTAAAAATAATAATACTTGCTTTTGAAGTTCTTGCTAATGCAAATAATAATTGTGCATATTGTGAATCAGTTAATCGGTTAACTTTAACATCCGCTTTATCTTCAAGGTGTGCATACCTTATAATTTGCTCTACTTTATGATCCGAAGTTTTATATTGAAACAATATGACTGCATTAGCCACAAACTCATTTACAGAAGTATGTTGCAATAATTTATCTTCAATATCAGCAAAAAACAAGTCTCTTTTTATAACGACTTTTCCCTTATCGGGTTGTATTTCACCACTTAATAAACGCCCTATTAATGATTTAGAAGAACCCGGTTCACCTATTATCCCTAAAGCTTCACCTTGATAGATATGGAGGTTAAAATTATTCAATTCTATATCTTCTTCATCATAACCAAATGGTAAATACCATTTGGAGGATTTTTTATTTCTATAATAATGAGTTACATTTAGTAACTTTAATATAATTGAACTACCCATCCTATCTTCATCCTTCTACAATTTTAATAATGCGAGTGGTAAACCTTCTTCAGGTTCTGAACTTTTAATTCTAAAGCCCCACGCAAAAACGCCTTTTAACCGTTCAACTTTGAAATAGCTTTCTGTGCCATCATTTAATTTGTATATTTTACCTAATTCTACTTTGTTTCTATCTACTAGATAGCTTTCTGCAATAATTACTTTACTTGCATATACGTCATATTCATTAAAAATGCCATTCATTTCTGCTTTACGCATTTTCTCTTTATAACCTTGTATCTCATGACGTAATTCAATTTCACTCATTTCACTCAATTTCTTCTGTTCCATCTACTATTCCACTCTCTTCTAATTTAGCTTTAATTTTATCATATTTATAGCCTTTTCTCATAAGTGCTTCTATTGTTTTATTAATTAATTTTCTACCTGAAAATTTTCTTGAATATTTATTATATGCTTTTTCTAATTCGTTTTGTAATAACTCATCTAATTGTTCTTCAGGTTGTGAAAAATCCATTTCATCCATTACTTCTTTAATTTTCTCAAAAGAATAACCTTTTTGCATTAATGATTGTGTTAATTTCTCTTTTCTTTTTACTAATGGCCCTTTTTTCTGTTTCAAAATTTTATTTGCAACTTTTAATATATCTTCCATAGATTGCTCCTGTTCATAAATCTGGCTATATTCATCAATAATTAATTGTTCAATACCAGCTTCTCGTAATTTTTGTTTATATATTCCAGGACCTTTATCTGTCGTTAAGATTATGGTGTTTTTTAAACTATTCGCATAATCATTATGATCTATGAGCTTTTGCTCATGACAGTAATCTATGACTTTAGCAATAACTGACTCTGAAATTTCTTTCTTTGTAAGATGTTTGATTACTTCATGGTCAGTTCTTTTTCTATATGAAATATATTGAATAGCTGCGTTAACTGCTTGCCTGTATTGTTCATAGCTTTGGATTTCTTCCATATCTTTAGCTTCAACAATTTGACCTTTGTTTAAATTAAAATAGACAAAGGTATCAATATCGATTCCCATTTCAAATTCATCATCTAAATATAGATTAAAACGTTCTTTATTCTTTTTTTGCACTTCTATCTTTGTTATTTTAGGCATATTATTCACTCCACTTATAAGAATAACTTATATTGATTATGAATGGAATTATAGTGTATAGCATATTTGAAATTGCTATTAATCCCTGTATGTATATTTAAATTATAACATCAAAAAAGGAGTAGGATAGAAATCAAAATTTGATTTCGTATTCCCACTCCCACAAAACTGATTAGAAAAAGCTAAAACACTTACATAAGAACTACTTGTCTTCATAAACGAAGTAGTAGTTCTTTAATAGCTTGATATAAGCGCATTTTCAATTCTGTCAACTACTGACAATTTAATAATTGAGGCTGAAACATGTATAAATCATGCACCTACTGAATTTAGACTGTAGTATTCTATTCTCTTAGTTTATTACACGCCGAGTTCTTGGATTGCATTTTCATACTGCTCATCAGTAATATAATCCTGTTGTTTCATTTTCTCTAAATCTATTTTTACACGCTTGATAAAATTATCCGACATGTTATTCACATTGTATACACTTGGTGCATTAATCTTACTAGCTAAAATTGCACTTTGTAATACAGATATTTGAGGTAAATTAGGATTATTTTTATCTGTTGTTACCCCAAAAAAGTGATTTGCTGCTGACTCAACAGTGTATTGATCACTTCCAAAATAAATGTTGTTTACATAAAAACTTAAAATTTCATTTTTATCATACGTTTTTTCTGCGCGATGTGCTACAAATAATTCTTTGATTTTTCTTGTTAGTGATTGTTCATTATCATAATAATAGTTTTTCACTACTTGTTGCGTAATGGTACTTCCACCTTGCACGCTATTCTCACTTATTGTTGAAAATAGTGCGCGTGACGTACCTTTGAAATCAAATCCATTATGTTTATAATATCTTTCGTCTTCCATTGCTATAAATGCACCCTTAGTATAGTCTGGCATATTTGAAACTGAGACGAATGTTTCTTTATCTTCAATACTTCTCAATTCATCAACATCTGCTCGTAAAGAAAATGCATACATTGTAGCTATAAACGCAGCGATTAAAATGATGATAGGTATTAATATCTTTATCAACAAACCTTTTCCTTTTTTCTTTTTTGGTGGTTTATTTACTGGTTGGAAATAGGTATTATGCTGCGGTATATTTGAATTTTTTTGACTGGTTTGTTTTTTAGTTTGCTTATAACGATCGCTTCTTTTCATGCGCTAGCTCCTTTATGTTGCTCTCATATCATTATAAGTGAGTTTATCAATAGTTTAAATGTTTATCTACACCAAATTGAAAATATCAGTCCAAGGGTGTATGTCACGCTACGCATAGAGTTTCATTGTAAGCATATTTCATATATGTTTGGGTTTATTAAGCATTATACAACCATAAGATATGAGGATGGGATATCTATTTATGTCCCATCCTCACCATATATACTATCGCGATAATTATCATTGTAAAATATAAAAACTGGAAAAACCCATAGCGTCAGAATATATCTAAAAGATTGAACTTTAAATTCAACCTATAAAATATAATCATTACCATACGTTTTTCCAGTTATATATTATGGACAATCACGTCCAAAGTTTACGTTAATTAATAAATTTCAATTAATCTGTTAATTGATTTGCAATTTCTCTATTAAAATCATCTAAGTCATCAGGTGTACGACTCGTAACTATATTTTTATCTACAACTACAGATTCGTCTACAACTTGTGCGCCTGCGTTAGATAAATCTTTACGGACATTTAACACTGCTGTTAAAGTACGTCCATTCAAATCATCAGTATCTATTAAAATTTGAGGTCCGTGGCAAATTGCAAATGTTGGAACATCATTTTTTGTGAAATACTTAGCAAATGTACCATATCTACCTTCTGAGTCACCACGTAGATGATCTGGAGAAAATCCACCTGGAATTAATAATCCATCGTAATCTTCTGGCTTAGCATCTGCAATACTAACTTCTACTGTAGCTTTTGCACCATGTTTACCAACAACTTCACTATTCGCTGTATCGCCAATAATTACTGTTTCATGCCCCGCTTCTTCAATTGCTTCTTGAGGGCTTGTTAATTCAACATCTTCAAATTCATTTGTTACTATGATTGCTACTTTTTTAGCCATGTATAATCACCTTTCCTATTTGCGTTCTACATTATGTATAGACGAAATTAAGAAAAGTTAAACATACAGTAGCTCAATCTCACTTATGGACAGACTGAACTTATTCAGATGTGTTTGATACAGTTTTTACTTTTTCTTCTAACTGATCTAATAAACCAATCCACTCATCAATGTCTTCCACTTTTACTTCGTTTGGATTAACTTGGTCTATATCGTCAATAAACTTTTCTAATCTTTCTTTTATTTGATCAATTGTTTGATTTTCATTCATTATCTAATGAGACTCCTTTTTATAAGATATTATTATCCTAACATGGAATTAACAACTTTTGATAGTAGCAGAATAATATTATAACGAAATACTAAGTGTAGTGTTTCAGAGTGTCAACGCGTCTCTGACTTTGTTGACACTCTTTTTGTGCTCGTTGTGCTCAGGCACAATCTTATCTTGTAGTTTTTAGCTAGTGCTTTATTAACTACTCAGTAATCGGCATAAATCACTGCCATTTTAAAAAAATATATAAAGTGATAAAGGTGCATATCGGCTTGTATTAATCCGATATGCACCCTCGATTTGTATTATCCTAATTGTTGCACGCTTGATAAGAACTCAATCGTGCTTTTACTTTCTTCTCTACGTTCTTTCCTTCTCTTGACTCGAGCAGGTGCCGTATCATAAAACCACTTTTCTGTCTGTGATTCTGGATATACTTGAGGTACTTCTATTGGCTTACCATCTTCACCGAGTGCTACAAATGTTAAAAAACTTAATGCTGCTAAATGTCTTTCATTTTTAAGCACATCTTCTATAATAATTTGAACACAGACTTCCATCGAAGATTTTCCCGCATATGAGACCATAGCTTCATAAGAAACTACACCACCTGTTTTAATTGGTTTTAAAAAGTCTACCGAATCAGTTGAAGCTGTGACCACCTGTGAATTACTATGTTTCGTTGCTGTTATAGCAGAAATTTCGTCAATGTTCGCCATCAACATACCGCCAAACATTGTCTTTAAATGATTCGTTTCCTGTGGGAATACTTGTCTCTCTTTAATACTTCGTGCTTCAGACATCGATTTACGTTTTGGTCTTTCCATAATTTAATCAATCCCTTTTCTTTTATCAGACAAAAAGTGAGTGCTCTGAATATAGTAGACTATTTCAGAACACTGACAACTCATCCCTCTCTCTCTATTTTGACCAGTTACCATTTTCGAAGACGAGTTCTTTTTCATCCTCTTGTGTCACGCCATAAATCGTTAAATCTTTACTACCAATCATAAAGTCCACATGAATAAGTGAATCATTTAATCCTTGTGCTAACTTTTCCTCTGTAGTCATTTCTGTACCACCCTCTATATTAAAACCATAAGCTGAGCCTAATGCAATGTGACAAGATGCATTTTCATCGAACAATGTATTATAAAAAATGGTATTGCGGTTAGAAATCGGTGAATCATCAGGTACTAGTGCAACTTCACCTAATCGCTTAGCACCTTCGTCTGTATTTAATAAATCACGTAAAACCTCTTCGCCTTGCTTAGCTTTATAATCAATTACTTCTCCATCTTTAAAAGTTAATGTAAAACCATCTATAATATTACCATTATGACTTAATGGCAATTTATTCGTCACATAGCCATTTACTTTTAATCTATGAGGTGCAGTGAACACTTCTTCAGTTGGAATATTAGCTACAAAGGCTTGACCACCACTCGCATAACTTGTTGCATCTTCCCATATATGACCTTCTGGTAAACCAATTTCTAAATCTGTACCTTCAGAAATATAGTGAAGTGCTTTATAATTTTTACTTTGTAATTTATCTGCATGTTTACTTAGATTAGCAACATGGTCTTTCCAATTAGCCACTGGATCATTTCCATCTACGCGAACGATATCTAATACTTCATCAATGAACGTGTTGTAAGCTGCTTCTTCTGATAGTTCTGGATAAACACGACTTGCCCAAGCTTTTGATGGATAGGCTGCCACACACCATGGAAATTGGTTTTTCTGACTTGCTTCCATATATCCTTTATATGCAGTAGCATACTGTTTTTGGAAAGTTGATAATTTATCACGGTCAATGCCATTTAATAAATCAGGATCTTGTGTTATGAGTGCTAAATTTGCAGCGCCTCTATCTACATAATCCATGCGCTTAGCCACTTCATAATCTTTCACTTCATTACTTTCAAAATGTTCTACTGGTTCATATTCGAATTTTAGGCGAGAAAGTCGATCATCACTATAGTCAACTTTAACATCAGATGCACCTCGTTTATATGCAGCTTCTACTATGTAATGTGTTAATTCAATAGCATCAACACTTGAGCGAATAAATACTGGTTGACCTTCTTGTACATTCATTCCTACACCAACTAAAAGTCCGGCGTATTGTTTTAATTTTTCTTGTAATTGAGTCATATTTATACACTCCTTTTATTTGCGTATTTGACCAAGTGCGTCTGCAATTGCAGCTGCTTCACTTGGTGTAAATGACGCTTTTGATGTTACATATTCATGAATTTCAGCTATTTCTTGCTTATCTGCTTCTTCATATTTATCTGGATCAATCAAGCTTTGATTCACAAGATTTAAACGTTCTCTTATTTCTACTATCATTTGTTCATTAGTATTTGTCACTTCGTTCACCCCTTTTATCAACTTATTTTATCAAATTTACGTTTCTTGTAAAACTTTTATCACAATAATGCTTTAGAAATGATTAAAAAAGCTTTAAAATGGGAATTAGCAATATATAATTTGGAGGTAGTCACATGATTTCAGTAGCATTCGTTTGTTTAGGCAATATTTGTCGCTCACCAATGGCAGAAGCTATTATGCGACAAAGATTACTAGATCGAAAGATAACAGGTTTAAACGTAACCTCTAGAGGTACAGGTGAATGGAACTTAGGTCAGCCACCTCATGAGGGTACGCAAGATATTCTCACTAAAAATGATATACCCTTTGATAACATGATCAGTGAACTATTTAAAGCTGATGATGACTTTGATTATATCATTGCAATGGATCAAAGTAATGTAGAGAATATTAAACAGATCAATTCAAACATTAATGGACAATTGTATAAACTATTAGACTTTAGTGATATGAATGAGACTGACGTACCTGATCCTTATTATACAAATAATTTCGAAGGTGTTTATAAAATGGTACAATCATCTTGTGATAACTTAATTGATTTTATAGTTAAAGATGCAAATCTAAGAGAGGGGTAAAACATCATGCAAAATAAATTAATTCCAGGAATTCTATTAGGTGCCGTAATTGGAGGCGCAGCAACATTGGCTGACAAATCAACTCGCCAATCATTAAAACAATCAATTAAAGATAGAAAAGAAGGCAATCGTTCTCAAAAACCTTCAGCGATCAACAACGTAAAAGACGAGATAGTATATTGGAAAGATGTGGTAGAAGAAATTCGCCGTAATAATCCAGAATTAGAACGTTCTTTAAAAGATGCGAAAAATACATTCGTTGAGCGTAAAAACAATCGCTTAAACAATTAATTTGTTTATAGTATAGTATTTTTGATTCCACATGTTTAAATAATTAAATTAAGGCAATACCTAATATTACATGTTTAGGTATTGTCTTTTGTATATAACTTGTAATGTGCGATATTTTAAAAATCTAAAAACAATTTTTAAAAAAGAATATAAACAGTTATTTACCTTCTTTAACTTTTAAAGTATATTAAACAATATACTGAAAATATCAATACATAAGGAGATTTGATATGTCTAAAAAAGAGAAAACAACTTCAAAGTTTCTAAACTCAACTAAAAAGGATGAAGATAAGAAGTCTAAGAAATCAAAAGATGAACAAATCGGGCGTGATCGTACGTATATCACGCCTAATGAATTCAAATCAAAATCACCTAAGAAAGACAATCAAGAATTCTTTGTATCACGTATCAATAAACCAGCAAAATATACAAAAAACCCTAATTTTTTCTCTTATCTTATTTATAGAATAGGTAAAGATGATGCATCCGGTTTATCTGCACAATTATCCTATTACTTCATGTTGTCACTGTTCCCTATGCTCCTATTCTTATTATCAATAGTACCTGTAATAGGTGTTGAACAATCAACGATTAGAGATATGATTAAAGAGCACGTCCCACCAGATTATGCAGGACAAGTATCATCAATCATTGGTGATATTATGAGTAATGCTAGTGGCAGTATATTATCTGTAGGTTTGATTTTAGCACTTTGGTCTGCTTCAAACGGTATGACAGCAATTATGAACTCTTTCAACGTCGCATATGACGTTGAAGATAGTAGAAACTTTATTGTTTCTAAATTATTTAGTGTGTTATTTACACTTGCTATGATTATCGTCTTACCTATCGCGCTGATATTACCTACCTTTGGAGAACAAATCGGTTCGCTTTTATTTGGCACACTTGGTTTAGGTGATCAAATTAAATGGATTTTTAATTTAGTACGTGTGGTATTACCATTAATCATTATTTTCATAGCGTTTATGGTTTTATATACGTTAGCGCCAAATGTTAAAATTAAAATGAAATCTGTAATACCAGGTGCAATATTCGCTACGATTGTATTTTTAGGTGGCTCATTCTTATTTGGTATATATATATCAAATTTTGCTAACTATTCTAAAACATACGGTAGTATCGCTGGTATCATTATTTTAATGTTATGGTTATACATTACAGGCTTTATTATTATTATCGGCGCTGAAATCAACGCGATTATCCACCAACGTAAAGTAGTCGCTGGTAAAACACCAGAGGAACATACAATGGCTGAGATAGAAGAGAACGAAACAACTCACGTTGGTAGCGAAGCTGATATCAATGCTG
Source organism: Staphylococcus sp. OJ82 (assembly GCF_000294465.1). Lineage (NCBI taxonomy): Bacteria > Bacillati > Bacillota > Bacilli > Caryophanales > Staphylococcaceae > Staphylococcus > Staphylococcus sp. OJ82. The sequence goes on along the minus strand of NZ_ALPU01000005.1, from coordinate 94,199 downwards.
AAAATGAATCCACACATGCTACTGATTCCAATCATAATATTTCAGACTCAAACAACAAAAAATTATAATTTAATATAAACTTTGCTAAATAGCTGATAGGTATCTAAATCATGATGTCTATCAGCTATTTTTGCTTTCTAATTTATATCAGTCCTGTTTAGTATAGAGCCCTTAAAGCACGTAAAAAGACTAAAACCGAAACGTAAATGTCTATCATCTACGTTTCGGTTTTAGCCTTTTGGAAATACTTAAAATAGAATTCATTACTGTATTAAATTATGCTGGAATGCATAAATAACTGCTTGTGTTCTATCTTGTACTTCTAATTTACTTAATATATTACTTACATGTGTTTTTACTGTTTTAATCGTTATGTGTGATGCACTCGCAATTTCTTGGTTTGAGTAACCTTTTGCGATAAGTAATAGAATTTCCATTTCTCGTTCCGTTAACATTTCATATAATTCGGCACGTTGTTTCATTCTATTTCTCATCTTCACAAGCACTTCAGCTTCAAATACAGACTCATTTTTATACGTTTTACGAATAGCCTCGGCTATATCACTAGCACTAGTCGTTTTCAAAATATAGCTGTCTACGCCAGAATCTAAAGCACGATATACTTCATTATCTTCAATGTAACTTGTTAACATTACAACTTTAATATGGGGTAAGTCTTTTTTAATTTGCTCGGTAGCATCGACACCATCCATATCGTCCATAAGCAAGTCCATTAAGATTAAATCTGGATTTAGTTGATGAGCCTTTTCAATCGCATCTTTTCCTGACTGACCTTCCCCTACAATATCAATATCTGGCTGTGTAGATAAGTAACTAGAAATTCCAATTCGAACCATTTCATGATCATCAACAAACAAAACTTTAATCGTCATATGAATCCTCCTTATTTAATGGTGCCTTTACTTCAATTCTTGTACCTGAATCTGGTAAAGAAACAATATGAAACGTTGCACCAATTTCAAGCGCACGTTCTCTCATGTTTTTTAAACCATAACTTTGTTCTACCTTATCATCAACATTGAACCCTTTACCATTGTCTTGAATGCGTAATAATAAGTAATCTGCCATATTAAACAATTCTACTGTTACTTTGGTACCTTTTGAATGTCTCAAAGTATTAGATAAAGCTTCTTGCGTAATTCTGAACAAATGATCTTCAATACCTTTAGGTACTTCAAATTCTTCAATATCATGTACAACTTTCATAGGTACTTTTTTCTTTAAATCAACGACTAAATCTTTAATACCTTCACCTAATGATTTGTCTTTTAATCCAATAGGTCTTAAATGTAATAGTAAAGCTCTCATCTCTAACTGAGAATCTTGTACCATTTTTTCTAATATCGGAATTTGTTGATCTAAAGGTGCTTCTAACTGTGTTTCTTTAATAGCTGAAAGCATCATACTCGCTGCAAATAATTGCTGACTTACTGAATCGTGTAATTCACGTGCAAGCCTTTGTCGTTCATCTTCTATAATCTTTTTAACTTTCACATCATTTATATTATATGATTCATTTGTTAAGTTTTGCGTTTTCATACGTAATTTGTGAACTTCTTGATTTAATGGAACTAACGTTTGATACAATTCAATTGTTTCATTATATAATTCAATGTTTTGATCATTAATACCTACTGTTTGACCTTCAATAGAACGTTCTATTTGGTCTTGTAACCAGTGATTTTGTTGATTTATTTTATATGCTAATACCGATCCTACAATAATACAAAGAAAAATAACTAATAAGTTTAAAAATAGTAAAACTGGTATTCCAAAAATTTGTGTATAAAACATACCTTGAAAATATACTATGTTTACAAATACTTTATCGATAAAAAACAGAGCAAAAAATGTGCTATAAACTAATATCAACATGGATCCTATTGCTCTTATGTAGTGATTCATTTATAAATCACCTCAATATCGCCAATTAGCGTCGAAACATAAATGTTTACAGCATAGTTTTCTTCTTTCGTTTCTTCCACGATTTTAATGTTATTATTTTCTACTTTATAAGAAGTTTCATTAACATAAGCATTCCCATACAAGGCAGTGAAGTTTAAAATAATATTATAATTTAAAGGTACAATAATTTGTACTTTACCTATAATATGTCGTATCACTACAGTATTATTTTCTTTAATATTAGCAGCTTTAGACATATCTATATGAATATCACCTATGCCATGTTGCACTTGTAAGTCTTCCCATTTATATACATATACTGGTGTGCGTTGCTCTCCAAACCATTTTTGTTTAATGAAGTTTGGGGACTCAACTGCTTCATCTGTAGCGACTACTTTAAATGGTTTAAACCTATAAATAATATATCTTATGATTAGCATTATTAAAAAGATAAATAAAATGATAATTGTGTATTTGTTGGATAATAAAGTGAATGCAATCAACAAAGCACCAATCCAAAATGATAAAAGTCCCCGTATTTTATGGAAATACAAATAACCGACATAGGCTAAGATACAGCCAAGTAATAACACGAGTAGGAAACCAATTTTTTCAAAGAATATATAATAAAAATTGGCAATAATCAATAATGTTGTAAAAACAATTAACATCTCAGTCGATATATATTTATGAGTCATGTTTCGCCACCTTTCTTCAAGCGACTAAACTAATGCGTTCGATTAGATCACACTCAGTTTCAATATTAGCTCTCTCTGTTGCTTGTTGTGATAAATCGGCTTCAATACGAGCGTAGTCTGCTTCCATTTCATTTAATTCACATTTTATTTGCTCAATATCTTTATGTTCTATCTCTTCAGCACAATCAATGTACTCTTTATCCAACATATCAATATATTTATTTTCTAATGATAATGTCAGTCTATCAATTAAACTGCCTACATTACCTTTTCTTTCAATTAAGTATTTAATATACATTTCAACACTTCTCAATTTTTTATCAAGAAATCGTTGGTACTCCACTATGCTTGTGCGAAATGTGTGTTTTGTCATTTTTTCTAAATAAGACGTAATATAATTCATAGAATCACCTCATGATCGATTAGACTCTATTATAAAAAATATCCGGAACCATTGGTATAGGCTCCGGAACCATCTTATATTAGGACTTTAGACCGAAACACTATCTAATCTATTTTAGTAGTTAACACTGGTCCATCTTTGGTAACGATGACAGTATGCTCAATTTGAGCAACAAAACTTTTATCTTTTGTTTCAAATGCCCATTCATTTTTGCCTTCTGTCACAAATGTTGCTTTTGAAGAAATAAACGGTTCAACTGCAATCACTGTGCCCTCTTTAAGTAAAGTTTTATCCTTGGGATCATAATAGTTCATCACGTGGCTTGGTGCTTCATGAAGTGATTGTCCTACGCCGTGACCTGTTAAATTTTTAATAACTGTTAAATCATTTTTTCGTGCAGTAGCATGGACTGCTTTACCGATTTGACTTAACTTCCCACCTACTTTAACTCTTGTCATAGCCGCATCAAATGCTTCTAACGCTACGTCACAGACTTTTTGTTTCAATGGATTGTCTGCTTCGCCAACGACAAATGAAATGCCTGTATCGGCGTAATAGCCGTTCTTCAATGCTGAAACATCGATATTCACTAAATCACCTTCGCGTATTTTACGTTTGCCTGGAATACCATGCGCTACTTCTTCATTAATACTAATACATGTTTGTCCAGGAAATTTTTCATCATGGATTGGAGCAGAAAGTGCGCCATGTTTTTCAAATAACTCTTTTGCAATATCGTCTAACTCTTTTGTTGTGATACCTGGCTTCGTTTCTGCTTGCATAGTATCTCTAATTAATGCACAAATATAACCAATTTCTTTTAAAGCTGTTAATTCTTCTTCTGTTTTTACGATCATATTATCCCGTTCCTTTTTGTAAATTATATTCTTCCTTATTATAGCAGACTTTTTTTGATATAATAAATTAGAATATTTGAACACGTATAGTTTAACATTTTGATTATATGAATAACATGGCTACTTTCTGTAATTCTGTTAATTCTCTTTTGATACATAACATGACTAGGAGTTTTTTTATGAGCAACAATTGGTATAAAGGACTTATAGGTGCACGAACGATTAAAACGGGGTTGGCTACTTTTTTAACTGCCTTTTTTTGTTTAGCATTAGATTTAAATCCTATTTTCGCAATTTTAACTGCTATTGTCACAATTGAACCCACTGCAAAGGCATCATTAAAAAAAGGATATCGTAGACTGCCAGCTACAGTAATTGGAGCACTCTTTGCAGTTATTTTCACATTTGTTTTTGGTGACGAATCTGCTTTTGCATATGCTTTTAGTGCTACATTTACAATAATATTTTGTACTAAGTTAAAACTTCAAGCTGGAACAACTGTTGCAACATTAACAGCAATGGCTATGATACCCGGTATACATGATGCTTATTTCTTTAACTTTTTCTCAAGATTATTAACTGCAATTATTGGTCTGGTTACTGCAGGTTTAGTCAACTTTGTTGTGTTCCCACCAAAATATTATGACCAACTTGAATCTTCAATAAATGACGTAGAGTCTAAAATGTACGGGCTTTTTCATCACCGTATGCGTCAGTTACTGTTAGGCAAATTTACTAAAGGCGCACCCTACCAACAATTAAATGTATTGTTAGATTTAAATCAAAAAGTTGAGACATTACTTTCTTATCAAAAGGATGAACTGAGCTATCACAAACATCATGATTCAGAATGGATACGTTTAAAATCATTAACAACACGTACACATACAAACAGATTGTTCATCACCCATTTATCAAACTTAGTCTATTTACCTAAAGGCACGCATATCCAATTTACGAATGAAGAAAAAATCTCTATCTTAAGTATTGCTCAAAGTATTAATGACATATACACAACTGGATCTTTTGAACGACAACAACAATCTGCTTCATTATTGAAAACTTCTGTTAAGGGCTTAGATGAATTTGATGATAATCAATTAAAAAGTCACCTTATTTATGAAATTCTATTAATCTATCGTATATTAGACCATCGCTTTGCATAACACTTAGCGTATATAAGTCTTATTCAGTAAAATTTAAAAAGTGGCTGTCAGATTTCCAATTGGATTTCTAACAGCCACTTTATTTTATTAAGCTTATTCTATTTTTGTGTTACACGATTAACGATTACTTGTTTGGCAGCTTCTTCTTCAGTGTTATTTACCTGCTTAGGTGTAAATGGTATACCTTTACGTTCACATGCTTTTTCTAGTAAGTAATCAGTCACTTCATGGTTCTTAGGTAGAATTGGTCCATGTAGATAAGTTCCCAATAGGTTTTTATAATGTATACCTTCTTTAGCATCTTCATCATTATTACCATAACCATGTGTGACATTACCTAATGTGCCATATGGATGGTATGTGCGGCCACCATGATTTTCAAAACCAACAATTGTACCGAATGTGTCGCTCTCAATTACAATATCGCCAGTGAGACGGTCTTTCTGTGACTCAGTATAAAAATCTAAAATATTAAGTCCTTCAAGCTCAGTACCATCAGGCGTAATATATTTACTTCCTAGAAATTGATAGCCACCACAAATTGTCAAACCAGGCATACCGTCTTCAATTACTTCTTTTAATGTCGTTTTGATTTTGCTTAATTCTTTAGTAGCTAGTGCCTGTTCCCTATCACTACCGCCACCAATAAAGAAAATATCACATTGATCAAAAGTAACACCCTCTGTTTCATTTATATCTACAACATTTAATTTAATATCACGCATTTTTGCACGTTGTCTTAGCGCGATAATATTCCCAATATCACTGTATAAATTTAATTTATCAGGCATAAAATGATAAACAGTTAATTCATTCATCTAGCTTTGTCCTCCTCAAAAGAGTGATTTAATTGTTCTAACATAGGTGCTAGAGAAGTATAGTTAGGAATAGCTACTGTAAAGCTTTCCTTATAGTCCATCGTTTTTGCTGTCGCTTTATATATGTCTCTCTCTAAAATGATTGGTGCTTCTACACCTGCTAATTTTAATCTTAACTGCAATTCTTCTGCACGTAGCCCTGTAACAATAATTACTTCGATTTGTTGTTTGGCTAATTTTTCAAAATCAGCATCATAAATCCACGAAGTATCTCTACCGTCAGCTGCATTATCATTCAACCCTAAAACATAAACTTTACTACCTTCTAGTTGTTCTCCTATAGAAAGGCTAGCATTCATTCCGGCAGGGTTTTTGGCAAGGTTAATCATTGCTTCTTTACTGTCTTGTTTAAAGTACTGCATACGTCCATTATTCGACGTATATGTTTCAAATCCACGTTTTATACCTTCATCATTGAGTCCTAATTCTTTTAGTACTGTATAAGCTGCAATCGCATTATAAGCATTAAAGTCTCCCGCAATTTTCATATTGAATGTGGCAGTTCCTACATTTAAATTAATGAAGGGATTTAAATTAAATTCAGACACTTCATATTTAGTATCTTCGCGTTTAAATCCACATTCACAATGATAATGCCCAATTTGATTATACTGAATATAATCATAATGTAATAAACGACCGCAATTTGGACAATAGCGACTCTCGTTCATTGTACTTTGTTCAAATTCATGTGCATGTGCTTTCATCCCATAATATACAACTGTATCACTAGCTATCTTCAATCTACTCACAAATGGATCGTCCGCATTTAACAATAACTTAATCCCTTTATTATTAATTGCATTTGCAATATTATTTACCATAATATCTATTTCCCCAAAACGGTCCATCTGATCACGGAAGAAATTAGTAACCACCATCATTGTTGGTGTTACTTCATTGAGTACTCTTGGAATCGAGCCTTCATCAATTTCAATGACTGCAATTTTTGTACTTTGTTTAATTTGCAAAATAAATGCTGAAGTAATACCTGCAGCCATATTTGCGCCTTCATTATTATGTATGATGTCGACATCATTTACTTTTAATGTATGACCAATTAAATTTGAAGTGGTTGTTTTCCCATTTGTGCCACTTATAAAGACAATTTCATCAACTTGTGATGCTAATTTTCTTAAAATATTTTTATCCACTTTTCTAGCAACTTGACCTGGCAAGTCTGTGCCCTTTTTCCCAGCAGCTTTACTTGCTTGTTTAGCCAATTTTGCTAAGTGGGTTGCAGTCCAATGTCTCATGTACTTCCTCCTTCACTCTTCACTCAAATATTATAACATGATTAAGTTGTATTCCAAACAATTCTCAATTGAAATAATCATGTCTTTTTCCTAGATTATAATTATTATTATTTACTAATGAGAATAGATTTGCTATACTGAAAAAAAACATACATGGAGGCTATTACTTATGTTAAACAAAGAATTGTTAAATGCATTAAATGAACAAATGAACCATGAATATTTTGCAGCACATGCGTATATGGCAATGGCCGCTTTTTGCGACAAAGAATCATACGAAGGTTTTGCAAATTTCTATGTTCAACAAGCAAAAGAAGAAAGATTCCATGGTAAAAAAATATATGATTATATCAATGATCGTGGAGAACACGCTTTATTTGCAACGATTCCTGCGCCAAAATCAGACTTCTCAAGTATCTTGGAAACATTTCAAGATGGCTTAGCGCAAGAACAAGATGTTACACGTAGATTTTATAATTTATCAGATCTAGCTAATCAAGCGAAAGATTATGCCACTATTTCATTCTTGAATTGGTTCTTAGATGAACAAGTAGAAGAAGAAGCGATGTTTGAGACACACCTTGATTACCTAAAACGTATCGGTGATGACAGCAATACACTTTACCTATACGAGAAAGAATTAGCTGCACGTTCATTTGACGAAGAGTAATCTTCATATTAAAACTTAAGTTTATTGTCTCAAAAAACTCATCCCAATATAAATCTGGGATGAGTTTTTATGTTTATTATATGCTTGTAATTTGGCTTGTTAAAGTCTGATTAACTTGACTCTAAGCACATATTTATATAAAGTCATATCATATTCACACATGAGAAAGGAACCTTGCTTAATGAATTCTGACGCATTTATTGCCCTTGATTTTGAAACTGCCAATGGTAAACGTACTAGTATCTGTTCAGTCGGTATGGTCAAAGTTGTTAATCACCAAATCACTGAATCATTTTACACATTAGTCAATCCAAACGATTACTTTTCACAACAAAATATTGCTGTACATGGTATACAACCGAATGAGGTCCATGATGCACCTACGTTTGAAAAAGTATACCCTTTTATGATGCAATTCATTGACGACCTACCAGTTGTCGCACATAATGCTGCTTTTGATATGAGTGTCCTGCATGAAAGTATTAAAGCTATAGGTAGTGATACGCCAAATATGAAATACTTCTGTTCATTACAACTATCAAGAAGAACAATAGAGAACCACCGCTACGGCTTGAATTATATGATGCAATATTATAATTTAGATTTTCATGGTCATCATGATGCATTAAATGATGCAAAAGCTTGTGCAATGATCACATTTCGCCTTTTAAAACACTATGATGATTTAAGTAGTATGCTTAATATTTATGGCAAAGATTTAAAGGATAAAGATTAATAAACTTAGCTTCAAATTTGAACTCACTTTTTAAATATAATCATAAATTGTCATGTTTTCATAAGATGCTTTTTCTAAATTACCTACTGTTACACCTACTAGTCTAATGGGTACATCTGGATCTTTTAATTCTGTATATAAAGTATAAGCTATATTATAAATATCCGTTTCATCTCTGACAGAGTCTCTTAAGCTTCGCTGTTTCGATAATGATTCAAATTTGTGCGTCTTTATTTTTACTGTAACTGTCTTACCGGATTTTTGTAATTTAGCTAAACGTTCTGCTGTTTTATGACTCAATTCCCATATTTTTTGTAATATTTGATCATCATCATTCATATCCGTCGCAAAAGTACGCTCTGTACCAACTGATTTCCTTATTCTTGTTGGTTTAACAGGATTATAATCTATACCTCTCGCTTTGTTATATAGCCCATGGCCTCGTTTACCAAAAAGTCTTATTAATTCTCTTTCGCTTTGTTCGTATAAATCTTTACCATTGTATATTGCGTTATCGTGCATTTTCTGTTTAGAGGCTTTACCCACGCCAGGGAAATCGCCTATATCTAATCCCATTAATATCTCGTGTACATTACGATAATCAATTACTGTTAACCCATTCGGCTTGTTCATTCCGCTCGCCAATTTAGCTAAAAATTTATTATAAGATACCCCAGCTGAAGAAGTTAGTTGTGTAGCTTCAAAAATATCTTTACGTATATATTGAGCAATACTTGATGCGGGTAAATCTGCTCTAACTAGATGTGTAATGTCTAAATACGCTTCATCTAATGATAATGGTTCTACAACATCAGTATAACTTTTGAATATCTTCATAATCTTTTCTGAAGCTGCTTTATATGCTTCAAATCTTGGAGTAACATAAAAACCATTTGGGCATAACTTATGCGCTTGTGCAGTGGGCATTGCAGAATGTACACCATATTTTCTAGCTTCATATGAGGCTGTTGAAACTACGCCCCTACCGCTTGCTTTTCCACCTACAATCACAGGCTTCCCTTTTAACTTTGGATTATCTCTCATTTCTACTTGCGCAAAAAAATAGTCCATATCAATATGGATAATACGTCTTTCTGACAATGCACTCACCTCCTTCATCGTCTATATACAATGAATAATATTAGTTTAATCTTACCTTTTAAAATATGTATTTTCTTTAAATTTGCTCAAGTAACACGAAAAAAGAGTCAGTCATCTCTTATCAGAACAAACGACTGCTAAACGCAATCATCAGCATCTCTCTGTAAGTAAACAACTAACTCAGTTTTTAAAATTTATAAATTCAATTATTTCACTTCGTTTTGAGTCTGAATTTGTGGCACTGGACTATCTGAATAAAATATAATACCTTCTTCTGTATCTTCAATATATTGCACTTTGTTATTAAGTGCGCCTGTTAAGAAATACATGTCCATTACACAATATCCAATATGAAGACTCGCAATAAATATCATAGATGAATATGCAAAAAATGAGAATAATATAATCAACACTGTTGTAATAACGACTAAGGGAGCTAACATGATAGTGATATATTGCCATTTTTTAAAATATACATTTGGCATATGGGTAGTAATTAAACCTTGGCGGATTCGGAAAGTAGGTTTGTTGCCTTTTGACAAAAAGCGGAACATTATATTATGAATAAATTCATGTAAGAAATAAACAACTGCAAATCCTAATATACCGTATACTAAATTTAATATAATATTTTGTTCTATAATGTGTGTAAATGAATAAGCAAATTTATAAGATAATAATATACTAACCATCACTATTGTAAATTGAAAAAGTATAAATCCTTCTAACATTTTCTTGCTAGAGAACAAATCAATCTTGAACATGTGTCAACCCTCCGTGTCATCGTCATCGTTATTACCTAGACTATACAACGATTGTAACCACTAATGATGGGCTTTTCAAGTAAGTTAGTTGCTTGTAATTGAATTTTAACAAACTTACTTGTTCTGCAATATTTTGCAATAATTAGTAAACAACTTATTAATTAAATTCACACAAATCCTATATTCACGTATAATCACCTAAATATAAAATATTATAATTTAGCGTCTTTCAAATTGTGCTACTGTTTCAACATGCGTGGTATGTGGAAACATATCTACTGGTGTAATTTGTGTTAATTTATATCGTTGTGCTAATTGTTGCGCATCACGTTGTTGCGTTGATGGATTGCAAGAAATATAGACAATCTTTCTTGGGTTCAATTCTAAAAGTGTTTCCAAGAAAGTTTCGTCACAGCCTTTTCGAGGTGGATCAACCATTACTACATCTGGTTTAATGCCTTGTGCTTTCCATTTTAGAATAACCTCTTCAGCTTTACCACAGACAAAAGTTGTATTTTCGAACTGGTTTAAGGTCGCATTTTGCTTTGCGTCTGCAATCGCTTCTGGGACAATCTCAACACCATAGACATGTTGCGCTTTCGGTGCCATGTATAATCCAATCGTACCTATACCGCAATAAGTATCTAGTATTGTTTCTTCACCTTTAAGTTCAGCATATTCAATTGCACGTTGATATAATTTTTCAGTTTGAATAGAATTGATTTGATAAAAAGATTGATCACTGATTTTGAATGTTACATCTGAAAGTGTGTCTTGAATTTCAGCTTTACCATATAGCGTATATGACGTTTCACCCATGATGACATTCGAATGTGTATCATTCACGTTATGTTTGACACTTACTATTTCTGGAAATGCTGCTACTAATTTTTCTGTAAGTACATCACTTTGTTTGAATTTCTTCCCATTTGTAACAAATACAACCATCAGTTCTCTAGAATGGTGTCCTGTTCTAATAACGACATGACGCATAAGACCTTGCTTTTTACGCTCATTATATATACTGATATTTAATTCATTGAACCATAATTTGAGTTGATTTAGCACGTCTTGATGCATATTGTCTTGTATTAAACATTCATCCATATCTATAATGTCATGACTTCTTTGACGATAAAATCCTGTAATCACTTTATTTTCATTGTTCTTACCTACTGGTACTTGAGATTTATTACGATAAAACCACGGATTATCCATACCAATCGTATCGTGGATAATCGTATCCTTAAAATCTGCTTTACGGTGGAACAAATTGACAACTTGCTCTTTTTTCATATTCAACTGTGCTTGATAGGTCATATGTTGTAGCTGACATCCACCACATTTATGGTAATAAACACATGGTGGTTCTACACGTTCTTCACTCTCTTTTTTAATTTCAAGTAACTTACCTATTGCAAAATTTTTCTTAACTTTTATCACTTTGAATTCTATTGTTTCATTTATCAACGCATTTGGTACAAATATAGGATAGCGATCTAATTTAACAACACCATGCCCTTCATGTGTTAAATCTATAACTTTTCCTTCTATGACCTCATTTTTTTGAATTGCATCCATAACTTCACCCCACACTAAAAGAGGTTAGGATATTTGATGTCTTTACCTAACCTCTCAGTTTATTCTGTATCTTTAATTTTTTCGACTATTCATTTTAACTTGAAATGCTTAAGTTCTTCAAGCTGAATTTGTAATATTATACGAAGCGTACTTTTACTGTTCGACTATTTCATCATTATTAACATCACTTGGCGTAAATACTTCGATATGTTGTTTTAAATTCAAGAAATTACCTGGTAATTTACCACCATATTCACCATCTACGTTTAACTGCATATCTACAAATGATGATACACTAATAGATTTAGCTTTCTTATAATGAATCTTGGGATGCTTTATATGTTCTCCTCTAGAAGCTAGTGTCATTATATGTCCTAATTCAGCAAGGTTTGCTTTTTCAACGATAATCAATGTAAAATAACCATCATCTAATTTAGCATCTGGCACTAATTTTTCAAAACCAGCCATTGAATTCGTTAAACCTAATAAGAACAACAATGCTTCCCCTTGAAAAACTTCATTGTCATATTCTACACGAATATCAACAGCTTTCATTTGGGGTAACATTTCAAAGCCTTTTATATAATAGGCAAACGGTCCAACAATGGATTTCAATTTACTTGGCGTCTCATAAGAAACCTGTGTTAATTGACCACCGGCTGCTAAATTTATGAAATAACGACTATTCATCTTGCCAATATCAACCCGAGTTGTATGGCCTTCTATAATCACATCAATTGCACTCATAATGTCATTTGGTAAATGTAGCGCACGTCCAAAATCATTTACTGTACCCATAGGTATAATGCCTATACTTGGTCTGTTCGGCTGCTCTGCAATACCATTTACGACTTCATTAAGCGTACCGTCACCACCGGCAGCAATTAATACATCATAGTTTTGTTCTAAACTGCGTTCTGCTTCAGAAGTTGCGTCTCCAACTTTTTCAGTTGCATATGCACTTGTCTCAAACCCTGCTTTTTCTAATTTAATTAAAACATCTGGCAAGGTACGTTTAAACAATTCTTTACCAGATGTTGGATTATAAATGATTCTAGCTCGTTTTCTCATATTTTATCCCTCGACTTCTTATACTCAATATCTATATTATATGATTTAGATAAATGATAAAAGCATTTAGGCCAAATTTTACAGAATATATATAATATCGTATGAATAGTAAAAGAACCTGTAGACAAAAACGTTCTACAGGTTCTGCTATATCTATTGATGTAATGCATTATCTAATCCTTACATTACACTAAAATCCAACGCGGCTTTAATTATCTTTTATCTAATTCTTGTTTTAACAATTGATTTACTAATTGAGGATTGGCTTGGCCTTTTGAAGCTTTCATAATTTGACCGACTAAGAAGCCCATTGCTTTACCTTTACCATTTTTATAATCTTCAACTGATTGTGCATTATTATCTAACGCTTCATTTACGAATTTTAAAAGTGTAGCTTCGTCAGAAATTTGAACTAAACCTTTATCTTCCATAATTTGTTTGGCGTCCCCACCATTCTCAGCGAGTTCTGGGAATACTTTTTTAGCGATTTTACTGCTCATTGTACCGTCTTCAATTAACTTAATCATTCCAGCTAAGTTTTCAGGCGTTAATTTTGTATCTAATAAATCAATTTGATTTTTATTAAGATACTCATTCACGCCGCCCATTAACCAGTTAGAAGTTAATTTAGCATCTGCACCTTCAGCAATAGCACTTTCAAAGAAATCAGACATCTCTTTTGTAAGTGTTAAAACATGTGCATCATAAGCAGGTAAGCCAAAGTTGTTCACATATTTTTCTTTTCTTTCGTCTGGTAATTCTGGGATTGTTTGACGCACACGCTCTTTCCAAGCTTCATCCACATATAATGGCACAATGTCTGGTTCTGGGAAGTAACGATAGTCATCAGAGCCTTCTTTAACACGCATTAAAATTGTTTTACCAGTTGACTCATCATATCTACGTGTTTCTTGTAGGATTTCCCCACCATTTAACAGTTCTTCTTCTTGACGTTTTTCTTCATATTCAAGACCTTTACGTACAAAACTAAATGAGTTTAAGTTTTTCAACTCTGCTTTTGTACCAAACTCTTCTTGACCATATGGACGTAATGAGATGTTAGCATCACAACGTAGTGAGCCTTCTTCCATCTTACAGTCAGAAACACCAGTATATTGAATAATAGAACGTAGTTTTTCTAAGTATGCATATGCTTCTTCTGGTGAACGAATGTCTGGTTCAGAAACAATTTCAATCAATGGTGTACCTTGTCTATTTAAATCTACTAAAGAGTATCCATCTTTATGCGTTGATTTACCAGCATCTTCTTCCATGTGAAGACGTGTAATGCCTATACGTTTTGTCTTACCGTCAACTTCAATATCAATATAACCATTTTCACCAATAGGTTGATCAAATTGTGAAATTTGATATGCTTTTGGATTATCTGGATAGAAATAGTTTTTACGGTCAAATTTAGATTCTGTTGCAATATCCATATTGATTGCCATTGAAGCTCTCATAGCCCAATCAACAGCGCGTCTATTTACAACCGGTAACACACCAGGATATGCAAGATCAATTACGCTTGTGTTTGAGTTAGGTTTTGCTCCAAAATGTGCTGGTGATGCAGAGAACATTTTAGATTCTGTTTTTAACTCAACATGGACTTCTAGTCCAATAACTGTTTCAAAATGCATGATTTCCACTCCTTATAATTTTTCGTATTCATTATGAAAATTGAATTTTGTTTCATATTGATAAGCGACACGATATAACGTCTTTTCATCAAATGGTTTTCCAATAAATTGTAAACCAATTGGACGTCCGTTTGATTTACCACAAGGAACAGAAATACCTGGTAATCCAGCTAAGTTTACTGGTGTTGTTAATAAATCATTCGCATACATTGTAAGCGGATCATCAATTTCTTCACCTATATTAAACGCTGGTGTTGGTGTCGTTGGTCCTACAATAACATCGTAGTTTTCAAATATGCGGTCAAAATCATTTTTAATCAATGTTCTTACTTTTTGTGATTTTTTATAAAATGCATCATAATAACCAGAACTCAATGCAAAAGTACCTAAGAAAATACGACGTTTAACTTCGTCACCAAAGCCTTCACTTCTAGACATTTTGTATAAGTCTTCTAATGAGTTCGCTTCAGGTGAATGGTAACCATATCTAATACCATCAAAGCGAGATAAGTTTGATGAAGCTTCTGATGAAGCAATAACGTAATAAGAAGGGATACCATATTTAGTGTTTGGTAATGACACTTCTTCAACTGTTGCACCTAATTCTTTTAGTGTTTCAACAGCTTGTTTAACAGAAGCTTTAACATCTTCTGATACACCTTCACCAAGGTATTCTGTTGGTAACGCAACTTTAAGACCTTGAATATCTTTACCGATATCAGTAGTGAAATCTGACTCTTCAACTGGTGCACTTGTAGAGTCATTTTCATCTAAACCAGTAATTGTTTCTAATACTAAAGCATTATCTTTAACATTACGTGTAAGTGGTCCGATTTGGTCTAATGATGATGCAAACGCAACTAATCCAAAACGTGATACGCGGCCATATGTAGGTTTCATACCTACGATGCCACAGTAAGCCGCTGGTTGACGAATTGAACCACCAGTATCTGTACCTAAACTGAACGGAACTAATCCTGCTGCTACGGCTGCTGCTGAACCACCTGATGAACCTCCAGGTACTGCAGTGTGATCAAATGGATTAACTGTCTTTTTAAAGTATGAAGTTTCAGTTGAACCACCCATAGCGAATTCATCTAAGTTTAGTTTACCAATAAGTATTGCTTGTTCATTTCGTAATTTATTCATTACTGTTGATTCATAAATAGGCACAAATCCTTCTAACATTTTACTTGCGCAAGTTGTTTCAACGCCTTCAGTAATAATGTTGTCTTTTATACCCATAGGAATACCAAAAAGTTGACCTTCCATTTGGTCTTTAGCTTGTAATTCATCCAATTCTTGCGCTTGTTTAACTGCATTTTCTTTATCTAATGCAAGAAATGATTTGATTGTTGGATCAGTTTCTTCTATTGCATCATAAATATCATTCACAATTTGTGAAGGCTTAATTTCTTTGTTTTTTATTAAGTTGATCAAATTTTCCACAGATTCATAACGGATGGTCATCTTAAGCGTCCTCCTCATTCATGATAGATGGGACTTTAAATTGTCCATCTTCCGTCTCTTTAGCATTTTTTAATGCAAGCTCTTGAGGAATACCCTCATCTGCTTTGTCTTCACGTAATACGTTTTGTAAATCTAATACGTGATATGTTGGTTCTACTTCACTTGTATCTGCTGAATCTATATGATTAGCAAAGTTTAAAATACTTTCTAATGTTTCTTGCATCTCTGCAGTTGCATCTTCAGTAATTTCAAGTCTAGCTAAATTTGCTATATGCTCTACTTCTTCACGTGTAACTTTAGCCATTAAATAAAAGCCTCCTTTTTACTCATTCATTACAAAATTGTACCAAAATTCCGCCCAAAAATCTAAGCTTTTCGATAATAACAGTAAATTACAGTGATTTATTTTTAAACTTTTTCAAAAACTATATATTTTCACAACCCTTTTATAGCTATGTTTTCAATATGGATATAAGTATTTATCACTTTTATATGTATAATAATTCTATTATTTCTAAAAAAAGAACTTAGTCTATAAAAATTGTAAGCGTTTAACACTTAGCAAATATCGAGTGAAATCATAAAATTACTTAATATTTATCTTTACGCTATTATGAATCCTCTTGTATAACCATTCATGTTTCAAAAAAAGAGCGGGATAGAAATCAAAATATAACCCTTCATTGTTAGTGATTAGTATCTCAGTTCCAATGATAGTATCTATTGAGTCAGATTATAATTCTAAAACATAAGCCATCTCGTTTTAAAGATATGTTAAGGTAACTTCTCTATACTAAAATTTTTTGTATAAATTTATGTAATAAACCGATTTTGTAAAGGGCTTACGCCTAGGGGAATAGTATGAGCGAGAGACTACAGGCTCGATCCATACCTCAGGCAAACATGCACTTTCAAAATCGGAAAGCTTTAAAATAAAAAGAGCAGGACAGAAATCAAAATTTTAAATTTGATTTCGTAGTCCCACCCTCACAAAGATGACTAATTGTTGTTTTTATAAATATGAACTTGTGGTTCTTTATCTTCTTTTGTTTTACTGATTAGTGCTTTAGGGTTATTACCATCTTTAATGTGAATTTCATACTCATCTATATCATCGAAATATTTTCTTGCTTGTTCAGTGACATATTGCGTAATACCTATAGTTTCGGCTTTACCATAATAATCAATTGGTACATCTACAGATAATTGCTTAGCTTCTTTATTATCGAATTTAACAGTACCTACTGCTTGAGTGAAATTATTAAAATATGTTTGGAGATTATCATTAAACTGTTTGAAATCAGAGTTTAAATTTTCATCTAAATCTGCAGCCTCTCCAGATGGTAATAAAGCAGTTTTCTGTTGAATATCTTTCCATTCATTAATACGTGTTTTATCACCTTCAACTGTCGTACCAGCGATAAACTCGCCAGGTATAATTGAGTTTTCTCCAGATTGTTTATAAACAGCAAAATGAATTGGAATATCCTTCAGTTCTTTATTTTCGCGTAATCTAGTAAGTATTTCTTCAGACATTTTCTTACCTTGTTTTTTAATTTCTTTGTCATCCAATTTCTTACTATAGGTCTCTCCATCTTTTTCTTTTTGGTAATAATATGTACTGTTCATCGCTAAACCAATCGTCATACCTTTAATTTTTTACCTTTTGTATCGCCACTATTATAAAAATCTTGTTCTAAAATATTAGAAAGATATGCTGGTGAATTTTCTGCAATTTTTTCAGGATCTGTTTCACCATTATGAGATGGATTTAATCCTAAATTCTCATTTGCTTTTTTCTCTTTACGTTCGTCTTCATCCATATCATCGATTTCAGCTTTAGTATATTTAGGTCCTAAATATGCGTTAATCGTATCTTTATCTAGATATTGGCCATCTTGATATAAATAATCTTCAGTTGGAAAGACTTCTTTACTTAAATCTAATAGACCACTCTCGAAATCTTCACCATTATAACTATTTGCGATATTTTCTTGTAATACACCACGTGCTTTGCTTTCTTTAAATGGTAATATTGTTCTGTAATTGTCACCTGCTACATTTTTATCCGTTGCAATATCTTTTACAGAACCAGAATCTTGCTGCTGTTGTTGTTCATTTTCATTAGATTGTTCTTTGCTTTTGTTATCATCATCATTGCCACATGCTGATAATAAAAAAACTGCTGAGATGAATAGTATAACCTTCCGTTTCATGCATTATCTCCTCTATCCCTCGATTTCATTTTGCTTCTGAACAAAGTCTTCTTCTGACCATATTGCTGTATCAAATTTTTCAGCTTTTGTTAATTTGGAGCCTGCATCCTCACCAGCGATAACTAAGTCTGTACTTTTAGTTACACTGCTCGTAACTTTTGCACCTTGAAGTTCTAACCATTTTGAAGCTTCGTTTCTAGTCATTTGATATAACTTACCAGTAAGTACAATTGTCTTATCTTTAAAGTCTGGGTGGCCTTCTAAATCACTTGTCTTTATACCTTTATATGTCATATTAACATTTTTTTCTTTTAATTTATTAATAAGTGCACGAATATCTTCATTTTCTAAATACGTGACTACAGATTGGGCTACTTTGTGCCCGATGTCATGTATACCAACAAAGTCTTCTTCTGTTATTTCGAATAATTTATCCATTGTGCCGTATTTTTCAGCTATGACTTGGCTTGCTTTTACGCCAAGATGTCTGATACCTAAACCAAACAATAGCTTTTCTAAAGAATTGTTTTTAGACACTTCAATAGCATTAATCAAGTTATCTACTTTTTTCTCTCCCATGCGGTCAAGCGGTAATAAATCTTCTTTTGTTAAGTAGAAAATATCTGCAATGTCTTTTATTTTTTCATTATCATACAGTTGTTGAATGATTTTTGTACCTAAACCGTCGATATTCATTGCTTGTCGAGAAACAAAATGAATCATGCCTTCCACAAGTTGTGCTTGGCACTTAGGATTGATACAGCGCAAAGCTACTTCGCCTTCTATGCGTACTAATTCATGTTCACAACTTGGACAATGTGTTGGCATATGATAAACTTCCGCATTATCTGGACGTCTATCTAATACACTTTTAATAACTTCAGGTATAATATCCCCTGCTTTTTTAATTACTACACTGTCGCCAATTCTAATATCTTTGTCATGAATCAAATCTTCATTATGTAGAGAAGCGCGAGAAACAGTAGTTCCAGCAACTTTTACTGGTTCAAGAATAGCTGTAGGTGTGACGACACCTGTCCTACCTATACTTAATTCAATATCCACTAAATCTGTAATTACTTCTTCTGCTGGGAATTTATATGCAATCGCCCAACGCGGTGATTTTTGAGTGAAGCCAAGTTCCTCTTGGTGCGCTACCATATTCACTTTAATTACAATACCATCAATATCATATGGTAATGCTTCTCTTTTTTCAGTCCAATGTTCAATATATGCAATCACATCATCAATCGTTTGTACACGTTGACGTTCTTGGTTTGTTTTAAAGCCTAACTCATCTAATTCATCTAACGCTTCACTTTGCGTATTCGCATTAAATTGAGTAAAATCATTGACACTATATAGAAAAACACTTAGTTTACGTTTAGCTGCGAGCTTTGAATCTAACTGTCTAAGTGAACCGGCAGCAGCATTTCGCGGATTCGCAAACGCTTGTTCATCATTCTTAGCTTTTGCTTCATTTAAATTAAAAAATGATTGTCTAGGCATATATGCTTCGCCGCGAACTTCAAATGTTCTAGTTTCTTTGATTTTCAAAGGGATAGCATGAATCGTTTTTAAATTTTCTGTAATATCCTCACCTGTAGTACCATCTCCACGTGTTAACCCTTGTACAAATCGGCCATTTTCATATTTCAAAGATACTGCTAAACCATCTATTTTCAATTCACACATATATTCTACGTCACCTATACGTTCGCGTATACGTTGATCGAATTTTCTTAAGTCTTCTTCATTAAATGCGTTGCCTAAGCTGAGCATCGGGGTATTATGTCTTACCTTTTCGAAAGTTGATTGAGCAGAACCACCGACTCTTACCGTTGGAGAGTCAGGCGTTCGATATTCTGGGTGAGTATCTTCAATGTCTATTAACTCATGCAACAATTTATCATATTCACTGTCTGGCACTGATGGATTATCTTGAACATAGTACTCAAAACTATAGCGATTTAACAGTTGATGCAATTCATCGACGCGTGATTGTAAATCAGCCACATTTTATTCCCCCTTTTTCTCAATTGGCGCAAATTGTGCAAGTAAGCGTTTCGGTCCTTCTGATTTAAAGATGATATCTAATTCTACAGAACCATTTTTTTCTTTTACATTACTAACCATGCCTTCGCCCCATGATTTATGAACAACTTTATCTCCAACTTTCCAATCTGAAGACACTTGTGTTTTTTTAGTAGCTGTAGCACGTTGGCTATAACCTCTTTTAGCTGGTTCTTTTGTTGCTGAACGGAAGCTAGTGCCTTGTGTTTTAGCTTTTGCTTTAGATTTAGTTT
This sequence comes from Staphylococcus sp. OJ82, assembly GCF_000294465.1. Classification (NCBI taxonomy): domain Bacteria; kingdom Bacillati; phylum Bacillota; class Bacilli; order Caryophanales; family Staphylococcaceae; genus Staphylococcus; species Staphylococcus sp. OJ82. The sequence goes on along the minus strand of NZ_ALPU01000005.1, from coordinate 73,460 downwards.
CATTTTCCAATAGATCTTCAGGTATTTCTCTTAAAAATCTAGAAGCCATATTGGATTGTGGTCGTCCAAATAACATTCTTGATGTTGCATGTGTTAAATATAATGTTTCTTCAGCACGTGTGATAGCTACATAACAAATACGTCTCTCTTCTTGCATTTCATGTTCCTCATCGCTCTTAATTGCTCTAATGTGTGGGAATAAAGACTCTTCCATGCCCATGATAAATACAATCGGAAATTCTAGACCTTTAGCAGAGTGCATTGTCATCAACGTGATACCATCTTCAATTTGCGCTTCATCTATATCTGCAACTAATGATAAATCTGTTAAAAAGTTAATTAATGACTGTTCTTCTAATGGTGTATTCTCTTCATAATCTTTGGGAACAGACATAAACTCATCAATATTTTCAAGTCTACTTCTAGATTCTAACGTTTGTTCACGTTCTAACATATCACGGTAACCTGATTTAACTAGCACTTCTTCAACAATTTCAGTAATTTCAAGAAATTCTTGTTGTTTGATAAGATTTTGCATTACATCATAAAAATTAATACATTCTTGCGTTACTTTTTTAGATAATCCAATAAAGTCTACTTCAGCTAATGCATCAAACATGCTTAAATCATTTTGCATTGCATAAGTTTGAATTTTATCTACTGAAGTTGGTCCAATACCACGTTTTGGAATGTTTATTACACGACGCAAGCTAATATCATCATTACTATTGGCAATGATTCGTACATAACTTAATAAATCTTTAATTTCTTTTCTATCATAGAATTTTTGACCGCCAACCATTGTATAGGGAAGATTTGATTTCATAAACGTTTCTTCAAGTACACGTGACTGTGCGTTCGTACGATATAAAATAGCCATATCTTTATATTTCTTTCCATTACGCTGATGTTTCATAATTTCGCGTACAACATATTCCGCTTCATCTCGTTCAGTTGTTGCTTCATAATAATGTATTTTATCGCCGTCAGTATTGCCCGTCCATAATCCTTTAGGTTTACGCTCTGAATTATTTTTAATTACTTCATTAGCCGCATTTAAAATATTTTTTGTAGAACGATAGTTTTGCTCTAGGAAAACCGTTTTTGCTTCTGGATAATCTTCTTCAAAAGAAAGGATATTTTGTATATCTGCGCCACGCCATCCGTATATAGATTGATCTGAGTCACCTACAACGCAAAGGTTTTTAAATTTATTTGCAAGGAGTTTAACTAATGTATATTGTGCTTTATTCGTATCTTGATACTCATCCACATGAATATACTGGAATTTGTTTTGATAATAATCTAATACTTCTGGAACTCGTTCAAATAGACGTATTGTAATCATAATCAAATCATCAAAATCTAGTGCTTCGTTTCTTGAAAGTTGACGTTGATAACCTTTATAAACAGTAGCAACCATTTGTGCATGATAATCATTTGCTTCTTTTTGTGCATCTTCCGGCGTTTTTAATTCGTTTTTCAAATTACTAATAGCGCCTATAAACATTCTAGGCTCAAACTTTTTGCTATCGATATTTTCATTTTTTAATACATCTTTAATTACTGATTTTTGATCAGTTGGATCAATAATTGTAAAATTGCGTTCTATACCAATTCTATCTGCATCTCTTCGAAGTATTCTCACACACATAGAGTGAAATGTAGACATCCATAGCACTTGAGCTTGTTCTCCAACTAATGTCTCAACACGTGCTTTCATTTCTTTGGCAGCTTTATTTGTAAATGTGATGGCTAATACGTTATATGGAGACACGTCTTTCTCATCAAGCAAGTAAGCTATACGATGTGTTAAGACACGTGTTTTGCCTGAACCTGCACCTGCCATTATAAGCAATGGCCCCTCTGTTGTACGTACTGCTTGGCTTTGTTCCTCATTCATCTTATTAACTAATGCGTTCATTTATGTGACTCCTTTATCTCAACTGTTTTTAATGCTTTTTCTATATCTTTATATATAATGTCTCCAACTATAATAGTGTCTGCGATTGAAGCCATTTGTTTTGCATCATTATAATCACTAATACCACCACCATAAAATAGTTGTGTATCTGTTAATTGATTTGCTGCTGCTTTTACTATTTCTACTTCTCCATATGTACCACTATATTCTATATACATAACCGGTAATTTGTACATATCATTAATCATTAATGCATAAGCTTCAATATCTTCATCCGTTAAGTTTGTATTTGCTTGCGTCACTTTCGCGACTTTACTATCAGGATTAAGTACGACATAGCCTTCAAATATGACTTCATCAAAATCAATTATTTGTCCGAATGACTTGAGTGCATCTAACAATATGCCATTATGATATTTAACATCTGAACTGTTTAACACGGTAGGCACGAAATAAAAGTCGAAGCCAAGCATTACGCTATCTACATTTGAAATTTCCAATGCTATGGGTAATGAAAATTGGTTTAAGCGTCGCTTTAAATGAAACACATTATCTTCAGTAACTTCATCTGTTCCACCTATGATAATTGCGTCCGTATTAGATAAACAAATTGCTTCTAATTCTTCGTCAGATATTAACTTTGCAGGGTCTAATTTAAAAATATGTTTCCACTTTTTAATGTCATACATGATATGTTACTCCTTTTTTAAACATACATATGATTATATCATTTTTAGTCTGTGAGTTCTAAAATGATGTCGAAAAAAACCACCCCAATATTTCTGAGATGATTTTTATAATTTAGTTTCCTTTTTACGGTAATTATTTAATTTAACTGGTAATAACTTTCTAAATTTGTATCTTGGTTGTCTATAATTCCAGCTAATTCAGGTCCTACATATCGCAAATGCCATGCTTCATATGCATAGCCAGTGTGCTTTGATTGCCCTTTAGGATACCTAATAATAAATCCATATTTAGAAGCGTTTTGAGCTAACCAGTGTGCTTCTTTTGTATGTTCAAAATCTTCGTAGAAATTTTCGAGTGACCTTTGCGTGCCTACATCGAATGCTAATCCTGTTTGATGTTCTGAATGTCCTGGTTTAGCAGTATATTGTTTCGCGACTTTTTTTCCATCATTTTCAAGATATGATTTCACTACTTTTTGTTGATCTTTATAACTTCTATAGCCACTAATATATTTTAAATCTAATTCTTTTTGTTCAGCTTTATCTAACATTTCATTTAATTTACGTCTGGCTTTTTTATTTTCAGCAGGTTTATAGTGTTGCGGTAATTGATATGTTTTGTTAACAATGACATGTCCATTCACTTTCGTCACGCCTTGTCTTCCAACAATAATTGGTAATGCATTTTTAGGTTCGACGATATTTGAATGCATAGGTTGTTGATGATTAGAAGCTATAATAAGCAACATTCGTATGACACTACCGATAAATAATAAAGTCGCAATTACAATTATCCACTTCTTAAACACAGTAATTTCCCCTCCAACATGTGTACATATAATAATATTTTCAAAGAATGCATTTAACAAAGATGTAGTTGATACGTCTCAATTACCATTCTATCACTTTACAAAACATAAAGAAGCTGCCGACAAAGTATTATACTCTATCGACAGCTAGGGTTAACTTAAATAGTTAACCTTACTTCTCATATAAAATTATCTAATCAGCCGTTTCAATATTCATGCGATCTAGAATTACGGTATAAGCATCATTGCCCCATTGCAACGATCTTTTCACACGAGAAATTGTTGCAGTTGATGCACCAGATTCTTGTTCAATTGTCGCATAAGTGAAGCCTTGTTTAATCATTTTTGCGACTTGTAATCGTTGTGACAATGACTGTATTTCATTAACAGTACATAAATCATCAAAGAATTCATAACATTCTTCTCTATTTTCAAGCGTCAAAATCGCATCGAACAATTCATCTAATGCTTTTCCTCTTAATTTTTCTATTTGCATTCAAAACAACCCCTGTATCTTTCAATTTAATCTCAGTTTAACGTACTAATACATTAAAGTGTAACGATTTCCCTTGAAAAATTCAATTATTCCTGATTATTCTAAACCAGCTCTTTCAAAAATAGTGTCAACTTGGTTTAAATGGTGTTTTGGATTGAAACATTCATCTAAGTCTGCTTCAGATAATAATGTTGTAATTGAATTGTCTTGTTCTATTAATGTTCTAAATGGTGTTTTAGTTTCCCAAGACTCCATCGCCTTAGGTTGTACTTTATCATATGCTTCTTCACGTGCCAAACCTTTATTAATTAAAGCTAATAATACACGTTGTGAGTAGATTAAACCAAACGTTTTATCAATATTTCCAAGCATATTATCTTCAAATACTGTAAGTCTATCAACAATATTTGTAAAACGGTTCAAGCCGTAGTCTAATGCAATCGTAACATCTGGGAGCATAATTCGTTCAGCTGAAGAATGAGAAATATCTCGTTCATGCCATAACGGAACGTTTTCATAAGCTGTTGTCACATAACCTCTTATCACACGTGCAATACCTGTAATGTTTTCAGAACCAATTGGATTACGTTTGTGTGGCATTGCTGATGAACCTTTTTGTCCTTTAGCAAATGCTTCTTCTACTTCACGTGTCTCAGTTTTTTGTAAATTACGTATTTCCACGGCAAATTTTTCCATTGAAGTACTGATAAGTGCAAGTGTCGCAATATAATAAGCATGACGATCACGTTGTAGCGTTTGTGTTGATACTGGAGCTGCACCCAGGCCTAAATTTTCACACACATGTGCTTCTATTTCAGGTGGTATGTTAGCAAAAGTCCCTACTGCACCACTCATTTTTCCAACTTCAATTTCTTCTCTTACGCGTTTAAAACGTTCTAAATTACGTTGCATTTCTGTATACCAAAGCGCCATTTTGACACCAAACGTTGTTGGTTCAGCATGCACACCGTGTGTACGACCCATCATTAATGTATATTTGTAATCTTTTGCTTTTTTCGCTAATACTTCAATAAATCTTTCTAAATCTTTTTCAATAATGTCGTTTGCCTGTTTAATCACATAACTTAACGCAGTATCTACTACATCAGTTGAAGTTAAACCATAATGAACCCACTTACGTTCTTCACCAAGTGTTTCAGAAACTTGTCTAGTAAATGCGACTACATCATGACGTGTTTCTTGTTCAATTTCCTGTGCACGTTCAACATCAACTTTGGCGTTTTCACGTATTTTTTTGACGTCTGCCTCAGGTATATCCCCTAGTTTACTCCAAGCTTCACAAGCAAGTATCTCTACTTCCAACCAAGCTTCATAGCGATTTTGATCAGTCCAAATATTAGACATTTCTTCTCTAGAATAGCGTTCAATCATTGAAATTAGCTCCTATCTTACATAAGTTTTAGTTCACAAACCTCAAAACATGCACATTTAAGTTCATTTTCACTTTAAAGTTCGTGTTTATTCTTTTCAATACTAGTTTAACAGAATTACTTTGAAATGTATAAGCCTTTTAAGCCTACTATAGAAATTATTTAGAATCAAAATATTAAAAAAAGAGCCCGAAACATAAATACATGTATCAGGCTCCCATATTTATCATTCTTGTAATTTGCCTACGAACTCAATTTCTTGTTTAAGTACCTCTACGCTGCCGTCTTTATTTTCTTTGTAAACAGGCTTTTCAAAACGTTTAACTGGTGTATAGCCAGCTTCACGCATGCGACCCAAACAATCTTGAATTGACTCGTGTTCTTCGACTTTGAATTTTTGTTGTTTTTTCATATGCTTTCAACTTCATCCGTATCATATTGTTTAAGTTTTTTACTTTTAACACCTTTCGCCCAGAACCCTCCATGAATTGTACGCGGTTCATATGCGACCATAAATGCTTTTGCATCAATTTGTTTAATCGTCTCAATTAATTTAGCTTCAAAACGTCTCGGTGTAAGTATTTGTAAAATCAAGCGTTTGCCATCTCGGCCGTATGCAGTATTATGTGTCACACCATACCCTAAATCTCTTAATTGTCTTGGTAAGTCTAACTCATACTCAGATGAAGTTACATTGACTACTGTATAACCAAGTGCTAGTTTTTCTTCAATCTTCATACCAACAATAATACCTATTGAAAAACCAAAGGCGTATGCAAGTACATTTTGGATTTGATCCAAACTAGACATTACCATACCTAAACCAATAACATATACAAGGACTTCCAAGAAGCTCACGATTGCAGCAACATAGCGATAACCTTTAAGGGTTAATATTGTTCTCATCGTTAAGCATGTTACATAAGCAACGTTGATTATAAAAATGGCTAAAACCATTAACCATGGCGTAGATGTTATCACTGACATGTCCATTTTCCTTTCTGTTACATTAAATTCAAGTAATTCTATCAGTAAGTTTATATTTTGTCACTAAAAACTTACGGTTATAGTAGTTAATTTTTAGGCCATGTGTGTCTTGTATAAGCTAATTCTCTTTTATGTGCACTCTTAATATAATGACGCTCAATAACTTCTTGTGCATCATCTGGTACCGATTTGCCTTCCAAATAATCATCTATGTGATCATAACTCACACCTAGTGCCTCTTCATCTGGTAATTGTGGCTTGTCTTCTTCTAAATCTGCAGTAGGCACCTTTTCATATAAGTGCTTCGGCGCTTCTAAATACTTTAATAATTGTCTACCTTGGCGTTTGTTCAAACCAAATAGCGGTGCAATATCAGCAGCACCATCACCATATTTCGTATAAAAACCCGTTACACTTTCAGCCGAATGATCCGTACCGATTACTATACCTTGTTTATTTGCAGCAATTGAGAATTGTACTTTCATACGTTCACGTGCTTTTTCATTTCCTTTTTGAAAATCAGTAAGTGAAATACCAGCACCTTTTAGTGATTGCACACTCTGATCTACAGCTGATTTAATATTAATCGTTACTACTGCGTCCGGTTGGATGAACTTCAATGCATCTTCCACTTCGGCTGCATCTTTTTGTTCACCATATGGTAATTTAACAGCAATGAATTGGCAATGAATTTTTTCTTCTTTTAACTCATTAACTGCAGTTTGACACAGTTTACCAGCTAAAGTGGAATCTTGGCCACCTGAAATACCTAACACTAAAGATTGGATAAATGAGTGAGATTGTACATAGCTTTTAATAAATTGAATTATGCTACGCGCTTCTTGTTCACTGTCAATCATTGGTTGGACATTCATTTCTTTAACAATGATTTCTTGTAAATTACTCATTTTCTTCCATCTCCTTTACATGTTCTGCGACTTCAAATATACGTTTATGTTTATTTTCCCAACATGCTGTACTTAAATCTACAGGGTATTCTTGTGGGTTAAGATGACGCTTATTTTCATCCCATAAATAGGTAAGATTTTCTTTCAAATAAGTTTGTGCTTCTTGTTCACTTGGTAAATCATATACTAATTTACCGTCTTTATAAATATCATGATGCAAATCTTTCGCTATAAATGATTTTATAAATTTCATCTTGTAGGTATGGACAGGATGAAAAAGTTTAAGCGGCGTCGTTTCATATGGATCTTCATGATCCAATGTAATGTAGTCTCCTTCAGCTTTGTTCGTTTTTTTATTAATGATACGGTATACCTTTTTCTTGCCTGGCGTCGTTACTTTTTCTGCATTATTTGAGAGTTTAATACGATCAACATATGCGCCAGAACTATCTTCAACAGCAACGAGCTTATAAACTGCACCAAGTGCTGGTTGGTCATAGCCTGTAATTAATTTAGTACCTACACCCCATGAATCAACTCTTGCACCTTGTGATTTCAAACTCGTGATTGTCTGTTCATCTAAATCGTTTGAAGCAATAATTTTGGCATCTGTAAATCCAGCTTCATCTAACATACGTCGCGCTTCTTTAGAAAGGTAAGCAATATCTCCTGAATCTAATCGAATACCTACGAAATTAATTTTGTCCCCTAATTCTTTTGCAACTTTAATTGCTGTTGGAACACCAGATTTTAGCGTATGGAATGTATCTACTAAAAACACACAGTCCTTATGTCGCTCGGCGTATTTTTTAAAAGCAATATATTCATCACCATATGTTTGCACCATTGCATGGGCGTGTGTACCAGATACTGGAATGCCAAATAACTTTCCTGCTCTTACATTACTTGTAGAATTGAAGCCACCAATGTATGATGCTCTGGCTCCCCATAATGCTGCGCCCGCTTCTTGCGCACGGCGTGTACCAAATTCCATTAACATATCATCCAGCGCAACTTGTCGAATACGACTCGCCTTTGTTGTAATCAAAGTATGGAAATTCACTATATTTAATAGCATCGTTTCTATTAATTGAGCTTGTATTAGTGGCGCCTCTACTCTCATTAATGGTTCATTACCAAAACAAAGCTCACCTTCGTGCATTGAGCGAATATTACCAGTAAATTTCAAGTCTTTTAAATAACTCAAGAAATCCTCTTGATAGCCAATAGATTTTAAATATTCTATATCTGATTCTGAAAAATGAAATTGATTTATATATTCAATCACACGCTTTAATCCATTAAAAACCGCATAGCCACTGTCGAATGGCATATTTCTAAAATACAAATCAAAGACTGCTAATCGTTCATGAATACCATCATTCCAATAACTTTCAGCCATATTTATTTGATATAAATCATTATGCAATACTAATGTATCGTCTTCGTATTGGTACACAAAAATCTCTCCAATCAGCTTTTCTATTAGTTTAGCATAAAAGAAACGTTGTTAGCACCTGAAATACCATCCTATTTAATAGCATTCGTGCAACATTTTCAGTTTGCTATTGTTCATTATTTTAAATTTTGATAAAAGTGTGACATTACTAACGACAAAGTAGTGACATTTATAGTTTTATAATTATAAATTAACTGTAATCACTTATAATACTAAGTGAGGTGTTTATATGTTAAATGAAGCTAAATCATTTATTAAAACAATGCATAAAGAATTAAGTTACGATGAACATGTTACATTAGATAGAATTAAAGAAATTGAAATTGCTATTCAAACAAATGGCACGTATGAACATACAATTGAAGAACTTACTTATGGTGCTAAATTGGCTTGGAGGAATTCTAATCGTTGTATTGGTCGATTTTTTTGGAATTCATTAACTGTAGCAGACGCAAGAGATATTCAAACTGAAGATGAATTTATAGCTACAATTGAAAATCACATAACAACTGCAACAAATAATGGAAAAATCAAACCTTATATCACTATCTTTTCACAGCACCAACCACCACAAATTTATAATAATCAATTAATCAGATATGCAGGTTATTCAGATTTAGGCGACCCTGCTGAACGAAGTATAACGCAACTCGCTGAACATCTTGGATGGACAGGAGAACATACTCACTTTGATGTCTTACCTTTAATTTATAAGATGCCTGAAGGTAATTTAAAATATCATACTTATAACCCAGAATTAATTAGGGAAGTTCCTATAACACATGACCGCTATCCAAAGTTAAAACAACTCGGTTTAAAATGGTATGCCGTTCCTATTATATCAAGTATGGATTTAAAAATTGGCGGCATTACATACCCAACAGCACCATTTAACGGTTGGTATATGGTAAATGAGATTGCTGTTCGTAATTTTACAGATAGTTATCGTTATAATTTGCTAGAAAGTGTTGCAGAAGCATTTGAATTTGATACACTTAAGAATAATTCTTTCAATAAAGATCGTGCACTTGTCGAACTAAACGATGCAGTGTATCATTCCTTTAAAAATGAAGGCGTCTCTATTGTTGATCATTTGACTGCTTCTAAGCAGTTTGAACGATTTGAAAAGAATGAAACAAAAGAAGGAAGAGATGTTACTGGTAAATGGTCATGGTTATCACCTTCGTTATCTCCAACATTGGTGGCAAATTATCATCATGGTTATAAAAATGAAATTCGAGAACCTAATTTCTTTTATAAGAAATCAACATCTACGGGTTGTCCATTCCATTAAACACTCTATCCTTACACATATAAACAAGGGGTAACGTCACATGAAACTTTATTATTTAGGCCCAAAAGGGACCTTTTCATACTTAGCAGCAAAACAATATAAATCAGAATCTGAAATGGATTTTGAAGCCAAATCTAACCTGTACGAAGTAGTACAAGCTGTTTCTAACGATGATAACAGTATCGCCGTAGTACCAATTGAAAATTCAATTGAAGGGACGATTAATATTGTCGCAGATGCATTAACACAACAAAATATTTTTGCACAAGGTGAACTTCATTTAGATATTCAATTCGCGTTGTATGGTTCTCAAGGTGCTACAGTAAATGATATCTCAAAAGTTTATTCTATTGCGCCTGCGATTAGTCAAACGAGTCAGTACATACAAAAGCAAGGGTTCACGTATGACTATGTAGACAGTACAATCAAAAGTTTGGAAAAAATAACTAATCACGTTGGTGCCATTGCACCTTTAGGTAGTGGTGAAGCATACGGCTATTCACCTATTGAGGAAAACATACAAGACTTCCCACATAATGTAACGCGCTTTTTAGTCGTTAGTAACCAACCGAGTAGCATCGAGGATGTAGAGGATGCGAGCGATACATTATTGCTCATCACGCCTCAATTTGATAAACCTGGTTTATTAGCAAGCATATTAAATACTTTTGTTTTATTTAATATTAACTTGTCTTGGATTGAATCTAGACCTTTAAAAACACAACTCGGAATGTACCACTTTTTTGTACAAGCAGACACACCAATCAATGAAGATTTGGCTAAGGTTATTAAAATTTTAAACACGCTAGACTTCCAAGTCTCAATTATTGGTTCATTTAATAAATTAAGTTAAGTTTATTTTTATATAACTCAATTAAACAAACCAAAAACTCTCCATTTCATTATTTAGAAATGGAGAGTTTTATTTATCTATATTATTATTTAAGTGGCAATGGCTTGGTTACATCTATACCTAATACTGGTGGTACTAGGAAGTAAACAACGAGTACTATAACGATAATACTTAGTATGTTTATCCAAAAGCCGACAGACGCCATTCTTTTAATACTAATACGTCCTGTACCAAATACAATTGCATTCGGTGGCGTACCTACTGGCAACATAAATGCACAGTTCGTCGCCATTGCAGCAGGTGCCATCAGCAATAACGGATGAACGTTTACTGCAACTGATAATGTTGCAAGAATTGGTAATATCATCGTTGCAGTTGCAGTATTAGATGTAATTTCAGTTAAGAACAGTACAAATACGGTAATGACTATTACAATGATTAAAGGACTCACACCTTCTATCAGTTTCAACTGATCGCCAAGCCATGCTGCTAAACCACTTGATGATATCCCTTCCGCTAGCGCTAGACCCCCACCAAAGAGAATTAATACACCCCATGGTAAATCTTTAGCCACATCCCAATCTATAATACGTTTATGTTGTTCTTTATTTTTCGCAGGAATTAAAAAGAGTAAGACTGCAATAAACATAGCTATAGTTCCATCATCTATTTCTGAAGTATATGTCCAATTTTTCAGTAAAAACTCTCTGCTTATCCATAAGAAACTAGCAAGCATGAACACAGCTTGAACTACTTTCTCTTCATATTTCATCTTGCCTAATTCATCTAATTTTCTTTTAATTAACGCTTTACCACCTGGTAATGCTTTCATATCATGTCTAAAAGCTATATATCGTATGTATGCCCAAACTAAGAATAGTAAAACAATAACCGTTGGTACACCAATAATCATCCATTTAGCAAAACTAATTTCTTCACCAAATGCAGATTGATATTGTCCCTTTAAAATAATCAGAGGCGGTGTCCCAATTAACGTGCCAAGACCACCGATTGTACCGGCATAACCAATTGCTAAAACTATGGATTGCTCAAACTTAGTAATACTTGAATCTTTAATGCCTTTATCTTTTAATTCACTGGCTTCTTTAATAATTGCTAAACCAATCGGAATCATAATCATAACAGCGGCAGTGTTCGACACAAACATGGATAAAAAGGCTGTCGCAATCATAAATCCTAGTAAAATCTTTCCTGTACTTGTCCCTAATGTATTGATAATCGTTAGAGCAACTCGGGTATGTAAATTCCATCTTTCCATGGCAATCGCTAAAATGAAACCGCCTAAGAATAAAAAGATAATATCATTACCATATTGTGATGAAACTTCTTCTGGACTTAATACATGTCCAATTGGCATCAATATTAATGGTAACAAACTCGTTGCTGCAATCGGAATAGCTTCAGTAATCCACCACGTTGCAATCCAAAGTGTTATTGCTAAAACAAATATACCTTTACTTGATAAACCTTCAGGCTGTAAAAATAGTAATGTTAAAACGAATAATAGTGGCCCCAATATTAAGCCTATTAATTGTCCACTGTTATAAGACTTCTTTTCTTTCTTGTTAGAAAAAAACATTAAATATTGTGACCTTCTCATATCCCCTTTGTTCAAATTGTTCATATTCGTCCCCCTCTAAAGTTACTTTTCTGAATATTCATAACATTTCTTAGTTTATAACATAATATAATCTTAATGAAATATCAATGCTAAACCGCTTACAAACACATCCTTTATAATGTCAATGTAGCATTCTAATCCTGTTTAATTAGACTTAACATTATTTTAAATTTTATCATCATAAGATAAAAATAAATTTTTAATGTCTTTCAAATACATTTTAGGTGGCGATTCATCAAACTCATTTTGAGCAATAAAAATATTTTTATGTTTTATATTATTATAACTTTGAATCCGAATTGCATATTTCTCTATCGTTCCAACAAATTTATTTTGATAAATATTTAAATTACACCCTGCTTGAGTTGATCTTTGTTTCCCTTTTAAATCTTTTGCATTTTTACCATCTTTAACTGCTAAAAAACGAACACCACCAGCACAGTTTTTAAAAATATTATGATGAATATACGTATCTTTATATTTTAAAGGTGTTAGTGCATATTGCTTTATCCCTTCAAATGTATTAAAACGAATATGGATATTTTGATAAAATTGATTATAACGACTTGCATGAGAACCAATCGCCCTGTTCCAGGACTGCATCGTAGGCGTATCTGAATTGCCAAAATAACAATTTTCTATTATTACATTTTTTGTAATCGTTCCGTCTGTCGTCCCAAATTTAGGAAACGCACCTGGTACTTGAATATCTAACTGAATTGCTTCTGAAAAAGTTCTTGTCCCATCACTATCATTGAATCCTAAAAATTTACAATTATTTATATATAATCCATTTACCCCACATGCATCCAGTCCATGACCACCTATAATATCTTTAAAGGTCACATCGACAATTTGAATATCTTGGGCATGTCCTATACACATTGCTGTATTATTATAAGGGAAATCATAGCCATTCATATCAAATGTTCCTCCTGCAATATAAATATGGCTGTTGCCGTTATAACCATAGTAAGGTTTAAACCTTCTACCATTTTTTAGTAAGGCATCTTTCCCACATCTTTTAAGAACTGCGCCTTTATCTAGCAATAATGTTGTAGACTCATAAATAACCAGTGACTTGCGTATATGAAACTCACCTTTAGGTACATATATTGTTATCGAAGGATATTTTTTTGCATAATTCAATGCACGTTGCATTGCTCGTGTATCTGCGCTTTTACTTTTACCTTTTAATCCAAATTCCTTTGCATTAATCATCATAGGACAATCCCTCTCTTTCTCAATACTTTATAATAAACTTAATTAAGAATTTTCAAACGCGTTTGTTGTAGCTTTATTGATTTATCTACTTAGTATATAATACTTATTATCTTTAATATTAGGAGTGTTCACAAATTATGAAAAAAAGTGCACTTATTGTAGTGGATTATTCAAATGATTTTGTTGCAGATAACGGAAAAATGACTTGTGGCATTCCAGCCCAGCAAATTGAACATTATATTGTGGAAAGAATTGAAGTATATAATAAAAAACAACAGAACATTTTCTTTATGATGGATTTACATTTTGAAGAAAATAGTTATCATCCTGAGAACAAGCTCTTCCCTCCTCACAATATTCTAGGAACATCTGGGAGAGAACTTTACGGCAAAGTAAATGATATCTATCAAAATATATTATTTAATGATCACATACATTTTTTAGATAAAACACGTTATGATGCTTTTTGCGGTACTTCGTTAGATATTTTGCTACGAGAAAGAAATGTAACACATTTAGAAATTGTTGGTGTATGTACCGACATTTGTGTATTACATACAGCGATTACTGCCTATAATTTAGGTTATTCTATCAGTATTTCTCATAAAGGCGTTGCTTCATTTAATCCAACAGGTCATGATTGGGCTTTAGATCATTTTAAAAATTCCTTAGGTGCTGAAGTAGAATAACTATGCAAACTCATGATAAAATAATATTAACTATATAAATAAGGAGAATTTAGATATGGCAAAAACTTATATTTTCGGACATAAAAATCCAGATACAGATGCTATTGCATCTGCCATCATCATGGCAGATTTTGAACAACAAACAGGTAATTCGGAGGCTGCGTCTTACCGTTTAGGCGAAATAGGTCCTGAAACGCAATTTGCTTTAGATCATTTCAAAGTAGAAGCGCCAGAATTACTTAACGATAATCTAGCTGATCAAAATGTTATTTTAGTTGACCATAATGAATTCCAACAAAGCGCAGATTCAATTGCTGACGCTACAATTCAACATGTCGTAGATCACCATAGAATTTCTAATTTTGAAACTGCAGCACCTTTATATTACCGTGCTGAACCAGTTGGTTGTACAGCAACAATTTTATACAAAATGTATAAAGAACGCGGTTTTGAAATTAAACCTGAAATTGCTGGCTTAATGATTTCTGCAATTATCTCAGATAGTTTATTATTCAAATCACCTACATGTACTGAAGAAGATGTGCAAACTGCAGAAGCATTGAAAGCGATCGCCAATGTTGACTTAGAATCTTACGGTTTAGATATGTTAAAAGCAGGTGCGTCTACAACAGACAAATCAATTTCAGATATCTTATCTATGGATGCAAAATCTTTCAACATGGGAGATTATTCAACTCATATTGGACAAGTTAATACTGTGGATATTGATGAAGTCTTTGCACGTCAAGAAGAATTAACAAAAGCTATGTTAGAAACAAGTGCAAATGAAAAATATGATTTATTTGTGTTAGTCGTGACTGACATCATTAATAGTGATTCTAAAATTTTAGTAGTAGGACCTGAAACAGACAAAGTAGGTAAAGCTTTCAATGTTGAACTTGAAAACAATACTGCATTCTTACCTGGAGTAGTTTCTCGTAAAAAACAAGTTGTACCTCAAATTACAGAAGCTTTAAACGAAGTCGTTTAATAGTATATGATAAACACTGAGTGGACAAAGAAACTAAACACCTAACCGCTCAGTATTCTGGAACATAGTAAATATGTTCCAGTTTTTTACCCATTTGCATAAGCATAGCGACATCTCATAATAGGAGGAATATCATTTGAATTCAATAGAGCAAACTTTCCATAATAGTAAACAATATTTTAATACTCACGAAACCAAAGATCTTAAGTTTAGAAAAAAACAACTCAAACTCTTGGGTAAAAGTATTAAAAATCATGAAAATGAATTACTCGACGC
This sequence comes from Staphylococcus sp. OJ82, assembly GCF_000294465.1. NCBI lineage: Bacteria > Bacillati > Bacillota > Bacilli > Caryophanales > Staphylococcaceae > Staphylococcus > Staphylococcus sp. OJ82. Next base: position 57,828 of record NZ_ALPU01000005.1, on the reverse strand, counting down.
ACTTCAAAAAGATTTAGGAAAAAACAAAGTGGAAGCTTATGCAACCGAGATTGGATTCACTTTAAAAAGCATTAAGTCAGCACGCAAAGAACTTAAAAATTGGGCGAAAAGAAAACAAGTTAACACGCCCCTTTATTTATTCCCTACTAAAAGTTATATCATGAAAGAGCCTTATGGTACGGTCTTAATTATCGGGCCTTTTAATTACCCTTTCCAATTACTCATTGAACCATTAATTGGTGCAATAGCAGCGGGAAATACAGCTATACTTAAACCATCAGAATTCACACCACACGTTGCAGATATAGTACAGCAAATTATTGAAGATGTATTCAACCCTGAATATATTAGTGTATGTCAAGGCGACGCAGAAACTACACAATCGCTCATACACCTACCTTTTGATTATGTCTTTTTCACTGGCAGCGAAAAAGTAGGACGTATTGTCTATCGTGCAGCTAGCGAAAACTTAACGCCTGTCACTTTAGAATTAGGGGGTAAATCTCCTGCGATTGTAGATGAATCAGCAAATATCAAAGTAGCAAGCGAACGCATTTGTTTCGGAAAATTTACGAACGCTGGTCAAACTTGTGTGTCACCAGACTATATTTTAGTTAACCGAAAAGTCAAAAGCCAACTCATCGCGGCACTCAAAAATACCATCACTGAATTTTACGGTAAATCTATACAAGATAGTCCAGATTTCGGTCGTATCATTAATCAAAAACATTTCGACCGTTTAGACCATTTATTAAATGTTCATAAAACAGAAATTGCATTTGGCGGTCAATCTGATGCAGATGATAAATACATCGCTCCAACCATTTTAGATGGTATTACTTTCGATGCTAAAATAATGGAAGATGAGATTTTCGGCCCTATTTTACCAATCATTCCTTATGATGACTTTGATGAAGCAATTGATTTAATACGCACTAAACCTAAGCCACTCAGCTTATATTTATTTAGCGAAGATGAAAATGCAACAGAACGTGTACTTCATGAAATTTCATTTGGTGGTGGCGCGATTAATGATACGCTGATGCACCTCGCAAACCCAAACTTACCTTTTGGTGGTGTCGGTGCCTCGGGGATTGGACAATATCATGGTAAATATAGTTTTGATACGTTTAGTCATGATAAATCTTATGTATTTAAATCTACAAGACTTGAATCAAGCCTCATATTCCCACCATATAAAGGGAAATTTAAATACATCAAAACATTTTTCAACAAATAGAAATTAACCTAGTATGGCAGTGTATTATCCATACTAGGTTATTTTTTTAATTTTTTTCAATTGTCTTTATTTTAAAAATTGTACACAAACGCCTTCTGGTGCTGATTCATGATGATCAACTTTTTCTAATTGTCCTGTAATTTTATCACGTTTGAAAACTGTCAGTGTATAGTCACCTTCTTGGTGTGCACAAACTAAGAAATCGTCTGAGTCAGTAATGTTGAAATCACGTGGGAATTCGCCACCACTTGATACAATATCAACGAATGAAATCGTTGAACCATCATCACTTACTTTAAAAATGGCAATACTATCGTGCCCTCTATTCGTGATGTATAAGAATTTTTGATCGTGTGACTGTCTTACTGCCGCTAATTTTGTATCACCTTCAAAATTTTCTGGAATTGTTGAATGTCGTTGGAGTTCTGTGAATTTTCCGTCTTCATATTTTACTGTACTTACGACATTTGATAACTCATGGACAACATAAGCAAACTTCCCATTTTCATGAAAAGTAATATGTCTTGGTCCATCCCCTGGTTCAAAATCACTCACTGCATGTTCACTAAAACCATGATCATTAAATTCGTATGTTACTATTTTATCTGTACCTAAATCGATTGCAACAACATATTTTTCATCTGGTGTTGTACTAATAAAATGCACATGTGGCTGATCTTGTCTTTCGTGTGGCCCAGTTGGATAATTGTGCTCTAACTCTTGAATCAAACGTATGATTTCACCTGTTTCAGGATTCGCTTCATATAAGCGCGCTAATCCAGCACCGTAAACAGACTCAAAAATAAACTTTCCGTCTGGTGACACATCTACATAACAGCCGCTACCTTTTGTAGAAGCAAGACATTTATTAATTAATTTGAGTTTACCATCTTCTTCTATTTTAAGACTAGCAACACCGCAATTATCTCCTTCACGTGTTACAGCATATAAAAATGAATTATGTTGATTTACATAAGTGGATGCTTCTAATTCATATCCTGTTTCAACTTCTGTTACGCTTCCAGTTTGTTCATCTAATTCAAAACGATAAACACCTTTGCCCTCTTTTTTCGTATACGTACCAATATAACCTGTTGTCGTCATGTAAACCCCTCCATATTATTGTAGTTTCATTTTAATAAATATCTATACTAAATGACAATATAACGATTATTATCAATTTCTATCAAATTAAGATTCATGCTTTATTAACTTAAAATAAGGAAAAACTTCTTGCAATAACACGAACATATGTTCTATCATTGTGTTGAGGTGATTTTATGATTCCGAAAAAATATCAAAATGAAAATGACTATAGAAATATACCAAGAGAATTTCTTAATGCCAATATCCCGCAAGGTCGTGGCATGGTTAAATGGGCACCATTTGCAACTTTGCCAGAACAATTCGAAACAATTCAACAATATTTAGTAGATCAAAATAAAATTGACCGTCCTATATTATCAGACGATCAATTAAATGACTTAAATTTACATCTTCATCAAGCGTTACATACAGATTCCTATATTCACATCGAATACTATAAAGCAGGATGGTTGGAAACGACTCATATAAAAATTAAAAATATAGATATGACTCATATGTTTTTAGAAGGTTACCTAATCCATACACAGGAAACAATTAAACTTTCATTATTTGATATAACTAGAATAACTCAAGACAATAGTTAACTGCTTTTCTATACTTGAAGAACGGGATCTATGTTCGCAGTCTTTCCGACTGCATTAGCCACCGTAACAACTTCGTTGAACGGGATTTATGTTCGCAGTCTTTCCGACTGCATTAGCCACCGTAACAACTTCGTTGAACGGGATTTATGTTCGCAGTCTTTCCGACTGCATAAGCCACCGTAACAACTTCGTTGAACGGGATTTATGTTCGCAGTCTTTCCGACTACATAAGCCACCGTAACAACTTCGTTGAACGGGATTTATGTTCGCAGTCTTTCCGACTGCATAAGCCACCGTAACAACTTCGTTGAACGGATCTATGTTCGCAGTCTTTCCGACTGCATTAGCCACCGTAACAACTTCGTTGAACGGGATTTATGTCCGCAGTACCATCGACTGCATAAGCCACCGTAACAACTTCGTTGAACGGGATTTATGTCCGCAGTACCATCGACTGCATAAGCCACCGTAACAACTTCGTTGAACGGGATTTATGTCCGCAGTACCATCGACTGCATAAGCCACCGTAACAACTTCGTTGAACGGTGGCTAAAAAAAATACTGCCAACAAAAGCCCTAAGACTTTGTCGACAGTATGAGAACACTCTAAAGTGCTCTATCAATAACTTAATTATTCGTTTCAATATCTGAAACTATTTCTTTTGTTTTACTTTCAATATCTTCGAAATCTTTTTTAAAGATATAAGCGAAAACTACTGCACCAACACCTGCTGCTATTGACACAGTAAGAATTGTACCTAATACAAATTTAAATAAACCTTTAATAAAATTACACATTCTGATTCACCTCAATAAATTATTAACATATCTATCAATAATGATAGCATACTTGAAAGCATCAATAAATATATACCCACTTTCCATTACTTTAATCTAAATATTAAAAAGTGAATTTATGATATTATTGGAGTAATGCAAAATCAATAATTTTTAGTCAATATGTCTTATTTATTTTAACATTTTCTTCTCATCAGAATAAAGATAGATGTTATATTTATTACCAATATATGTAAAAAAGGGCTAATATCGTTAAATATTAGCCAATTCAATGTTAGTTATTCTCATCTTATTGACCCCACCAAGTGGAGACTGCATCTTTGAAAGCATCATAATAATTTGACATAATAATCACCTCATTGAATTTGTCTATCTGAATCGTCCCTTGATGTTAATTTAAGCATAACTACTGGTCATACGTAATGCAATTAACAGAGCGTTACAATGAAGTTACATTTTTGTAAGATTACACACATAAATAGGAGTTTTAAACTATGCAATTAGTAAAATCAGACATCTTAACACATCGAGGTTCACACTTTGATTTAGGTGTACAAACAGCACAGTGGATGCAGCAAACACCCTTACTCAAAAATAGAGAGAAAGAATGGAAAAAACGTATGCCCCGCTTTGATATCCATATCAAAGAAACATATGACATTTTCCAAACGTACGCACCGCAAATTTGGGAAGAAATTAGAGGTATGCAAGAAGTACTTAATCTGCCTACTCGCCAAATGATTCTTAACTTTGCTCACTATCGATTCACACCGTTGAAAAACAGTGGCTGTACGGTCTTTTTAGGTCAAGATTATATGGTTCGAAATTATGACTACCACCCTGCAACTTATGATGGTCGTTACTTATTGTTCCAACCTACTGATGGCGGATTAGCACAAATAGGTCCTACATCACGTGTAACCGGGAGAATGGACGGTATGAATGAATCTGGTCTATCCATGGGCTACAATTTCATGCACAGAAAGCACCCAGGTGATGGCTTCGTCTGCTATATGGTCGGCAGGCTTATATTACAATATTGTAAAGATGTAACTGAAGCCATACAATTACTAAAAGAACTTCCACATAGAAGCTCTTTTAGTTACATTGTCATGGATAAACATTTGAATCATGCGATTATCGAAGTTTCTCCTCGCTCCGTTGATGTTCGTTACGATCGTACTTGTACGAATCATTTCAAATTATTAACACATGAGAATAGAAATTTTACAAAAGAATCTAAAGAACGTTTAAATCGCCTTCTAAAACAAGCACCTACATCACTAGATAAAATGAGCGCATTTAATTTATTTAATAATCCGGAATATGAAATTTATAGTAAATTATTCAAAAGTTGGTCCGGTACAATTCATACAAGTATGTATGAACCACAATCATTAACAGCACATATCACTTTAGGGGAAAATAAAGTACCTACCATAATAGACTTTGGCAAATGGCTCGATGGCGAATCATTAGATATTACTTCAATTAACGGCCATCTTGACACTGATTTAACCTTTGCCACATATTAATATTTATCATTTTAAATCATCACACTATAAAAAGAGCCAGAAAGCACTTAATTAAAGTGATTGCATTTATATTTTGTCAAATCCTTTCATTTCAGCATTCTTAGTATGTGTGGATAACTTAAAACCTCATAATATTACGTACAAATTCAATATTAAGGTGGTATATACGTAGTATTCTGATATATAATTTATGCACTGTATCGAATTTATTAACTAAGTTAAATGATAAGCATGGTCAAATGAATCATTTGCTTTTGAGAACACGCAATATAAAATAACGCCTCTATAAGAATGGGTTAGATTTAAAATGGTACAAGGTATAGTGGGAGCGCCAATAAAATTAGTACAACAAGTACTTGGACACATAAATATAACAACCACATTAAACATCTATACTCATATAACTGAAAAAATGGAATTTGATGCGTTATCAAATTTAGATAGTTATATTGAATCATTTGACCCTTTGTTGTTATGATTAATCAGTGGTTAGTTTGTGGTAATTTGTGATTATTTCCAAATTAAAAATAGCTGTATCCTTTTAATATAAAGGGCTATAGCTATTTTTACATGCAGTTATATTTAAACTTTATATCTATTATTTGGGGCAATATACAAGCTTTTAAACTCAATAAATCCATAAGTTGTTTGGTGGTTATAATCTTTAATCTGCCAATTATTATGCTCATCATTCTTTTTAAAGGATTCTAAAAAGCCTTCTAATGATAAAGTTGTAATATTTGCTCCTAAACAACGATGAACTCCATAACCAAACGATAAACTATCTTTTTTAGAATAGGTACAGGATAAATTATTTTGATTACTTATTGACTTATCATTATTATTACTAATATACAAAATCATCATCACCCTATCACCTACACTAATTGATTTATCAGCTATCATAGACTGTTTTATACATTCTCGAGCACAATATGAAAATGGTGGCTCATACCGAATGCTTTCGTGAATTAAATCTTTACTATTTAATTCACGAAATCCTCTCTCTCTATTGTGAATGTGATAAAAAATTAAATTAGTCAGACTCGATTGAAAAGGCTCATGACCATCAATAAGCATATTAACTAATGCAACTATAAACTCATTTTCTTCTGATATACTATCTAACATCAATTTAAAAAGTCCTGCATCATCATATCTTTTTTCAGAAATTATATTATCAATATAATTGGTAGTTTTTAGTATTGAATCAATAGTTTTTTGAAATTTCACTCTCAGTAGGATCTGCTATCCATAAAAATTTACAGCCTCTGTTGAAATATTTAAGATGTTTATGTAATCATCAATCGAAAGACCAAAAATTTTGGAAAGACAAGTGTTACTAAAAGGTTTAGTAATTTCTTCTACAGCATTCAACTCTCCATTTAAGTCCTGCAGAATTTCATTAGATACTTCTTTACTAATTCCAGTTACCTCTTTTTTTATTTTGTTAACAGGTTTTTGCATTTTTTTGCGTAAAGCAATATGTTCCGTACCGTCCATATACATTAGCCAGTTTAAATAAAAATGCTCGAGAACTATTTTTTGTATATTTGAAACATTGAGCCTTTTGAAAAAATCTTTTTTCTATTTGCAGTAAAATTTGAGCTAGTTAGTATTTTTTCGATATATCATTATCAATAACTATCCATGACCTTAATGACTCTTCCCAAAAGAGTCCGGTTTCAAAGTTATTTGTTTTTTCTCTAACTATTTCTTTAACCATACTTCTACTTTGTTTCATTGCATCTTTCAATTCTACCGTCATTAATAATCACATCCTTAATTTAATAAGATTTTAATGAATCAGTAACTGCTCGAAAATCACTATTTATGACTTCCACACTAGCAAAAGGATTACTCTTTTTATTTCCCCCAACAAAATAAGCCTTCTCAGCATGTTTAAGTAACTCATAATCATTTATATCATTGCCATAAGCTATATAAGAATCTGTATTAATAATCTTTCTTAATGTAGAATATTTATTTATATTTTTAGCAGTAATATCAATGTTATTTTCGCTTTTATGATAAATTATTGAGAGAAAATCTTCATGTTTTTCTAAATGTTTTTTTATATATTCAAACATATTTCCTCTTAAATTTATTAATATAATTTTTATTGGGTCAACTATTTCTTCTATTTTTCGATTTTTTGCCAGTCTATCAGGGTCTAATTGTCTAAATATTTTATTATTAGGACTCACTTTCACCGAATAATCAAAAGAGCCATCGATAATATATTCTAACTCATTTTCATGAATAAGACTTTTTATCTTTTTAAAATCATTTTCTGGAATACTTTTTATCACAGATAGTTCTTTATTGTTAGAAACTATCGAACCATTCCCCCCTATCAAAATGTTATTTTCGAATTCTTTGACAACAGGAACTAAATCTCTTATTGGTCTAGCTGATGCAAAAATAAGTTCGTGTTTTTTTCCAATTCTCTCTATTTCGTTAAGTAAGCATCTCTCTATAGACCTGCCATTAAAGCAAATAGTTCCATCTACATCCATCACAAATATCACATATAAACCTCCTTTTTACACCGTAATATTACCACATATAAAAATTGATTCAAAAATTAATAAAGATTACCCGTCTTTAATTATTTTTAAATGAGTTTATAACCATAAATATTTTTCGATTTTTTACTATGAAGTTAATCACGCAATTCAAAAATTTATCTGAGTATTTTAATAAATAAGAAATACTTATTCTTCTATTGTTCTTTCAGTATTTTTTAGTTCATTTAATCCATATTAAATAATGATCTCAAAGCTTGGAGTATATCCTCATAATAAAAAGCTGACATGAATATGTCGACTTAAAAATTTGATAATATTTTTATGTTGTGGTAATTTATATATAGAAAAAGGGCAACACACCATAAGTGTATCGCCCTAATGAGCCCGTTAAAAAGACGGTGGCTGGAATTTAATAATGATTAAATAATCATCTCATCCTCGCCAAAGTTAGAGATGGTTATTTTTTATGGCTTAATTTAACAATTGCAACCACTAAACCTAATAAGGTAACGATGAAAGTACCGAAACCTAACATTAAGTGTAGTGCTTCTACAATTGGAACCACACAAGGCGTCTCCTTTCTAAAGATTTTGTCGGTACTTTCATAAGCACCACCTCACTTTATACTAAGATTAGCCACCATCTATCCAATTTTCTCATTTTTTTATTCTAACATATTTTTATATTATTTTATTAGTCATTTACTTTCACCATTTTGCTGTTGGGTAACTTGATTTAGATCGTTCATTATATCTAACATCGACTCATTATTTTTAAGTGGTTAGTTTGTAGTAATTTGTAATTATTTCCAAATTAAAAATAGCTATATCCTTTTAATTTAAAGGGATATAGCTATTTTTTTACTTTAAGCATTTCAATTAAATGTACTTTCTGGCTCTTTCTATTCATGACAGTATAAATTTAATTTATATAAATATCCCCATGATCTGTATAGAACTCTAAAATATGCTTTCCTGAGCCTACTTTATTATCTTCAAAATTGTTATTGATAACTTCAGAAGTTCCATCAGATGGATTCAATCTTAGCAACGTATCTTGAGGGTCCTCATTATATGACATGAAAATATCACCATATTGCGTAGAAGCTCTAAAATGTGATGCAATATCCATTCGACTCAAATCAATTTTACCATGGTCAGCTAACAACACTGACTTTTCAATCAATGATTTTTTACTCGTTATACTCGCCTGTTTCGTTTTAATATTCGCATTAGTAATTTGACTTCGCTTTATATCAATGGGTGAATTCAAACCTCTATAATACAGTTTGTCTAATGCTACATTACTTAAAAACACACGTGCTGCACCAGTAGATTTCATTGAAATATATGCATCTTTTACATTAATACTATCAATATTTATAATATTCGTCTTACTAGATACATTTAAATGATTTAGTTTTTTATCTGGCACTGTTACTACCATCTCATCATCAAACTGTCGGAACGGATTAAAATTCAATCCATAATGATCATCTGTATTATCAGTCTCATGAACATGTAATGTCTTGTTTTTATGCGTAATATCAATATTCTTTTTCCCTTTATAGGTCACTGAAAATTCGTCACCTTGCTTAACTTGAACCTCACTATTTTGACTATCTATGTTTAAATTTTCTATATTTTTATCATTAACTTCTTTATCAACAGAATTGAGTTGGTTGTTTTGTTTTTCAAATCCAAACCAAGCGACACAAGCTAAAAGAAAGCACACGAGAAATAATGTTAAGCCGCTTAAAAATAACTTCTTCATTCGACTGCACTTCCTTTAATTGTTTTAATATTCCAACGTAAGTATTTTAAAATCACTCTATAAACGAATTGAGCAAATTTTGCAATAATGACAAATAATAAAAGACCTAACCCTGTATAGGAAATCGCAAATAAATAGTTACTTATAGCAAAACTAAAATTATCATTAATTATGCCGTTGATAATCAATAATAGCGGGCTAAGCGAGAAAAATAATGCAACTAGTAATAGTATAAACATGAAAATGCCAACAAATATCATAGGGATTAAAATAATGATTAATGATAATATCCCCATACCCAGAGATGCCATAATTGCTCTCACAATTGTATTTATATTAGGGCGAAATTCCGCAGATACAATCGCGTTTCTAGCCATTAGCTCTTTGCCTATCTTTTTAGGTGATTCAAGGGCGCCAATAATTTGATATTCATTTTTACCTTCACTTTCTTGATCAAAAAAATATTCCTCATATTCATACATCACTTTATCGCGTTCACTTCTTGGTAATTTATCTAATTCTTGCTCTAATTCATTTAAAAAAGTGATTTTATCCAAAATATCTACCGCCATTCAAACTTAAGATTCGAAGCAAAATGTATATGTAAAATCAAAAATGACATACCCTATAGGAATGTCATTTTTAATTTTTTATTTCTTATATATTTCAACTTTCTTTATTTTATCATGTTTATAAATAATATATAACTTTATTTGATTTTTCTTATCTTTATATATTATAGCATTAAAGCCTTTGCGCAACTTTTTTTGTTTATAACGTGTTACTAGTATCTGTGTAACTTTTCCAACATTATTATTGATTGTTCCATTAAAATTAGTTTGAACTGTAATATCGTTAGTTAAAGTTATACCTTTAAGTCGTGGGTCCTTTTTATTCACTTTGAAAATTAAATTAGGATGTTCTCTTTTTAAATAAAGACGATACTTTTTTAAAATGACTTCGTCTTGTTCAACGTATTCGTCAATATTAATTTCAGACCCTATTTTGACACGATTAATAGATAGTTTTGATAAATCAGTCGAGTGTTCTTGCTTGATATAGTTAACCAGTAACAATGTTCCAAAAGCCATTGTTATAAACACACAAAATATAAGACGCTTATGTAGTCTATGCATTTTCAATGTTGTCACCACACTCTACTTTACTAATTAAATATAGCATAGGTATTTGTCACTTTCATCCCTGAAGAAATCTTAAAACATATTACTTTTATATGTATTAATAATTTTCTTTCATATTAAAATATTGATATAATAATATCTAATCAATTAAAGGGGGAACTATTATGACAAGTTTAGAAACGTATTTCAAAAACAGTCAACCGCTTGATCAATATATTGAAGCAATGACTGAAAACAAAGAGAATTTACTATCAATATATAATTCATTCTCAACACCAGAGGATGATGGTCGTCTTGAAAAAATTAAAGCATCAAACTATAGCAAAGTTCTAGTTATCACTGAAGACTGGTGTGGAGATGCTATGATGAACATCCCTATTCTTAAACATATTAGTGAAGCATTAAATTTAGAAGCTCGTGTTTTTCATCGTGATGAAAACACTGACTTAATCGATCAATACTTAACAAATGGTACTGCGAGATCGATACCTATATTTGTATTTTTAAATGATGATTTTGAACAACAAACAGTTTGGGGACCTCGCGCAAGACAAGTACAACATTTTGTAGAGGAAACACGTTCCAAACTGCCTGCAAAAGATGATCCTACATTTGAAGATAAATCGACTGAATCATATGCAATTATTTCTAATCGCTTTAAAACAGACTCACAAATGTGGAAATATGTTTATGATTCAATTCTAGATAAACTAATTATAAATTAATAAAAGACGTATGAATTAAGGTATTATAACCGTTAATTCATACGTCTCTTTTTTTATGACTCAAACTTCGGTTATCTTTATTTTAAATATCTTTTTTAGATACATAGAATATATTAACGATAAATAATACTACAATAGATGCTGAAGTAATAAACCATTGCCAATTAGAGAATGTATAATCACCAGTTGTCGTTTTAGAAGTTAAGTAACTAAATGGAATATATTTCAATGCATCTTGAATATTGTCACCAAATTTAGGAATCATAGGTATAAATGGTTCAGCAAAAGGAACAAGTAATATTAAGAATATACCTAAAGTAAAGATTAATGCTGTTTTTGGTACAACTAATGAAAATAAATATAATAATAATCCAAAGAATAAATGGAATAGAATGAAGAACCAAAGTAACTCAAAGATTTTATCAACTTTTATATTTTCACCGTCAACAATTTGTTGCACGATTAATACAAATCCAACAAGTATTGCTGTAATAATTATGGCAATCAGTATAATTGAAATCACTTTTGCGATAACGTAGCCCACACGACTTGATGTTTTATTCATATATAATTGAATCGTACCTTGTGAAATATCACGGGTGATTGTCTTGATTACAAATAGTAAGCCCATGATAGAAAAGAACCAACTACCTATAGAAAGTAACATATTGCCGTCTATTTTATCAGATTGCTGAACAAATAAAACTGTAAAACCAATTAATGGAAGTATTGTTAAGAGTAATGCTAAATATGTTAATGGACTTCTAATAATGCTATAAATGTCGTATTTTACGAGTTGTAAACTATTCATTATTGGCCACCTTTCTGATTAATATTGAAGTAAGTATCACGTAAGGAACTCTTACGTGTTTCAATAAACTCAGGGAAAATATCAATATCTGATAAACCTTTAAGCACTTTTTGATAACTTGATTGTGCTTTAATAATGATTTCTCCATTTTCTCTTTTAGATTGAATCACATCGAAATTTTCATTTAAATATTCTAAAGCACTATTGAAATTGCTTTGTTCTAAGATTAATACTGTAGAATCCGTTGGTGCCCCTTCTTTCATATCAACATCTTGAACAAAATTACCATCTCGTAAAAACACTGCTCTATCGCAAATTAATTCAATATCCTCAAGCTTATGACTAGAAATCAAAATTTTCATATCCAGTTCTTGCACAAGTGATTGAATTGTTTTCAATACATCAATTGATCCGTCAGGGTCCATACCATTTGTTGGCTCATCTAAAATGAGGTACTTGGGTTTGTTCATTAATGAAACAGCTATGGCTAACTTTTGTTTCATTCCCATTGAATACTTTTTAACTTTTTTCTTCACATAAGGTCTCATACCAAAAGCATCAATAATTTGATTTGCATATTTTTTATCAAAACCCTTACCTAATACATTGGCAAATAATTTTAAATTATATAAACCTGATTTATTATCATACAATTTAGGATGTTCAATAAGGTAACCGATATTGTCTTTATTACCTACCTTTACCTCCCCTTTATATTTGATAATATTTCCATTCATGACTTTCATTAATGTTGTTTTGCCGACACCATTTTTACCAATTAGACCTACAATTTGGCTTTGTCCAAAATCAAAATTGATATGGTCTAAAACATTGTTATTGCCATACGTTTTTGTTATATCTTTTAATTCCATAAATGCGCCTCCTTTTATTATTAAATTAATTTTTTATATTGAATGATGTAGCTAGCTACAAAACAAAAAATACTTAAAGTTAAAAATCCATAATTAAAAATAGTTTCAAAATAATTTAATATACCCAGACTATAATTAAATAATGTACATATTCCAACTACAAGTAGCACGATTATGACAGGTATTAAAATAACCATTGTAAGTAAATAAATTATATAAGAAATGTAATCAGATTTTTGTTCTGTATATTTTTTGAAAGCTATAGGTACTGCAAAGAAATTTACCGCAATGTATGAAAATGGCATTGAAATGTTAAAATCAATATTACTCGTTGATACATGAGAATTCGGCATAGTATATAAAGATAATATTGCTGCCCCAACTAATGTAAAAATAACAACTGTTAAATAATTAGCATTCAATAACGACTTTTTAGAAACTGGTAAACTGCCAAAAAAGTCATAAGCCATTCTGTGCCCAAGCTTACTATTAAAACGAAAAACATGACCAGAATCTAGTATAGAAACAAAAAGTAATATCATCGCAACTGCAGAATATAACGCATTAGTAAAAATACTATTAGGTATTATGATTAATTGCAGTGGGGAAAACAATAATAACATTGCATATATTACGATTGTCCATTTACGTAATTTTAAATTTCTAATAAGTAAATTTTTCATCTAATGCCCCCAGTTGTTAACTCTCATAATTTTTTTGTTCAGTCTTCTGGGTTCCTTTTTCAAGGTAAACCATTAAATCTTCAATCGTTGGCTTAGTTATTGCAATCTTGTTTCCAAAAATTTCATTAAATATATTAGCATGTTCTGTAAGGGCGATATATCCTGTTTTGTTTTCTTCTATATAGTGTGTTAATTGAATTAATTCTTCATCCAATTGCTGCATGTCACCTTTAACTACTTTGAATCTATTCAAAATGTCATCCAAAAATTGATTTAGTACAATTTCACCATCTTTTAAATACACTAAGTAATCAGCGATTTTTTCTAAATCCGAAATGATATGAGTGGAAATAAATACTGTTTTATTTTCATCAATGAGTTCTTTTTGGATTACATCCAAAACTTCGTTTCGAACGATTGGGTCTAACCCTGATGTTGGCTCATCTAAGATAAATAATTCAGCATGGTGGCTAAAAGCAATAGCAATAGACAACTTCATCTTCATACCAGTTGAGAATGTTTTGATTTTGCGCTTATAAGGTAAATCAAATTTTTCAAGATAATATGTAAATAACTGATGGTCCCATGTACTATAAAATGGTGAAACATACTGTTCAATTTTTTGGATATTCCATTTATCATTGAGGTACAATTCGGAATAAACAAAACCAATTTTATTTTTAATAGCTTCAGGTTGCGCTTTCATTTTTTGATTAAAGATTAAAACATCTCCGCCATCAGGCTCAATTAAATCCATAATCATTCTAATAATGGTCGTTTTACCAACACCATTTGCGCCAATAAATCCAGTTATAAATCCTTGAGGAACACGAAAACTAATATCATTTAACTTGAATTCTTTATACTGATAATTTACAGCATTTAATTCGATTGCGTTCATTCATCGTCCTCCTCAAAAATCATTTCTAAGATTTCTTGTAATTCTGAAAGTGGCATGCCTATGGTTTTTGCTTCTTTGCTTATTGATTTAGCCATTGTTTCAATCACCATGAATTGTTTTTCTTTTAAAATTGAACTATCTTGCTCTTTCACATATGTACCCTTACCTCTAATAGTAAAGACAAAACCATCTTTTTCTAAATCTTCATATGCACGCTTTGTAGTTATAACACTAACGCTCAAATCATGTGCTAATTCCCTCATCGAAGGTAAGTGTTCACCAGGAGCAACATATCCTTTTAAAATATTTTCTTTGATTTGTTGCTTAATCTGTTCATAGATTGGCTGTTCACCACTATTTTTCAAAAGTATTTTCATGGACGTCCTCCCTTACAACTGTATATACACACTATATACAATGTATACACACTTGTAAAGTATAAATGTATTCAAACATCCATATAATTACTCATTGAAAAGGACGAGTTAACATAAAAAAGCTATAAGTAAGATTTTGCATATCGCTTCATCTCACTTATAGCATGTTTAAACAATGTTATTTATTTTGTTTATCTTTTTTCTTACGCTTATTATTACGATCAATAAAAGCGCAAATCATAAACATGATTGCAGCAATTAATAATTTAATACCAGAATCTTCATGACCAATAGCCTGTAAATAATAGCCTACAACGAGTAATATCATTGCCATTATGACAAATATTTTAGTTAAATGTTTCACTCTCTTCACCTCAAACAATATCATTGTATCAAACTTTGGCATTAATTTCTAAAAGCAATTCATTTCAGAAAAATTATTGATACTTATGTAACTACTTTTATGATTGACATTTAAATATATTGTTTGCAGTCTATTACCTATGATGATAAAATTGTAAATGTATCCACGGATTATACTACACAACCCCAAGTCTGCGTCATCAGACTTGGGGTTTTTTGTGTAAGGCCACCTATTTGTCCTTCCATTTACTCTCTAACCAAACACGGAATACAACAAGTAAGCTACCTGTTAATAAAGTTGTAATTATTTCTTGCCACCACGCTATCATACTACACCTCCCACAGAAAAAAGTGCCACGTAGGATTTTTGATGGCCTATCCGTATTCTAACACAAAACAGAACATGTGTTCGTATAAATGGCTAAATTTTGAAATTTTCTGTCTAAAACAGTCACAAGACTTTAATTTTAAGCTATTTCAAGATAATATAAGGTTATCATTGAAAAAGTAAAGAGAGGTTGACCAACTATGAATCCTTTAGCTTTAGATTTAAACGAGCAATTATCTAAATCAAATCCAGAAGTTGCAGACATGCTTTCCGACCTAGGAAAATTAATGTATTATCCGAAAGGTATATTATCTCAATCGGCGGAAGCAAAATCCACACAATATAATGCCACGATAGGAATGGCAACATATAAAGATAGTAAGATGTACGCAAATACTTTAAATGACATCTTCGATCATTTAGAACCAGATGAAATCTTCCCTTATGCTCCGCCACAAGGTTTAGAATCTCTTCGTGATTTATGGCAACAAAAAACATTAAAAGAAAACCCAGATTTAGATGCGAAAGACATGACAAGACCAATCCTTACTAATGCTTTAACACATGGCTTATCATTAGTTGGTGACATGTTCGTCGATAGTGGTGATACACTCTTACTCCCAACGCATAATTGGGGCAACTATAAACTCGTTTATAGTACAAGACATAGTGCTGAAATCGAAACGTATGATATTTTTGACGAAGCTGGACATTTTACAACAGAAAATTTAGTTAATACTCTAGAAAATTATAATAAAGAAAAAGTCATTTTAATATTAAATTATCCAAATAATCCAACTGGTTATACACCAACAAAAGATGAAGTTCATACTATCGTCGCTGCAGTAAAATCATTAGCAGAACGTGGTACAAACGTTATCGCTTTAGTTGACGATGCATACTACGGACTCTTTTACGAAGATGTTTATACACAGTCATTATTCACAGCATTAACGAATTTACATTTAGATAACTTATTACCAATTCGTTTAGATGGTGCAACAAAAGAATTCTTTGCATGGGGCTTACGTGTAGGTTTCATCAGTTTTGGTGTCGGAAACGATACAACAAAACAAGTATTAGAAGCTAAAATCAAAGGATTAATTCGAAGTAACATTTCAAGCGGCCCATTACCTTCGCAAAGTGCAGTTAAATACGTGCTCGAAAATCACGAAACTTTTGATAAAGAAATTCAACACAATATCAACACGTTACAAGCTAGATATGAAGTAACGAAATCTGTTGTATATGATGAGAAATACACATCATACTGGCAAGCCTATGATTTTAACTCAGGCTATTTTATGGCGTTACAAGTTAAAGACGTTGACCCTGAACAGTTACGCCAACACTTAATTAATAAATACTCTATTGGTATTATTGCCCTTAATTCAACCGACATTCGCATTGCTTTTAGTTGTGTAGAAAAGGATGACATTCCACATGTATTTGATTCTATCGCTAAAGCTATTGAAGACCTAAAAAATCAAAACAAATAATAAAAAGGATGAAATCGCATATAAACGGTGATTTCATCCTTTTTATTTATATTAACGTTGCTGTTTCAGTACACGTGCCATTTCTTCAATTTTACCAGCATGTAGTGGTACATGAATTGCATTTAAAATTAACAACTCATCTAACGTACTACAACCAGCAATCGTTTCAGTTAATTCAACTTCTAATTGTTGGTCAGTTAATTTTTTGGCACGTTCAGGTAACGTTTTTAAATTTTCGATAATTTCATCCACACTTGGGATATCTTCGTCACCCCAATCAGCTGGATTAGAACCATAGCCAAATAAGCGCGTATATTTTTGGATGTCTACTTCATTTTGTTCACTTAAAGATAGCGCAGATTCAAAAATAGTTAACACGTGTCCATATTGCCAATGTAGCGTATTAGGGAAGAGTTCACTTTCATTATCTAATATACTTTCAATGTTCCATTTGTCATAATCTGATATTAAATAATTAATACCTGTATCAATCACATCGTACACTGATTTTTTTGTCATATTTAATCTCCCTTTCTTAAAAAAGCTTCACATAAATAATAATTATAAGTAGTGAATAATATTTATGCTTACTTTCTCTACCCTCAATAAGTTGTTTTTACTCACTTTATACGTTTTATACTAAAAATATTTAAATACTACTGTTAAATAGTGCTCTATATCGCTTTCAAATTCAATTGTTTTTACTTTAAGATTTAGTGATTAAATATTACTAAAGTACAGCGTATTTTTAATCATCCCATTTTGAGCGTAGGACACAAGAACAAAAATTATTTTGAGGGTATTCTGGCTCAAAATATTTCACCACATCAGATTTAATATTACCAAAAGTTGTTTCAGGTTTATGCTTAAAGCCTTCATAAAAAGCTGTTAATACATCTTTTTTAAAATTACCTCGAGGAAATTTATTTACGATAGCTTTTCTAATTTCATCTGAATATTGGTCCCAATTGTCACTCATAACATCCATACCAACACCGTGATATAATAATGCAACATTATTTTCTTTATGCTCAGCCACACCTATCGTCGTATGTAATGCAATTGAATCCCAAGCAAGTTGTAAATCTTGGTCGTTATAATTGTGTGTATCTAAAAATTGGCGGACTGCATTTGCGCCGTCTACTTCAAACCTCAGATCATCACTACTATATTGGTTTGTTAACCCTAAATCATGGAAGAGCGAACACATATATAAAAGCTCTTTATCATATTTCAAATTATCTTGCATGCCTTTAACTTCACCAAATAAATATACTCTATTCGAATGGTTCCATATTAACTCATTACCGTATTCATGGACTACTTCTTGTGCTTCTTGGATTATTTTACTATCTGGGACAACAATTTCATTGATATCTTTTAACATAATAAATTCCTCCTTTGTTACAATATAGTCTCTATAGATATGTATATCAAACTATAGACCATTCATCATAAAAAAGAAGCCTTCCACTAAGTTAAGTAACTTAATGGAAGACGTCAGTAAAGAATTATTTTAAATTTTCTATGACCAAATTATGACCATAGATAAAGTGAAATACCGTCATATCAATGGTTATAAGTTATTTTACATCATCCCTGGCATGCCGCCCATACCTGCTTGTGCATCATTACTGCTTTCTTCAGGAATATGCGCAACAACCGCTTCAGTTGTTAAGAACATTGCTGCTACACTTGCTGCATGTTGTAACGCTGAACGTGTAACTTTAGTTGGATCTACAATACCTGCATCCAACATATTCACCCATTCATTTGTAGCTGCATTGAAACCAACACCTACATCAGCATTTTTAAGTCTTTCAACAATAATCGAACCTTCTAAACCAGCGTTTTCTGCAATTTGACGAACTGGAGATTCTAATGCTTTTAATACAATATTAATGCCTGTTGCAATATCGCCTTCAGCTTCAATTTTAGAAACTTTGTCATAAATATTCATGAATGCTGTACCACCACCGGCTACAATACCTTCTTCAACAGCAGCTCTAGTAGAGTTTAAAGCATCTTCAATGCGTAATTTACGCTCTTTTAATTCTGTTTCACTTGCTGCACCAACTTTAATTACAGCTACGCCTCCAGCTAATTTAGCTAAGCGCTCTTGTAATTTCTCTTTATCAAATTCAGAATCCGTTTCTTCAATTTGAGATTTAATTTGGCTTACACGTGCATCGATATTATTTTGATCTCCATTACCATCAACCACTGTTGTATTATCTTTAGTGATTTCTGCTTTACTTGAAGTACCTAACATGTCAATTGTTGCATCTTTTAAATCTAAGCCTAAGTCATCAGTAATCACTTGTGCGCCTGTTAAGATAGCTAAATCTTCCAACATTGCTTTACGACGATCTCCGAATCCAGGTGCTTTAACTGCCACTGCAGTAAATGTGCCACGCATACGGTTTAATACGATATTTGTTAGTGCGTCACCTTCTACATCATCTGCTACGATTAGGATAGGTCTGTTAGATTGAACAACTTGTTCTAATAATGGCAGAATATCTTGGAAAGATGAAATCTTTTTATCTGTAATTAAAATATATGGTTTTTCAAGTTCTGCAACCATTTTATCTGAATCAGTTACCATATAAGGAGATTGGTAACCACGATCAAATTGCATACCTTCAACGACTTCAAGTTCAGTATTAAAACCACTTGATTCTTCTATTGTAATTACACCATCGTTGCCTACTTTTTCCATAGCTTCTGAAATATATTTACCAATTTCTTCATCTGCTGCTGAAATTGATCCAACTTGCGCAATTTCATTTTTATTATCAACATTTTGAGAGATTTCTTGTAATGCGTCAATAGCTACGTCTACAGCTTTATCGATACCTTGACGTAAACCTACAGGATTTGCACCACTTGTTACGTTTTTCAAGCCTTCTTGTATCATTGCTTGAGCTAATACTGTAGCTGTAGTTGTTCCGTCACCTGCGATTTCATTCGTTTTGTTGGCAACTTCTTGTACTAATTTCGCTCCCATATTTTCATATGGATCTTCTAATTCAATTTCTTTTGCAATTGTAACACCGTCATTTGTGATTAGTGGTGATGTATATTCTTTATCTAATACAACATTACGCCCTTTTGGTCCAATTGTAACTTTCACGGCGTTAGCTAATTTATCTACACCTCTTAACATAGATTGACGTGCGTCTTCGGAAAATTTTAAATCTTTCGCCATATTACTTTACCTCCATGATGTTCGTATTATTTGTATATTTTTTAGTTTTAATTTTGATTATTCTTCTATTACTGCTAATATATCGTCTTCGCTAACGATTAAGTATGTGTCGTCTCCACGCTTAACTTCAGTTCCAGCAAATTGTTGGAAAACAACATTGTCGCCTTCATTCACTTCAGGAGCAACTCGAGAACCATCTTTTAAAATACGTCCTGCACCTACTGCAATTATCGTACCTTCATTTGATTTCTCTTTAGCGCTATCAGTTAAAACGATACCACTTTTAGTTGTTTGCTCTTGTTCTGTTTTTTGAATAATTACTCGGTTACCTAATGGCTTTAACATTGATTGTTCCTCCTTAAAATACTAAAATTTTTAGCACTTAATCATTGTGAGTGCTAATACACTTTCTATAATAATCAAAGTTGGTCAATATTTCAAGTTAAAACCATTACACTAAATTTTGTGTGAAAAGCTATTTTGCGATAAAATAGAATATATTCTAATTTTTGGAGGTTCATTATGTCTCGTTTATGGGTGTCCATTTTGACATTAGTTATTTATGGCCTTGCTCAGTTTGGTCCGATTTTCTTACAAATGGCTGGCTTATTTAACAATTTAAGTGGCAAGGAAATCCTCTTTTCTAATATTTATACACAAGTGATCTTGTTTATTATAGCTGCTTTACTCATCATACTAATAAACTTTTTCATTGCCAATCCTACCCAACTAGAGTTACAACCTAAAGAAAAGAAAAGGTATGTAATACTTTGGGCAATCGTAGGTTATATGATTGTTATGATTTATCAAGTTGTTGCAGGAATGATAAATATGTATGTATTCGGCGCACCTCAATCTAGCCCTAATACGGAAAGATTGATGAAAATAGCACAAGAAATCCCGATGTTTATCATATTAATTTCAGTTGTAGGACCTATTCTAGAAGAGTTCGTGTTTAGAAAAGTAATATTTGGTGAGTTATACAACATATTAAAAGGTAATAAAACTTTTAAATTTCTCATTGCCGGAATTGTGAGTTCAATTATCTTTAGTGCTGCACATGCAGACCCATCATTCTTTATCATCTATTTTGGTATGGGCTTTATTTTCTCAGCATTGTATGTATATACAAAACGTATATGGGTACCTATCCTAGTACACATAATGCAAAATGGCTTTGTCGCTATTGTACAAATTTACTTTGGTCCTGAAAAAATAAAAGAACTACAAGAATCTGCATCATTTATATTTATTTTCATGTTTTAATTAAATTTTAAGTTATATAAAATAAATGGAAGAACTCAATGTTTATTACATGAGTCCTTCCATTTTTTATTTGTCTATGAAACGTTATATATCAAAAGCTATTCATTTTCTTTTTTGTTTCTGAGATAAACGAAATATCCTACCACTACACCTATAAATATTATCGTTATTGCAGTGATTAAAGCAAATAATGTCCGTTCGAATTTAATATCAATTGTGTCTTTCGATTTCTTATCGTTTGTACGCGTCGATTCTTCATCACTACTTGAATGATATTCATATTTACCAGATGCGGCACTTTTGTTTTCTGGCGTTTTTAAGTCAGGCATAGAACCTATTTCTCCAGTAATCAATGCCAAAACTTGCTTATCTAAATTTTTATAGTAATCTCTTGATTTTAATGGGTTAAAATATTGAAATTTAAAATAATTTGTTCCCTTTTGTAACTCATTTAAAAACGCATTATCTGAAAAACTTTGACGTCTTATAATAGAAGTAATATCTTTGTCAGATACACTATCAACATTATTATTAAGCTGTTTAACTTGGTTCAAAATAAAAGGATTGTATTTAAAAGAACCTGGAGACATTTGATTAAATCTATTAACTAATCTGCTGTCACCTTGATTTGAATTTTGACTTGTTTTCTCTGTACTCAAATCTCCATAAGTCACAGCATTATTGTTACTGCCTGCTATCTTTTTATTTGATTGCGCATATTGCTTATTTGCATTTTGATTCTCACCATTATATTTGTTTGAAGATGTGTGTTCATTTTGAGAACTTCCCGAGTTTGAATGATTCACTGAACTGTCTGATATATTATTTTTACTACCCTGGTTATGATGGTTTGATCCAGATGGTATGTTGGGGCTCAGTGGTTTATTAGGTTTCGGGGGTTCTGTTGTATTGTTATCTCCTCCGCCTTCACTTGGTTGTTCTGGTTTAGGCTTCTCTTCTGAGTCATCTCCACCACCTTGTGGTTTATCAGGATTTGTCGGTTCTGTTATATTATCGTCTCCGCCTTCACTTGGCTGTTCTGGTTTAGGTTTCTCTTCTGAGTCATCTCCACCATCCTGTGGATTATCGGGGTTTGACGGTTCTGTTGTATTATCGTCTCCGCCTTCACTTGGCTGTTCTGGTTTAGGTTTCTCTTCTGAGTCATCTCCACCATCCTGTGGATTATCGGGGTTTGACGGTTCTGTTGTATTATCTTCGCCACTTTCTCCTGGTTGTTCTGGTTTAGGCTTCTCTTCTGAGTCATTTCCGCCGCCTTGTGGGTTATTTGGGTTTGATGGTTCTGTTGTATTATCGTCTTCGTCTTCACTTGGTTGTTCTGGTTTAGGCTTCTCTTCTGAATCATTTCCGCCGCCTTGTGGGTTATTTGGGTTTGATGGTTCTGTTGTATTATCCTCTTCGTCTTCACTTGGTTGTTCTGGTTTAGGTTTCTCTTCTGAATTGTCGCCATTATCTTCTGGTTGGTCAGAACCTGATGATTGATTATCTTCTTCTGGCTTTTCAGGCTCAGTAGTAGTGTCTGAATCACTATTGTCCAAATCACTACCATTTGGTTGTTCCGATGATGGTTTATCTTCAGTTCCGTTGTCACTGTCTCCTGTATTGTTTGAATCCGATGATTGATTGTCTTCATCTGACTTATCTGGGTTAGTAGTAGTGTCTGGCTCACTATCGTTAGAGTTACTATCATTTGATTGTTCAGATGATGAAATCGTTATAGCATCACTACTGGTTGTATTATCAGTTTGGTCAGAATTTGAAGGTACTTCATTCTCACTTGAATTATTTACTAGCTGAGTGCTATTTTGCACATTTTTATCTATATCTGATATATTGATACGCTTATGGTCTAAATCAGCATTCTTCATATTCGTATTCTTATTGTATTCATTTAGATCTTTCTCTGTCCCTTGTGTTGGCTTAGAAATTAATGTAGCACTTAGTGCAATTGCAAAGCTAGATACAATAAACTTATGTGAAATATAATTTTTCATAATCTCACCTCCAAATAATTTTTCTTATATTCCCTATTAGTATATTAGAAATCGTCCTATTTTTCATTAAAATTAGGCTTTTGAAAGAAGAAATTAATCTATTTGAAATTTATTGTAAAAAGCTATTTACAAACCAAGGTATAATTATTATACTAGATATATAAAATAAATTGATATGAAGGAGTTTTCCGAATGGGGCTTTTTAGTAAAAAAGAAGATACACTAGATGTATTTCAAAGTGCAGTAGAATCAAGACGTACAATATATAGTTTAGAGCAAGAAATTTCAATATCTGATAAAGAGGTAGAAGGTATCATCGAACATGCAATTAAACATGTTCCATCTTCATTTAATGCTCAATCAACCCGTATTGTATTGTTATTAAACGATAACCATAATAAATTTTGGGATATAACAAAAGAAGAATTAAAAAAATCAATGGGTCCTGATCGTGAATTCCAAGCAACTTCAGACAAAATTGATAACTTCAAACATTCATATGGTACAATCCTATACTTTGAAGATCAAGACGTTGTCGAAGGTTTACAAAATCAAATGCCTAACTATGCTGAGAACTTTGCAATTTGGTCAAACCAAACAAATGCAATGCACCAATTTGCAATTTGGACTGCATTAGGTACTAAAGGTATTGGCGCATCATTACAACATTATAATCCACTTGTAGACGTAGCAGTAACTGAAGCGTTCGATATTCCTACTACTTGGAATCTTCTAGCTCAAATGCCTTTTGGTAACGTGCGTGATGAAGCTGGAGAAAAAGAATTTCATGATGTAAGCAAACGCTTCTTAGTAAGAAAATAGTTTGTTTAATTTTTTAAACATTAACAATAATACAAGCGCTTAGGGGATAAACCCTTTCCAATTTATAAAACCAATTCATTTAAAATGAACTGGTTTTTTTATTTGAATATTTCGGTTTTGAGTGTCCACGCTTCTCACGTGGTATTTTGTAATTTCATTGAACCCTCTCAATTTTGAATTTTCTGAATGTATCTAGTATATTTATGCTAACAACAATTTAAGGGGCGATCGAGATGAATATAGAAATCTTTCAATTTAAAGTGGAACCAGCGAATGTTGCATTAAATGAAGAAACAATTACGAATTGGTTTGCCGAGTATGTGACAGCAAAGACAGACATCGTAGTTTTACCGGAAATGTGGAATAACGGTTATGCCCTACCGCAACTAAAAGAACTTGCTGATAATCAATTATCAAGAAGTTTTGAGTTTATATCAAAATTAGCAATCCAATATAAAGTTGATGTAATTGCAGGTTCTGTTTCAAATAGTATGAAAGAGAACATCTACAATACTGCTTTTGCCGTTTCAAAAAATGGTTATTTAATAAACAGTTATGACAAGGTACATCTTGTGCCGATGTTAGATGAACCTTCATTTTTAACACCCGGTAATGCAGTTCCAGAACCCTTCACCCTATCAGATGGCGCTAAAGTTGCACATATTACTTGTTACGATTTACGCTTTCCTGAATTACTTCGCTATCCAGCGCGTAAAGATGCACAAATCGCTTTTTATGTTGCACAATGGCCCGCGGTAAGATTGAATCATTGGACTGCCCTCTTAAAAGCACGTGCCATCGAAAACGATATATTTGTAGTTGGTTGTAATGCTTGTGGAGATGATGGTAAGACTGAATATGCAGGTCATTCTATCGTAATTAACCCTAATGGTGAAGTTATAGCAGAATTAGAAGAAAAACCAGATCATTTAACTTGTGACATTGATTTAGATGAAGTAACGAATCAACGCAATACTATTCCAGTATTCAAAAATTTAAGACCACATCTATATAAATAATTTCATAATAAAAACCGTGAGCTTGGGAGGGGCTCACGGTTTTTTGTAACTTATTATTAAGGGAATGTTTTTACAGTTATTTCTCTATCTATTTTTGGGGATGTTATTAATTATGAAAAAAATTAGTGAATTTACCGATTTTAATGATAAATTGAATGATGTTTACGATAGCTTACATGTTAATATTTTAAATTGTCTCTGTTATAGACAATGTTAAAATGATATTAGATTCGAGACTGGGAAGGTTCTGCAAATCTAAATTGGGAATGCTTAAATTAATAAGCGCGTTGTGTACTCAGTAAGTACTATTTTACGAAATCACTAATTGCTGCTGAGATATCTTTTGTCACTACATCAGCCTCCTCTTGTTTGTATTAAAATTGAAAAACGATAACTAATTTTTGTAACTATAACAACTATACGAAGAAAGTACAGTTACAATATCAGCGTGTCAATTAAGCTCCTGCTCAAAAGCTTAATTAACTTCATCATTCAAATCAAAATTCAAACAAAAATTGATTAAATGATTTGTAAAATGCTATCACTTCTTTGTGATACAAGTACATTTAACCATGATTTTGAGGTTATTCGTTAAAAAATCCCTAACTCGTCATATTTCATTCCTAAATGTTTACTTTTTTATGTTAAAATTAAAGAGATAAAGATTAGCAACAGTTAGGAACACAAAATATACAGTTACGCAATAAGACGCATAAAACTTAATTAAAATTGTATAATACGACTGAGGAGAGAAGCCCAATGTTAAAGTCTATAGATAGCAAAATTGACCGTTTTGCTAAATATCTACAACAACGTAACAACTTAGAACATATTGATTATTTAAAGATGCGTTTAGGTATGCAAGTATTTGTAGGCAATGTAACTAAAACAATAATAACTTATGGCGTTTCAATCCTTTGCCATCTCTTTTTTTACACACTAACTGTCCATTTATCATACTTTTTTATTAGGCGTTATGCACACGGCGCTCATGCAAAATCTTCTTTTGCATGTCATGTGCAGAATTTATTGTTATTTGTTTTATTACCTTGGTTAATCGGGTATATGAAAGTGTCTTCATTAATTATGTATCCATTAGCAATAATTGGTTTCATTATATTAATGATATACGCACCTGCTGCTACGAAAAAGCAGCCTATACCACAACGATTAGTAAAAGGTAAGAAATTAAAGACAGTCATTGTAACTTTATTATTATTAGTAATATCAATGTTTTTCAGTGAGCCTTACCAACAATTAGTACTTTTAGGCATTATTTTGATTGCTATCGCTCAACTACCTATATTTTTCCCTAAGGAGGATGTTTAATTATGCATATCTTTGAATCTATTTTTAGTTTAATCGCGAAGTTTTTCTCAACACTAGGTGCAGTAGCTGGTTTAAGACCTTGTGGTGGATATTTTGACGAACCAGAAGTACCTAAAGAAATTACAGAGTTATACGAATAATTGTCCTAGAGAGTGTGTAGAGTATGGCTATTTTAAACACAATTATGTTATCAATATTTCAAGCATTTTTGCTTTTCGTAATCATTAAAATTTTAACAAATGTAACTTATACTTTGAGGGATTATATTACCATTATTGGGATTATAATCCCTTCAACCATTTTATTCTTTTATTTTGACACAAAATCGATGTTATTTTTATTATTAGTAAGTGTTGTCTTTATGTATTATAGGAAACGTTTCATCGGTATTGCATCTGTACTCGTTAGCTTTTTCATCTTATATATGGCTAATTTTTTATCAATCTGGTTAGCTACATTATTACTAGACTTAATTTCAGCTCAGTACATATTTGATTTTATATATTTACTTATTTTCGCTATAATAACATTTTTTTTCTCAATACTAGGAAGAGTTTTATTTAAACAATTAACCACTTCCGGTTTATCATTAAATAAAATTTATTTAATTATTGTTTGTGTATTTCTGCTTACAATATTACTACTAATCTATTTTTATTTACCTGATCAAAGTCTTTCTTTTGGAGATGCGAAATTTTTAATAGTTATGTATGCCGTATTAATCATAACGACTGCTGTACTTATCATTACGATTTCTTTCAGTATCATTCGTCAGATTCAATACAAACGTAATATGCGTGAAATCGAGAATTACTATAAGTATACTTTACAAATAGAAAAAATTAATCATGAAATGCGTAAATTTAGACATGACTACGTCAACATATTATCAACGATGTCGGATTTTATTAGAGAAAATGATATGGAAGGTTTAGATCAATATTTCCATGAAGAAATTTTGCCTATGCAAGACAGTATGCAAATGAATGCCATTAAAATTAATGGTATTGAAAACCTAAAAGTTCGTGAAATCAAAGGATTATTAACAACAAAAATATTACAAGCTCAAGAAAAGAATATTAGAATTAGCATAGAAGTTCCTGAAACAATCGAAAAAATAGAAATGCCTATTATTAATTTGAGTAGGGTTATTGGCATTTTACTTGATAATGCGATCGAAGCTTCTGAAAAAATAGTGGATGACCCGCTTATTCGAATTGCTTTTATCAAAAATGAAGATGATTCAGTGATGTTTATAGTTATGAATAAATGTGATACTGATATGCCTCGAGTACATACCCTGTTCCAAGAGAATTTCTCTACAAAAGGTAAAAATCGTGGACTTGGGCTTTCAACATTAAAAGAGTTGACTGATACGACCTCTAATGTTTTATTAGATACAACAATTGATAATAACTATTTTATTCAAAAAGTAGAAATATTAAATACTGATTCATAAGGGTGTGAAAATATGAAGATATTCATATGTGAAGATGATGAAAGACAACGTGAGAATATGATTTCGATTATCAACAACTACATCATGATTGAAGAGAAACCGATGGAAATTGAAGTTGCAACTGCCGATCCTTATGAAGTTTTAGAACGTTCTAAAGATTTAAGTGATATAGGGTGTTACTTTTTAGATATACAATTGGAAGCCGACATTAACGGTATCAAGCTTGCTAGTGAAATTCGCAAGCACGACCCTGTAGGTAATATCATTTTTGTTACAAGTCATAGCGAGCTTACATATCTTACTTTTGTTTATAAAGTAGCAGCGATGGACTTTATTTTTAAAGATGATCCAGATGAATTAAAATCTAGAATCATTGATTGTTTAGAAACTTCAGAATCTAGGTTAAAATTACTTTCTAAAGAAAGCACTGTTGAAACAATTGAATTAAAACGTGGAAGTAATTCAGTATATGTTCAATATGATGATGTTATGTTTTTTGAGTCCTCTACTAAATCTCATCGATTGATTGCGCATTTAGACAATAGACAAATTGAATTCTATGGTAACCTTAAAGAACTTAACCAACTTGATGATAGATTCTTTAGGTGTCATAACAGTTTCGTTGTTAACAGACATAATATTGAATCTATTGATTCAAAATCTCGCATTGTTTATTTCAAAAACCAAGAACATTGCTTTGCTTCAGTAAGAAATGTTAAAAAAATATAATAAAAAAAGACTTAGCAAATTATGCTAAGTCTTTTTTTTACTGTTTATTTAATGCTTTATTTACTTCACTTAAATTCGGAATACTCTCTATAGCGCCGTATTTGGTAGTAACCATTGCTGCTACATAATTACTAAATTCTAAAATGCTTTGACCTTCATTTTTTAACAATTGATTTATATCATTTGTATTTGAGGTTACGATTCTACTAATCAACGCTCCAATAAAAGCATCTCCGGCACCTGTCGTATCAATCGGCTGTACTTTAAACCCTTGGTGCCTAATGACTGTACCGTCCTTCAAATATATCATAGCTCCAGCAGCACCTTTAGTATAAATAACCGCTTCTACATCACCTTGAAATAACCATTGAATTGCTTGTACTTCGTCACTCTGACCTGTAACAAAAGTCAATTCTTCATCAGAAATTTTAACAATATTTGCTAGTGGTATAAATGATTGTATTGCCTCTTTACACGCGTCCTCACTATCCCATAATGGCAAGCGAACATTGGGATCAAATACAACTGTTCCCCCTGCTACTTTAACTTTATCAATCAATGCTTTGTGTGCATACTTCATAGGACTTTCTACTAAATCCACCGAACAAAAATGTAGCACATCGTTTTCCATTACATCAATTCCTGCTACCGCTTCAGTTTGGTAAAGCATATCAGCAGAAGGTTTACGATAAAAGGAAAAGTCTCTTTCACCGTCTTTAGTTAAGCTTACAAAAGCTAATGCAGTATTAGCCTCATCCGTACGTTTTAAATACTGTGTACCGACATCTAAGTTTTCTAACGTTTCAACTATTAAATCACCAAATGCATCATTTCCTAATTGAGTAATCATCTCAGCTTTGCCACCTAGTTTAGTGGTCGTACATGCTACATTACAAGGTGCGCCTCCCACTTGGCGCGAAAAGCCTTCAACATCTTTCAATTTAGAGTCCGTCGTATTAGGTATAAAATCGATTAACGCTTCACCTATAGCAAGTAGTCGTTTCATACTTCCTCATCCTTTAAATCATATTTTGTGAATTTTAAATATACTTGTCCAGATTCTGTTGATGTTTTAATGCCTGTAGCTTCATCGTCTGTAAAAATTCTAGAAGTCATGACACGTTCACCATCGTTGCAGAATATTTCGACACTCGATGTATCGATAAATAATTGTAACTGTGTTAAAGGTGTATCCAGATAGGTTGTTCTTGTTGTACTGTCGACTGGGTCTGGTAACAAACCACTTTCACTACGATCTAACGTTAACTTTTGTTCTTTCTTATTATAAGTAATCAGTGTTGTTTGTGTTTTAGACGTACGCACTTCAAAATATACTTCAGTTGAATCGTTTTCTAAAATATCGATAATCAATTCATATTGTCTTCCTTCATATGGATACAATTGTCTCGTGAATTTATTCGCATACCCTAGTGCTGTTTCTTTATTTGTTCTTAATTGTTCAAGGGATTTTACAGGTCGTTGTTTTAAATTACCTGCTTCAATCGATAGTACACGTGGAATAGTTAGACAGTGTGCCCATCCATCAACATCAGATGGATAATTAATTTCCGGCAATCCCATCCAGCCAATTAATATTCGCTGTCCATGTTCATCTATAAACGTTTGTGGCGCATAAAAATCAAAGCCGTGGTCAAGTTCAAAAAAGTCTCCATGATTCATTGTTAAATTATCAATGTCGTATTGTCCCATAATATACCCTGATTGATAGATATTCTTAAATCGCTCACCTTCTTCATCAATACCTTGTGGACAAAATAACAGCATATCATATCCATCCAAGTTAAAGTAATCCGGACATTCCCACATATAACCAAATGAATCTAGATTCGTATGAACTTCACCTTGAAATTCCCAATTCACAATATCTGTTGAACGATATTGAATCACTCTACCTTGACCTTGTTCATTTTGAGCTCCAATGACAGCATAATAGACACCATCTTTTGAAAATACTTTAGGGTCTCTGAAGTGCTGTGTATATCCAAATGGCGGTTCAGCAATGACCGCTTTAGGAAACTTTTCAACTTCACCTTCTGCATTTATTTTTGCAATATGTTGCGTAGAAATTCTATTCCAATCTTCATCGCGATGATTTGCCGTATACATATAATACATATGGTTATTATATTCAAATGCACTACCACTATAAACACCATGACTATCATCTTTAGTATCTGGCTTTAATGATGTTCCCACATCTTCAAAATGTACTAAATCCTTACTTGTATATGTATACCAATATTTCAAGCCATGGACTGGTCCTAACGGAAACCATTGATGTGATATATAATACGTCCCGTCATAGTATATCAATCCGTTAGGATCGTTTAATAATCCTGTTTTAGGTTGTAAATGAAACGTTTGTCTATACTTAGACTCATTAACTTTAGCTGATAAATCATCTAATGTTTGCTGATCAACGTCTTCATATTTTTGATAACGTTCATCTCTTGTCCACTCAGCCATTACTATTTTCCTCCTACTATCCAATATTCAAACTTTATTCTATATTATGGTACCGGTTCCATTACGCTTTATTATATAATATCATGCTTCAGTTAATTTTTAAATGAAAGACCCACATCAATAGAGATACGTTGCTCTATAGGTTGATGTTGAATGAGTTGATTGAGTTTGCTCATTGCTACTTCACCAGCATATTCAAAATGATAATTAACTGTATGAATTGAAGGCGAGACAATTTCTGTAACTGGATCACCACCAAAACCAACGATAAATTTGTCACCATTTTGTGTAGTATCTTCTGAGGTGATTTTATGTACAGCTAATGCGATAGAATCTGTTGCTCCTACAACTGCGTCATAATTAGGTTGAGTTTGCAATTCTTTTGATACATCAATCATTGCCTCATTGTAATTAAATGAGGTTTGCGAAATATGTGGTTTGACATTATATTTCGCTAAGCCACTGATTAAGCCTTTTTTTCTATGTATACCTACAGCAACATCGGTTTCTGTAACTCCAAAGAATTGAATGTTTTTAAAACCTTTTGATCCGAGTCCTTCGCCTACCATATAACCTGCATGAAAATCATTATGGATAATACAGTGCAAGTCCTTATGTTCTTGACCGACGATAATAACAGGGACATCAATTTTATTAATCACTTCAATATGTCTATCTGTAATTTCTGTAGCCATTAATATAATTCCATCGACTTTACTTCTATAAAATGTTTCTAATGCATCAATTTCCAGTTCTGTATCGATATTTGTATAATTAAGCAATAATCTATAGTTCAAATCATCACAAACTGTTTTCACGCCTTTGATTGTTTCATCTACTGCGTAAGAGTTCATTCTAGGTATAATCGCACCTATCATATTGGTTCTATGCGCTCGCAGACTTTGGGCAAACTGATTTGGTTGGTAATCATTTTCTTGAATGATTTTATCCAACTTTTGCTTAGTTTTTAAACTTACCGAGCCATTATTAAGATATCTTGAAACTGTACTCTTTGATACGCCAGCAATTTTTGCAATATCAGATATATTTTTCATATTCTCTCACTCTCATCAATAAGCTATTCTCAATATGATTAATTCTATCATATTGCAATCGCTTTAAATACTATTTAAAATAAAAACCAACCTGATACCTTAGGTATTTAAACCTAATAATAGCAAGTTGGTTGGTCTTTCACTTATTCAGCTTTTTGAATTGTAATCGTCCAAGAAGCATCATCTAATTGTTCATAGTTTGTTATCGGATATCCTTTTTCAGCTGCCCAATTAGGTAGTGCCTCTGTTGCCTGAGTACAGTCAAAGTCTATTTTCAATTCTTCACCGTTATTCATTGTATCCATTTTCTTTTGTGCTTCTATTAATGGAAATGGGCAAACCATTCCTACCGTTCCTAATTCATGTACCATAATTAAATTCCTCCCTAATATAATTAAGTCGTTTGTGTTTGTGTTGAAATCGTATTTTCACTAGTTTGTTGGCGTTGCGCTTTTTTCATTGGTTTTATAAATATAAAGTAACTCATAAACCAAGCTCCTAAAATCATAGACGCAAGTGCAATCCAACCTTTCCATGACATCGTTGCAGTTTCTACTAAACCGTTACCTATTGAACAACCGCCAGCTACAGAAGCGCCAAATCCCATACATACGCCACCGATAACACTATTACGTATTGTCTTTTTATCAGGCATTCTCCATTTGAATTCTTTAGCACCTTTCGCAGCAATATAAGAACCAACGAATATACCTAGAACAAGGAATACACCCCAGTCTATCAATTTCAAATCACCAGTTACAAAAAACTGAACTATATTTGCAGATGGTGTTGTAATACCAAGTCCATACATTCTTCCTGTTGATTCACTTACAGGCCACGCGATTAAAGCAATTAGCCCAACAGCTATTGCTGCAACAAATGGGTGATATTTTTTCTCGAATAAATAATGTCTTATACCTGTATATTTTTGCTTTAATTTTGGTATAGCAAATTTAGGTTTTGGTTTACGTAACGTTTTTACAACAAGAAGAATCGTGATGATTGTAAGTAACGCGACCCAAACCCATGTTGGTATACCTGTCGTTTGTGCCATACTTGAATTTACATTTGTCGGTTTGTTCACACCATTCATTAATGGTAACAGCAAACCAAACTTTGTTGCCGCTGCAGTGAAACCATAGGCAATAAGTGCCATCCAGCTACCTATTAAACCTTCTCCAGCTCTATACCACGTACCTGTAGCGCAACCTCCAGATAAAATAATACCAATACCAAATATAAATGAACCTATTACTGTTCCAATAATTGGATACGTAGATTCTGGAATTTCTACTAAGCCTGTTGATGTTAAAATTAATAACCCAATACTTTGTACGGAAATTGCAATTAACAATGCATAAAACATTTTATTGCTTTTTTGAACGTACATATCTCTAAATCCACCAGCTAAACAAAATCGTGTTCTTTGCATAACAAAGCCTAAAAGCGCACCAACGATTAGTCCACTGATTACTAACCACGTCATATTATTACCTCTTTCCCGATAAAATCAATATGATTTATCATATTAAACTTTTCATTAAATATCAAGCCCGTTTGCTTATATTTTATAAAGTGTTAAATGTGAAAATAACTGTAGTTGTTAGTAATCGTATAACTAAATACAAAAACTAGCTTTTTTAAACACTCACCACTTAACGTGTATCTCGTGTAAATAAAAAAGCTAGCCTATTTTCATACGCTTTATTTGTTACTATAATTTTTTCATAAAGAATAGTAAAGATTGTAATTCAATACCCAAATCAATATGATGTACTTGAACATCCGATGGTGTCAAAACACGACTTGGTGTAAAGTTCAAAATACCTTTTACACCTGTTTTTACTAAAGTATCAGCAACGTGCTGCGCTACTTCTTCAGGTGTAGTTAAAATCACTACATCAATATGTTCTTGTGCTAATATTTCCGTAATTTTATCAAACGGACTGACTGTTACCTTCCCTATTTGCGTCCCTATAATTTCATCTCGTATATCAAAAGCTTCCGTTATTGTCATCTCATCATGTATTGAGAAGTTGTATGTTAATAATGCTTTCCCTAAATTCCCAACACCTACAATTGCAATTTTTATCTCGTCATTTTCACTTATCTCATTTTTAAAAAAATGTAATAAGCTATCTATATTATAGCCATAGCCTTTCTTGCCTAATTCACCAAAATATGAAAAATCACGACGAATCGTTGCAGAATCAATGTTCAAACCCTCACTTATAGTTTTTGAATTAACTCTATCTATGCCTTTAGATTTCAAAGTATTGACGAATCTATAATACAACGGTAAACGTTTCAATGTGGCACGAGGAATCTTTTCGCTTTGATTAGCCAAGACCATGTCCCCCTATTTCATTATCTATTGCTGATTTATCTTATAATCACTACAACATTATACATTATTGAATAATAAAAATAAACAATGATAGTTTTAACCACGCGTTGAATACTGTAGAATGATAATGAATAGAGAGGTGCAAATCGGATGATATTATTACAACTCAATGACTTAACTAAATCATTCGACGGAGAAGATATTTTTAATAATGTAGATTTTGAAGTTAAAACTGGTGAACGTATTGGTATCGTTGGACGTAATGGTGCCGGAAAATCTACTTTAATGAAAATCATTGCTGGCGTCGAGACATATGATAGCGGTCAAGTTTCAAAAAGCAAAAATCTCAAGCTTGGTTATCTAACACAACAAATGACTTTAAATACGAATCAAACTGTTTTTGATGAAATGTCGAAACCATTTGAAAGTATGAAAAAATTAGAATTAGAAATGAAATTTGAGACGGACTGGTTAGCGCAACATGCTGATGAATATGATACTGAGTCATATAAGACACACATCGATCGCTATGAGTCTTTATCTAATCAATTTGAACAACAAGAAGGTTACCAATATGAAAGTAAGATTAAAACTGTACTACACGGTTTGAATTTTAGTGAAGCGGATTTTAATCGTCCTATTAATGATTTTAGTGGCGGTCAAAAGACTAGGTTATCTTTAGCCCAGATGTTACTTAGCGAACCTGATTTACTATTACTTGATGAACCTACAAACCATTTAGATATGGAAACAACGCAATGGTTGGAAAGTTATCTTAATTATTTCAAAGGCGCTATCGTCATTATCAGTCACGATAGATATTTCTTAGATAAAATTGTCAATCAAATTTATGACGTTGCGCTCGGCGATGTACAACATTACGTAGGTAACTATGGACAATTTATAGAGCAAAGAGATAAATATTATGAAAAACGTATGCAAGAATATGAAAGTCAACAAGCTGAAATTAAAAAACTTGAAACATTTGTAGAGAAAAACATCGCTCGTGCTTCAACTACGGGCATGGCAAAAAGCCGAAGGAAAATGTTGGAAAAAATGGAAAGAGTTAACAAACCTATGATTGATGCTAAAAGCGCCAATATCCAATTCGATTTTGATAGAAATACTGGAAACGATGTATTTCATATTAAAAATCTAGAAATTGGATATGAGGAAGCCATAACAAAAGGTATTAATATCGAAGCCACGAAGGGAGATCATATTGCAATCATTGGTCCTAATGGTATTGGGAAGTCTACTTTAATCAAAACAGTCGCCGGTCTCCAACAAAAGATTAGTGGAGAAATTACTACAGGTGCAAATTTAAAAGTTGGTTATTACGATCAAAAACAAGCTGAATTTAAATCAAACAAAACAATCCTTGATTATTTATGGGACCAATATCCAACAATGAATGAAAAAGATATTCGAGCTGTCTTAGGTCGTTTCTTATTTGTACAAGATGATGTCAAAAAAATCATCAATGACTTGTCTGGTGGAGAAAAAGCGCGTCTTCAACTTGCTCTACTGATGCTAGAGCGCAACAATGTACTTATTTTAGATGAACCAACTAACCATCTAGACATAGACTCTAAAGAGATGCTTGAACAAGCATTGTCAGATTTTAAAGGCACAATCTTATTTGTGTCACATGATCGCTATTTTATAAACGAACTTGCAAATAAAGTTTATGATTTGGACACTACTGGTGGAACAATGTATTTAGGTGATTATCAGTATTACATTGAAAAATTAGAAGAAAAAGCAGCGATTCAAGCGAAAAAAGAATTGGATAACCCTACAAAAACAGAAGTAAGTGCATCACAAAATCATAATTACGTTGACCAAAAACAACAAAAACGAGAGCAACGACAAGTTGAACGTAAAATAGAACAATGTGAAACAAATATTGAATTATATGAACAAGAAATAAATAATATAAACGAACAACTCACACAGCCTGATGTGTATTCTAACCCAGAAAAGGCAAATGATTTAGCAATTGAAAAAGAAATAGCCGAACAAAAATTAGAACAAGTCATGGATGAATGGGCAGAATTACAAGAATTGTTAATATAATCGCTATAAGTGCAATTGAGCTAAAGTAAAATTTTCTACTTTAGCTCTTTTTTTATGCTCATTCTATTCACAATACCATTACTGTTACAATAGCTATCCACAGAGTTATCCTAGTTGTCCACAAGTAATATGTAACTATTGCCCGTTTTCAATTTTCAGATATTAACCTATATCCACACACATAACCACTACTTATCCACAAGTTACGCACTATTTGTTGATAAGTACGCACGTTCCCTATTGACATTCTATATAAACTATAAATCACTATAAACGAAAGGTATTTGTTTAAAATGGAATGTCATGTCATAATTATTACGGGCTTACAGCAAAATCGTGAAAGGATGTAGAAAAAATATGCCTACATTATTATGGTTTCTAATTGCTTTAATTCTAGGGACGACAATACTAATTATTACTACGACAATTGCTGCTAATAAAAAATTAAAGCACGATTTACAAAATCTATGGACTAACCAAAAATCACTAGAAAACTTTATTCGTCCTAATCATAACTATAGTTACGAGTTTGACACATATAAAAATAGATTTGACGAAAATTTATTGCTAGATGATAAAACCTGGTCTGATTTAGATATGGATAATGTATTTCATAGTATGAATTTTAATTTTACTGCAATTGGTGAGATGAGACTTTTTGCTACACTAAGAAATATGTATAAAGTAAAAGATGAAAATTTAATTCATCAATTTAAAACAAATGTCGCATTTAGAAATTCTGTTTCTCTGCACTTAGCACAAATTGGTAAAGCCATTTATCCTATTTTTCCAGATCAATTATTATATATTAAACGAAATAATTTTTTTATGTTATGTACATATTTACCTCTTATTTTTATGATTCTAACTTTCTTTTCACCTAGTAAAGGTATAGCTTTAACAATCGCTTCTGTCATATTCAATATGATTCTAAGCGGCTCTCTAAAAAAGACGTATAATCAAGATTTAAATTCAATATTTTATACATCTACAGTAATTAAAAAAGCATATAACTTACAAAAACTTGAGGGGACACCTAACCTTAATGTTAACTTTAGTCATTTTCGTATAGCTCGAAGATTTAGTGGTTTATTAGGTCGTGTTAATTCTAGCGAAGATGCCTTTGTTGTATCTTTACTAATCAAAATAATTTTTATGCTGGACTATCATATCTTCCACTTAATTCAAAACAGTTTTAAAAAATATGAAGATGAAGTCATGACTTGTTATAACTATATTGCGAGCATAGATAATCATTATGCCGTAACACTTTGGCAAGAGACATTGGACCATTACTCCCTTCCACAAATCAATAGAGAAGACTACCTTGAATTTGAAGAATTAACTCACCCTCTTATCTACGAAGCGGTATCTAATGATATGAGTATAAATAATCATATACTTTTAACGGGATCCAATGCTTCAGGTAAATCAACGTTTATGAAAGCAATTGCTCTAAATTTAGTATTAGCTCAAGCAGTAAACACTGTTACAGCAACGAAATTTATCTATAAACCTGGCGTAGTTTATACCTCTATGGTTAACCAAGATGATATTTTAACTGGAGATAGTTATTTTATGACTGAAGTCAAATCGATACGACGCTTATTCGATATAACAACCTCTAACAAAATATATTGCTTTATTGACGAAATATTTAAAGGAACCAACACTACAGAACGTATTGCAGCTTCAGAATCTGTATTAAGCTACTTGAATCAGCTACCCGGTTATAGACTTATTGCTGCTACACACGATATAGAGTTAGCTACTTTACTAGAGAAAAACTATGAAAATTATCATTTCAATGAATCTATTTTAGAAAACGAAATTGCTTTTGACTTCAAAGTAAAACCTGGTAAAGCCGATACTAGGAATGCCATAGAGTTGTTACGCATTATGCAATTTCCAGAACAAATCTATAAACGTGCAAAATCTTTCATCTCAAAAACCAATTAATCAAAAAGCTAAGGCTGGGACATAATTACATGTCTCAGCCTTAGCTTTTTATAATTTATTCTGCATTGATCATCCAAGTCACACCGAATGGGTCATTAAACATACCATATAGTTCAGACCACTCTGTCTTATCTAATGGCATCGTAGCTTCACATCCACCTTCTATTGCTTTATTAAAAAAAGCTTCTGCTTGTTGTTTGTCCGCTTCATTTGAATAATCAAAAGTGAAAGCCACAATCGCACCACTATTATCAATTTTTTTATTTTTCATTGTATCACTACAATAGAATGTTTCACCTAAAATTTTAAATGATGCATTCATAGTAAAATTCTTATCAATATCATATTCCTCTGGCATATCTGCAAACATTTCATGATCACCGCCAACACGCTGTATGTCAGTGGCCCCTAGGTGTTTCTCATAAAAATTCAACGCTGCTAAACTATTTTGAAAGTTAAAATATTGAACTGATTTCATTAAAATATCCTCCTTTAAAAATGATAATTGTAAATAACCTTAGATTCTATCGTCATTAGATAATGATTCACTAAATTACCCATACCCTTATTTCTCAACTATAAATTAAAAAACACCAACCGATTGTCAAAATGAACTGCGCCCATCCAAGTAGACACTTAAAAAGTAAAAACTTAGAAGAGAGCATATCATCATTCAATCGTTGGTGTTATTATTTTTAGAAAATATATTTAGCCTTATGTTGTTCATAGATTCATCTTTTTAAATATTAACTAATATTTAACTGAAAATTGTTCAATATCCATACTATTAAAGCCATTTAATGTCATATCAGCAGTTACGCCAGCCTGATATAAATAATGGCCAGCTGAACCAATCATGGCAGCATTATCTGTGCAAAGACTAGGGCTCGGTATACAAAGTGTAATGTTATGGGCTTCACAAGCTTCTGCTAAATTTGCTCGCAAACCTTTATTACTTGCCACGCCACCTGCAACAATCAGTTGTTTAACATCATAATGCTCACAAGCTGAAATAGCTTTGCCGACTAAAACTTCTACAACGCTATTTTGAAAACTTGTTGCTACGTCTGCTTTGTTAATTTCTTCATCTTTTTGTTTTAAATTATGCAATTTATTAATTACTGCACTTTTCAAACCACTAAAGCTAAAGTCATAGCTATCTTTTTCAAGCCATACTCTAGGAAATTGATAATTATCTTTTCCTTCTGCTGCTAGACGATCTACTTGTGGGCCGCCCGGATAACTTAATCCAATTGTTCTCGCTACTTTATCATAAGCCTCACCGACAGCGTCATCTCTTGTCTCTCCTATAACTTCAAAACTCAAGTGGTCTTTCATATATACTAATTCTGTATGTCCACCTGAGACTATTAATGCCATTAAAGGAAACTGTAAGGGTGTTTCTAAATGGTTCGCATATATATGACCAGCAATATGATGAACAGGTATCAAAGGTTTATCGTAAGCAAATGCTAAGGCTTTTGCCGCATTAATGCCCACTAATAATGCACCAATCAATCCTGGTCCTTGAGTTACAGCAACTGCATCTATATCATGCATTGTTACATTTGCTTTAACTAACGATTCATTAATCGTTGTTGTTATTCCTTCAACATGATGTCTACTCGCTACTTCTGGTACTACGCCACCAAAACGTTTATGACTCTCAATTTGACTCAATACGATATTACTGAGTATTTCTGTACCATTTTTAATAATACTTACACTTGTTTCATCACAACTCGATTCAATTGCTAATACTAATGTTGCTTCACTCATTAAAATTCACCCACATAACTAATGCATCCTCGCCTTCACCATAATAATTTTTTCGCTTACCACCATATTTAAAACCTAAATTTGTATAAACGTGTTGTGCTATATCATTATCTACACGCACTTCTAAACTCATCATTTCACATTTTTCTCGGACAAAATTCATTACATATTTTAATAAAAGTTGGCCTAAACCGTAACCCCTATATTCATTATCAATAGCGACGGTTGTAATTTGTGCCTGATCAATTACTATCCATAAGCCAATATAACCAATTATCTTCTCATTAAATTCAATAATAAAATAATTTGCAAATTCATTTTGCTCTACCTCGTGATAAAATGCATCAATCGACCAACTACTGTCATTAAAACTATTTCTTTCTATATCAAATACCTGTGGCACATCTTTTGTGTTCATTAAACGTATATTTAACTCTTGTTCTGTTGGTTTAACCAATTTCTCTCAGCCTCTGATATTTTAATATAGTTTGGTGTGAATTGATGTATATTTTCTGCTGTTTCAATAAGTGGTTTCATGTTTTTAGCTAGTGGCACATTCGCAACACAGGTACTATCTAATAATTCTTCTAAATTCTCAGTATCTGCCCCTACAAACACATAGGATTGTCCAGTCTTGTGCAATAAATCCAATAATTCTTCAATAGGTAGATACTGGTCTTGTTCAACTTGAACTAATTGATTCTCTTCATATTGGTATACACCTGTATAAACCGCTTCTCTTCTTGCATCAAACACAGGTACAATTAATCTCGTGTCTTCTTTAATCGTTGCGGCAAGTGCCTTGAGTGATGACACACCATACAACTCAGCATTTAAAGCGTATGCTAAAGTTTTTGCAACTGTTACACCTATTCTTAAACCAGTATATGAACCTGGTCCCTGTGCAACTACAATGACATCGATATTTTCTTTCAATACTTTACTTTCAGCAATAACTTGTTCGATTGCTGGCATTAACTGTACTGAATGATTTACTTTTTCATTTGAATTCAATTCACTTAACACCTTATCGTCTTGCATTAAAGCAACTGACAATGGCTGATTTGACGTATCAATCAACAGATAGTTCACGTTCAACCTCCTCCTTTATTTTTGCATAATGTACACCTTGTGCTTCTAATTCTATATTTCTTTCCGATTCATTTAATGTCGTTATATTAATAGTTAAAGAAGACGGTGGTAAAAATTCAGAAATAAATTGACTCCATTCAATTAAAATAACTGCTTCATCTTCAAAATATTCATCAAAGCCTAAATCCTCTTCAGAGTCTTCTAATCTATAACAATCCATATGATGTAATCTCAAATTTGATCCTTGATATGATTTTATAATATTGAAGGTTGGTGAATTAATATTTCTTTTTACACCTAACGCTTTTCCAATAAATTGACTTAATGTTGTTTTCCCAGCACCTAGATCACCATTAAGCAATACAAGGTCGCCAGCTGATAAATACTTCGCTAACGTTGTAGCAAAAACCGCCATTCCATCTAAATCCTTAATCTTAATCATATTCCCCTCCTTTAAAGAACTACTTTCTTGCTTGCAAGATTAGTAGTTCTTATGCATGAGCTTTAGCTCAGGCGTTCCTTTTTTAATTCCCACAATTTATTGGGATTAGTAGTTCTTATGCATGAGCTTTAGCTCAGGCGTTCCTTTAACACTTCTCTTGTACTCCATTATAAAAACTCAGTTCTTTCTATAGTAACTATTCGCAATTTTTATTTGAGTTAATCACAATATATTACTTCAATTTATCTGCTCTATATAAATAACTCTTATAGTTTAACAAATTTTTGCCTATTTTACTTCATAGTAAAACAAGTTCTTTCTTTTTTGTAATTGTGTGAATTTAGAGATAATTCTAAAAAGTCATTGACATGATCTCGCTGATGTAGTAAATTCAATTTATCGAATTTTTAGACAATTCAATTAAATAAAAACCATTCATTCGAGAGGAGTATAATAAAATGACCAAAAACCATATGCAATACAAACCAACAACTTCAAATAATTTAGTCATTTTATTATGCTATTAGGACTGGAACTTTAGTGAAGAATTTACTAAACGTTTAAGTCCTCTTTCTAGTTGAATGGGACTTGAAAACGTCCCAATAATTTATTGGGACGTTTTTTTTATTTTCAATTTTAAGGGGGAAATGGTATGAGAA
Source organism: Staphylococcus sp. OJ82 (assembly GCF_000294465.1). Classification (NCBI taxonomy): domain Bacteria; kingdom Bacillati; phylum Bacillota; class Bacilli; order Caryophanales; family Staphylococcaceae; genus Staphylococcus; species Staphylococcus sp. OJ82. The sequence goes on along the minus strand of NZ_ALPU01000005.1, from coordinate 14,813 downwards.
GCGATATGATCAAAAAAGGTGATCAGCAGGCTCCAGCAAGAAGTCTTTTGCATGCTACAGGTGCATTAGAAAAACCAACAGATATGAATAAGCCTTTCGTGGCAATTTGTAATTCATATATTGACATTGTCCCAGGACATGTCCACTTAAGAGAATTAGCAGACATTGCCAAAGAAGCAATTCGTGAAGCAGGTGCTATTCCCTTTGAATTTGACACAATCGGTGTAGATGATGGTATCGCGATGGGTCATATAGGAATGAGATATTCCCTTCCCTCACGAGAAATCATTGCTGATTCTGCTGAAACAGTAATTAACGCGCATTGGTTTGACGGTGTATTCTATATTCCTAACTGTGACAAGATTACACCAGGTATGATCCTCGCATCAGTCAGAACCAATGTTCCAGCCATCTTTTGTTCTGGTGGTCCTATGAAAGCAGGATTATCTTCAGAAGGTAAAGCATTAACACTTTCTTCAATGTTTGAAGCAGTTGGTGCTTTTAAAGATGGTTCGATTTCAAAAGATGAATTTTTAGATATGGAACAAAACGCTTGTCCAACATGTGGTTCTTGTTCTGGTATGTTCACTGCGAATTCAATGAATTGTTTAATGGAAGTTTTAGGCTTATCCCTTCCATATAATGGAACAGCATTAGCAGTCAGTGATCAACGTAGAGAAATGATTAGAGAAGCCGCATTCAAATTAGTAGATAATATTAAAAATGATATTAAACCAAGAGATATCGTAACAAGTGAAGCAATTGATGATGCTTTTGCGTTAGACATGGCAATGGGTGGTTCTACAAACACTGTGCTTCACACATTAGCAATTGCAAACGAAGCTGGCATCGATTATGACTTAACAAGAATTAACGAAATTGCTAAGAAAACACCTTACCTTTCAAAAATTGCACCTAGTTCTTCTTATTCAATGCATGATGTACATGAAGCAGGTGGTGTGCCAGCAATTATTAATGAATTGTTTAAAAGAGAAGGCACCTTACATCCAGATAGAATCACAGCGACAGGCAAGACCCTTCGTGAAAATAATGAAGGTAAAGAAATTTTAAATAGCGATGTAATTAGACATCTAGATAACCCTTACGACAAACAGGGAGGGCTTTCAATTCTATACGGTAATTTAGCTCCAAATGGTGCCGTCATTAAAGTAGGTGGTGTAGATCCTTCAATTAAAGTATTTAAAGGTAAAGCAATTTGTTTTGATTCGCATGATGATGCAGTAGAAGCAATTGATAATCACGTTGTTCGAGAAGGCCATGTTGTCGTCATAAGATATGAAGGTCCTAAAGGTGGTCCAGGCATGCCTGAAATGTTAGCACCTACCTCTTCAATTGTAGGAAGAGGATTAGGTAAAGATGTCGCATTAATTACAGATGGCCGTTTCTCAGGTGCAACTCGAGGCATTGCTGTAGGACATATATCACCTGAAGCCGCTTCTGGTGGACCTATTGGACTAATTGAAGATGGTGATGAAATTACTATTGATTTAACTAACCGAACGTTGAATGTCGAAGTATCAAATGAAACTTTAAACGATAGAAAAGAAGATGTGAAACCATTTAAAGCAAAAGTGAAAACTGGTTATCTTGCACGTTACACTGCACTTGTTACAAGTGCTAATACTGGTGGCGTAATGCAAGTTCCCGAAAATCTCATTTAAGGAGTGAGCACAATGTCTAAACATACTGAAACACTTGAAATAGAAAAATCAGAAAATTTTGAATCTTTGGAAGCAGTAGAACCAATTGAACCTGAAGTTGAACTAGAACAAGAGACAATTGATGAAATGAGATCTGGTTCAGAATTATTAGTTGAATCATTGGCAAATGAGAGTGTTGATTTTATATTTGGTTATCCAGGAGGTGCTGTTCTCCCTCTTTATGACACACTATATGATGGAAGAATAAAGCACATCTTAGCCCGTCACGAACAAGGTGCAACGCACGCAGCTGAAGGTTATGCACGTGTATCTGGTAATACAGGCGTAGTAGTTGTTACAAGTGGTCCAGGAGCTACAAATGCGATTACCGGTATTGCTGATGCTTACAGCGACTCTTTACCTTTAGTAGTAATCACAGGTCAAGTCGCAACACCTGGTATTGGTAAGGATGCATTCCAAGAAGCAGACTTACTCTCCATGACAACACCTATTACTAAACACAACTATCAAGTCAAAAATGTACAGGATATTCCAAAAATTATTCATGAAGGTTTTCATATCGCTAATACTGGAAGAAAAGGTCCTGTGGTAATCGATTTTCCTAAAGATATGGGTGTCCTATCAACAAATGCCCAAGTTACTAATGAATTAGAGTTACCTGGTTACACAATACCTAATAAACCGAAAAAAGATGATATACAAAAATTGAGAGACTTTTTAAAAAGTGCAAAAAAACCATTAGTACTTTCAGGTGCAGGCATCAACCATGCCAAAGCAAACGATTTATTCACTGAATTTGTAAGTAGACACCAATTACCAGTAGTAAGTACATTACTTGGTCTCGGTGCAATTCCATACGAACACCCCCTATTTTTAGGTATGGGTGGTATGCACGGATCATACGCAAGTAATATGGCATTAACTGAATGTGATTTACTTATTAACTTCGGAAGCCGCTTTGACGACAGATTAGCCAGTAACCCTGATGAATTCGCACCAAATGCTAAAATCGTTCATGTTGATATCGATCCATCTGAAATCAACAAAATTATTAAAGTAGATTTGGGTATTGTTGCCGATTGTAAAGCGACATTAGAATTTCTACTCGATTTCGACAGTTATTCAATCCGACACGAAGATTGGTTAGAAACATGTAACGAAAATAAAACACAGCAACCATTTGCATACAGCGATGATGAAGATGGTGTATTTTCAAAACCACAACGCGCAATTGAATATATCGGAGAAATTACCAATGGTGATGCAATCGTAACTACAGACGTAGGACAACATCAAATGTGGGTTGCACAATACTACCCATTCAAAGATCATGGTCAACTTGTTACAAGTGGTGGTTTAGGCACAATGGGCTTTGGTATACCTGCAGCAATTGGTGCTAAATTAGCTAAACCAGACAAACCAGTCGTAGCATTTGTAGGCGATGGTGGTTTTCAAATGACAAACCAAGAAATGGGTATTTTAGAAGAATATGGCATAGATATTAAAATCGTAATCGTAAATAACGGTACGCTGGGTATGGTGAAACAATGGCAAGATAAATTCTTTAATAAACGTTTTTCACATTCTGTGTTTAATGGACAGCCAGACTTTATTAAGCTATCTGAAGCATATAATGTAAAAGCCTATCTTATAGATGATCCAACACACTTAGAACAAAAATTGGATGAGGCTTTCCAACATGACGGACCAGCTTTAATTGACATTCGTATTTCACCAGTTGAAATTGTCTCTCCTATGGTACCAAGTGGTAAAGCAAACCATGAGATGGAGGGTCTATTATGAGAAGAACATTTAGAACAAAAGTGAGAGATAAAGCAGGTACATTGAATAGATTAACCAGTATTTTCGTACGAAGACAATTTAATATCGTTAACCTTTCCGCAACACCTACGCTAGAAGAAGGTATTTCTAACATTACTTTTGTAGCAGAAATACCTGATACAGACGTGTTACGTACACTACTTCAACAGCTTGAAAAGCAAATCAATATAATTGAGGTTGAAGATATAACAGATACAAATACCTACAATAGAGAGTTGGTACTTGTGAAATTACAAACACCAAACAATCACCAAGAATTACAAAATTTAATCAAACCTTATGATGCGCTAGTCTCTATATTAAAAAATGAAGAAACTTATACGTACCTTCAAGCCTCAGGTCCACAATATACGATGGATAATTTATTAGACGATCTATCATCATATAAAATCGAACAAGTCTCACGTACGGGTTCGGCAGGTATTATTTAGCTTAAGTTTTAATGTTTTAACAAAAATTCAAATCACATGGAGGATTATATTATGACAACAGTTTATTATGATGAAACAGTAAAGAAAGATGCATTACAAGGTAAAAAAGTAGCGGTTTTAGGTTATGGATCTCAAGGTCATGCTCATGCACAAAACTTAAAAGACAATGGCTATGACGTAATCATTGGTATCAGACCTGGACGTTCTTTTGATAAAGCAAAAGATGACGGCTTCGAAGTATATCCTGTAAATGAAGCAGCAAAACAAGCTGATGTCATTATGGTACTTCTACCAGATGAAGCTCAAGGAAAAATATATAAAGAAGAAATCGAACCAAATCTAGAAGCAAATAATGCATTAGTTTTTGCTCATGGTTTTAATATTCATTTTGATGTTATCAACCCACCAGAAAACGTTGATGTATTCTTAGTAGCTCCAAAAGGCCCAGGACATTTAGTTCGTCGTACTTTTGCTGAAGGTAGTGCAGTCCCTGCCCTATTCGCAGTAGAACAAGATGCAAGTGGAGAAGCTACAGACTTAGCTTTAAGCTATGCTAAAGGTATCGGTGCTACACGTGCTGGTGTATTAGAAACATCATTCAAAGAGGAAACTGAAACAGATTTATTTGGTGAACAAGCTGTCCTTTGTGGTGGTACAACTAAATTAATACAAACTGGTTTCGAAACTTTAGTTGAAGCTGGATATCAACCAGAGATTGCTTATTTCGAAGTATTACATGAAATGAAACTTATCGTAGACCTATTATACGAAGGTGGTATGGAAAACATGCGTTATTCAATTTCAAATACAGCAGAATTTGGTGACTATGTATCTGGACCACGTATCATTACACCAGACGTTAAAGATAATATGAAAGCAGTACTAGAAGATATCCAACAAGGAAAATTCAGTGATCGTTTCATTAAAGATAATGAAAATAATTTTGAAGAGTTCCACAAACTACGCGAAGAACAACATGGACATCAAATCGAAGCGGTTGGTAAAGAGCTACGTGAAATGATGCCATTCATTAAATCTAAAAGCATTGAAAAATAATTAGATTCAACCTTTAAATTAATCGTAATTGGAGAATCACACTTAATTAGGGATATATGATTGCTTAAAAATGCAGCTACTTTTCTCATAAAAGTGTGTTTCTTCATTACTTACGGTTATATGAGTCTAAAATTCATTTATAGGAGATGTTGAAAATGAGTAGCCATATTCAAATTTTTGATACAACACTTAGAGACGGCGAACAAACACCTGGTGTAAACTTTTCATTCGATGAACGTTTGAAGATAGCAAACCAACTTGAAAAATGGGGCGTAGATATTATAGAAGCTGGGTTCCCTGCATCAAGTAATGGTAGTTTTAAATCAGTTGAAGCAATCTCAAAAGCATTAACAACAACTGCTGTATGTGGTCTAGCCCGTTGTGTGAAAAAAGATATTGATGCAGTATATGAAGCAACTAAAGAAGCAGCAAAACCAAGAATTCATGTCTTTATCGCAACAAGCCCGATTCATCGCGATTCCAAACTTATGATGTCTAAGGAAGAAGTTTTAGCATCTATAACAGAACATGTAAGCTATGCGAAAAAATATTTTGATTTAGTTCAATTCTCCCCAGAAGATGCAACAAGAACAGAACTACCATTTTTAATAGAATGTGTTCAAACAGCTGTTGATGCCGGAGCAAGTGTAATCAATATACCTGACACTGTAGGTTTCAGTTACCCTTCTGAATATGGTCAAATTTTCAAAACACTACAAGAATCTATCAAAACAGACCATGAAGTAATTTATAGTGCTCACTGTCACGATGATCTTGGGCTTGCAGTTGCAAATAGTATGGCTGCAATTGAAAATGGAGCCAAACGAATAGAAGGTACCTTAAATGGTATTGGGGAACGTGCAGGTAATGCAGCACTTGAAGAAGTAGCACTTGGCCTTTACGTTCGACAAGATCATTACGGCAACCAATCTAGAATTAACCTTGAAGAAACAAAACAAACCTCAGATTTAATTGCTAGATTTGCAGGAATTCGAGTTCCTAGAAACAAAGCCATTGTCGGCCAAAACGCCTTTAGTCATGAATCAGGTATCCATCAAGATGGCATAATTAAAAACCCTGAAACATATGAGATTATGACACCTCAACTTGTTGGTGTTAAAACAACAGAATTACCTTTAGGTAAACTTTCAGGCAAACATGCTTTTGCTGAAAAATTAATTAATTTGGGTTACGATGTTGAGCCAGAAGAACAAAAAGTATTATTTAAACAGTTTAAAACAATTGCAGATAAGAAAAAAGCAGTTACAGACCGTGATATTCATGCCTTAATTCAAGGTACAGAACACGAACAAAATGCGATATATCAAGTTGAAACTTTACAGCTACAATTTGTTTCAAATGGACTTCAAAGTGCTGTAGTCGTCATTAAAGATAAAGACGGTAATACGTATCAAGATTCAAGTATTGGCACTGGATCTATCGTTGCCGTGTACAATGCAATAGATCGTATTTTTGACCTCAACACTGAGTTAATAGAATACCGTATTGATTCTGTTACTGAAGGCACTGATGCACAAGCAGAAGTACATGTACAAATTAAGATTGATAATCAAATTGTCACAGGTGTCGGTATTGACCATGATATCTTGCTTGCGTCTTGTAAATCATATGTAGAAGCACACGCTAAATATGCTGCTAATTCAGCTACGGAAGAAGGTATTCATTCATGAGTTATAAGATTGTAGCCCTACCAGGTGATGGTATTGGTCCTGAGATTATGAAAGGATCACTAGAAATATTAGCACAATTAAGCCAAGATTTTAATTTTAATTATGACTTAGAATCACATGATTTTGGTGGTGTTGCTATAGATCACCATGGTAAACCACTTCCTGAATCCACACTAAATGCATGTCAAAATGCTGATGCAATTTTATTAGGCGCTGTAGGTGGACCAAAATGGACTGATCCTAATAATAGACCAGAACAAGGTTTATTAGGCATACGTAAAGCGTTAGGCTTATTCGCTAATATACGCCCTACTACAGTAACAAATGGTACGAGCCATTTATCTCCGATTAAAGAAGAGCGTGTTGCAGGCACAGATTTCGTTTTAGTAAGAGAGCTCACTGGCGGTATCTATTTTGGTGAACCTAAGAAATTGGGTGATGATGATGCACTTGATTCTCTTACTTATACCAGATCAGAAATTGAACGCATTGCTAGAGTTGGATTTGATTTAGCTCAAAAAAGAAATAAAAAATTAACATCTGTTGATAAAGAAAATGTGCTTTCTTCTAGTAAATTATGGCGTAGAGTAATAAATGAAGTTTCGCAAGATTATCCTGAAGTAGAAGTTAACCATTTGCTTGTAGATGCTTGTGCAATGCATTTAATTACTAACCCTTCACAATTTGATATCATTGTTACGGAAAATTTATTTGGTGATATTTTAAGTGATGAAGCATCTGTAATACCGGGTTCACTAGGTTTATCACCTTCTGCAAGTTTTAGTGAACAAGGCCCACGACTTTACGAACCGATTCATGGTTCAGCACCAGATATTGCAAACCAAGATATCGCAAACCCTTTCGGTATGCTTTTATCAGTTGTTATGTGTCTTAGAGAAAGCTTAAATGAACCACAAGCAGCTGAAAAATTAGAAACAGTAATTTATCAACTCATTAAAGAAGGTAAAACAACCCGTGATCTCAATGGAAATTATAATACGTCAGATATTATTAATTTCGTAAAAGAAAATCTATAAAAAGGAGGAGATGTCATATGGGTAAAACACTATTTGATAAAGTTTGGAATAAACATGTCTTGACTGGTAAAGAAGGTGACCCACAGTTATTATATATAGATTTGCATCTTATACACGAAGTCACATCTCCTCAAGCATTTGAAGGTTTGAGACTCCAAAACAGACAATTGCGTAGACCAGACTTAACATATGCAACACTTGATCACAACGTACCAACCGTAGATATCTTTAATATCAAAGATGAAATCGCAAACAAGCAAATTACTACATTGCAAAATAATGCTAAAGAATTCGGTGTCCATATATTTGATATGGGTTCTGATGAACAAGGTATTGTGCATATGGTAGGTCCTGAAACAGGTTTAACCCAGCCAGGTAAAACAATTGTTTGTGGTGATTCTCATACTGCTACACATGGTGCTTTCGGAGCAATTGCTTTTGGTATTGGTACAAGTGAAGTAGAGCATGTATTTGCTACACAATCGCTATGGCAAACTAAACCTAAAAATCTAAAAATTGATGTAACAGGCAAATTGCCGACAGGTGTATATGCCAAAGATATTATCTTACATTTGATTAGTCAGTATGGCGTTGATTTTGGGACAGGTTATGCTCTAGAATTTTCTGGAGAAGCGATTCGTAGTTTGAGTATGGAAGCTAGAATGACAATTTGTAACATGGCAATTGAAGCTGGTGCTAAATATGGCATGATGGAGCCAGATGAAACAACATTTGAATATGTTAAAGGCCGTCCATACGCAACAAACTTCGATAATTCTGTTGATGAATGGCGCGAACTCTACACAGATGACGATGCCGAATTTGATAGAGTCATTGAAATGGATGTCTCAGATTTAGAACCTCAAGTGACTTGGGGAACTAGTCCTGAAATGGGAGTGAGTTTTAGCACACCTTTCCCAGAAATAGAAGATGTTAATGACGAACGTGCATATAATTATATGGGTTTAAAACCTGGTCAAAAAGCTGAGGATATCGATTTGGGTTATGTCTTCTTAGGTTCTTGTACAAATGCTCGTCTTTCAGATTTAGTTGAAGCGAGTCATATTGTTAAAGGAAATCAAGTTCACCCTAATATTACAGCAATCGTTGTTCCAGGTTCTCGTACAGTTAAGAAAGAAGCAGAAAAAATAGGACTAGATAAAATTTTTAAAGAAGCAGGTTTTGATTGGAGAGAGCCCGGTTGCTCAATGTGTTTAGGTATGAATCCAGACCAAGTACCTAATGGTGTTCATTGTGCTTCGACAAGTAATCGTAACTTTGAAGGTCGCCAAGGTAAAGGTGCAAGAACACACCTTGTTTCTCCTGCTATGGCAGCAGCCGCAGCAATTAATGGTAAATTTGTAGATGTTAGAAAGGTGGTTGTATAATATGGAAATCAAACCAATCACTACGTATACAGGTAAAGTCGTACCATTATTTCATGACAATATCGATACCGATCAAATTATACCTAAAGTCCATTTAAAACGTATTTCAAAATCAGGATTTGGACCATTTGCTTTCGATGAATGGCGTTATTTAGATGACGGATCTGATAATCCAGACTTCAATCCAAATAAACCAGAATATAAAGATGCATCGATTTTAATTACTGGAGATAATTTCGGATGTGGCTCAAGTCGTGAACATGCTGCTTGGGCGATTAAAGACTACGGTTTTGACATAATTATTGCTGGCAGTTACAGTGATATATTCTATATGAACTGTACTAAAAATGCGATGTTACCTATTGTATTAGATGAAGAAGCGAGAAAACATTTAGCACAATCAGAATCGATCACAGTAGATTTACCAAATCAAACTGTTTCTTCTCCAGACAAAATATTTACTTTTGATATCGATGAAACTTGGAAAAACAAACTCGTAAAAGGACTTGATGATGTTGCAGTAACATTGCAATATGAAGATGAGATTAAATCTTACGAAAGAGCAAAAAATTTTTAAAGATACTAAACTAACAAAGGTGTGAAACATATGACTGTAAAAACAACTGTTTCTTCAAAAGATATCGATGAAGCTTACTTACAAATAAAAGATACTGTTAAAGAGACTCCATTACAAAAGGATCATTATTTATCACTTAAATATGACTGTAATGTATATTTAAAAAGAGAAGACCTACAATGGGTCAGATCTTTTAAACTTAGAGGAGCTTACAACGCAATTGTAGCCTTAAATAAAGAAGACAGAGAAATGGGCATCACATGTGCAAGTGCAGGTAACCATGCACAAGGTGTGGCTTATACTGCTAATAAATTACACTTAGATGCAGTTATCTTTATGCCTGTCACTACCCCACTTCAAAAGATTAACCAAGTTAAATTCTTTGGTGGACAAAATGTCGAAGTCATTCTTACAGGTGATACTTTTGATGATTGTTTAAAAGAAGCGCTCGGTTATACAGAAGATAACAAAATGAATTTCATTGATCCTTTTAACAATATCTATACTATTGCAGGGCAAGGCACACTTGCTAAAGAAATCATTGATCAATCTCAAGAAGAAAATATACAATTTGATTATTTATTTGCCGCAATTGGAGGCGGAGGTTTAATTTCTGGTGTTGGTACGTACTTCAAGGAAAATTCACCTCACACATCTATTGTTGGCGTAGAACCTGCTGGCGCAAGCAGTATGTATACATCAGTTGTTTTAGAAAATCAAATCGTAACATTACCTGACATTGATAAGTTTGTTGACGGTGCTTCAGTTGCAAGAGTTGGTCAGATAACATATGACATCTCTAAAAAAGTTGTTGATGATTATGTTCAAGTACATGAAGGTGCTGTATGTTCAACCATTTTGGATATGTACTCTAAACAGGCCATTATCGCAGAACCTGCTGGTGCATTAAGTGTTACCGCTTTAGATAATTATCAAGCAGAAATCAAAGGTAAAACAGTTGTTTGTGTTGTGAGTGGTGGTAATAATGATATTAACCGCATGAAAGAAATTGAAGAGCGTTCATTACTTTTCGAAGAAATGAAACATTACTTCATTTTAAACTTTCCCCAACGTCCCGGCGCTTTAAGAGAATTTGTAAATGATGTACTTGGACCTAAAGACGATATTACTAAATTCGAGTACCTAAAAAAATCATCTCAAAACACCGGTACAGTTATCATAGGCATTCAATTAAATAACCATAAAGATTTGAATAACTTGAAAAAGAATGTAAATGAGTTTGATGCTTCAAATATTTACATTAACGAAAATAAAATGCTTTATTCACTTCTTATTTAAAAGCTTAGCTCAATAGCTAAGCTTTTTTTAATGAACTACTTCCCAATCTCATTGGGATCAGTAGTTCTTACACATGAGCTTCAGCTTATGTGCTCATGGCTTAAACCAGAGTTTTTGGAAGTTAATCTCCTTTTGCGCATAAAAAAGAGACCCTTTCGGGTCCCTAATTGCCTGTAAAGTGCTCCTTATTCTAATATTTAGAGTTTAGGAGCACTTATACAAAAGACTTGTCTTTTGTATCCCTGCTAAGAAGCTTTTCTGGTGTAAGGCAAGCGTTCGCATCTTTTCTCACTTTCGCTCTTTCCTTACTCACTTACCGCTTGTAAGCTCGTCTCGTCTTTCACTCAGTTCGTCAGCTTCTAAAGAACTACTTCTCAAAATCATTGGGATTAGTAGTTCTTACACATGAGCTTCAGCTTATGTGCTCATGGCTTAAACCAGATTTTTTGGAAGTTAAGCTCCTTTTACGCATAAAAAAAGAGACCCTTTCGGGTTCCTAATTGCCTGGCAACGTCCTACTCTTGCGGAACGTAAGTCCGACTACCATCGGCGCTAAGGAGCTTAACTACTGTGTTCGGCATGGGAACAGGTGTGACCTCCTTGCCATTGTCACCAGACAATGAAATATATAAAAATTATACATTCAAAACTAGATAGTAAGTAAAATTTGATAATGCCAAACAAAACACTTTTTAAATTTGATTAAGTCTTCGATCGATTAGTATTCGTCAGCTCCACATATCGCTATGCTTCCACCTCGAACCTATTAACCTCATCATCTTTGAGGGATCTTATAACCGAAGTTGGGAAATCTCATCTTGAGGGGGGCTTCATGCTTAGATGCTTTCAGCACTTATCCCGTCCATACATAGCTACCCAGCGATGCCGTTGGCACGACAACTGGTACACCAGAGGTATGTCCATCCCGGTCCTCTCGTACTAAGGACAGCTCCTCTCAAATTTCCTGCGCCCACGACGGATAGGGACCGAACTGTCCTCACGACGTTTCTGAACCCAGCTCGCGTACCGCTTTAATGGGCGAACAGCCCAACCCTTGGGACCGACTACAGCCCCAGGATGCGATGAGCCGACATCGAGGTGCCAAACCTCCCCGTCGATGTGAACTCTTGGGGGAGATAAGCCTGGTTATCCCCGGGGTAGCTTTTATCCGTTGAGCGATGGCCCTTCCATGCGGAACCACCGGATCACTAAGTCCGTCTTTCGACCCTGCTCGACTTGTAAGTCTCGCAGTCAAGCTTCCTTATGCCTTTACACTCTATGAATGATTTCCAACCATTCTGAGGAAACCTTTGAGCGCCTCCGTTACTCTTTAGGAGGCGACCGCCCCAGTCAAACTGTCCATCTGACACTGTCTCCCACCATGATAAATGGTGCGGGTTAGAAATCCAACACAGCAAGGGTAGTATCCCACCAACGCCTCGACGTAAGCTGGCGCTCACGTTTCAAAGGCTCCTACCTATCCTGTACAAGTTGTACCGAATTTCAATATCAGACTACAGTAAAGCTCCACGGGGTCTTTCCGTCCTGTCGCGGGTAACCTGCATCTTCACAGGTACTATGATTTCACCGAGTCTCTCGTTGAGACAGTGCCCAAATCGTTACGCCTTTCGTGCGGGTCGGAACTTACCCGACAAGGAATTTCGCTACCTTAGGACCGTTATAGTTACGGCCGCCGTTTACTGGGGCTTCGATTCGTAGCTTCGCCGAAGCTAACCACTCCTCTTAACCTTCCAGCACCGGGCAGGCGTCAGCCCCTATACATCACCTTACGGTTTAGCAGAGACCTGTGTTTTTGATAAACAGTCGCTTGGGCCTATTCACTGCGGCTCTCCTGGGCGTTAACCCTAAAGAGCACCCCTTCTCCCGAAGTTACGGGGTCATTTTGCCGAGTTCCTTAACGAGAGTTCGCTCGCTCACCTTAGAATTCTCATCTTGACTACCTGTGTCGGTTTGCGGTACGGGCACCAAAATTCTAGCTAGAGGCTTTTCTTGGCAGTGTGAAATCAACGACTCGAGGAAACAATTTCCTCTCCCCATCACAACTTGACCTTAAGAGTGCCGGATTTGCCTAACACTCAGTCTCATTGCTTGGACGTACAATCCAATAGTACGCTTCGCCTATCCTACTGCGTCCCCCCATCGCTTAAAACGAAATTTGGTGGTACAGGAATATCAACCTGTTATCCATCGCCTACGCCTATCGGCCTCAGCTTAGGACCCGACTAACCCAGAGCGGACGAGCCTTCCTCTGGAAACCTTAGTCAATCGGTGGACGGGATTCTCACCCGTCTTTCGCTACTCACACCGGCATTCTCACTTCTAAGCGCTCCACATGTCCTTGCGATCATGCTTCAACGCCCTTAGAACGCTCTCCTACCACTGTCCTTACGGACAATCCACAGCTTCGGTAATATGTTTAGCCCCGGTACATTTTCGGCGCAGTGTCACTCGACTAGTGAGCTATTACGCACTCTTTAAATGATGGCTGCTTCTAAGCCAACATACTAGTTGTCTGGGCAACGCCACATCCTTTTCCACTTAACATATATTTTGGGACCTTAGCTGGTGGTCTGGGCTGTTTCCCTTTCGAACACGGACCTTATCACCCGCGTTCTAACTCCTAAGATAAAATTGATTGGCATTCGGAGTTTGTCTGAATTCGGTAACCCGATAAGGGCCCCTCGTCCAAACAGTGCTCTACCTCCAATAATCATTACTTAAGGCTAGCCCTAAAGCTATTTCGGAGAGAACCAGCTATCTCCAGGTTCGATTGGAATTTCTCCGCTACCCACAACTCATCCGCTCACTTTTCAACGTAAGTCGGTTCGGCCCTCCATTCAGTGTTACCTGAACTTCAGCCTGGTCATGGGTAGATCACCTGGTTTCGGGTCTACGACCAAATACTCAACGCCCTATTCAGACTCGCTTTCGCTACGGCTCCACATTAACTGCTTAACCTTGCATCAAATCGTAACTCGCCGGTTCATTCTACAAAAGGCACGCCATCACCCATTAACGGGCTCTGACTACTTGTAAGCACACGGTTTCAAGTTCTATTTCACTCCCCTTCCGGGGTACTTTTCACCTTTCCCTCACGGTACTGGTTCACTATCGGTCACTAGAGAGTATTTAGCCTTGGGAGATGGTCCTCCCGGATTCCGACGGAATTTCTCGTGTTCCGTCGTACTCAGGATCCACTCAAGAGTGAACAAACTTTCGACTACAGGATTATTACCTTCTTTGATTCATCTTTCCAGATGATTCGTCTAATTTGTTCTTTTGTAACTCCGTATAGAGTGTCCTACAACCCCAACAAGCAAGCTCGTTGGTTTGGGCTCTTCCCGTTTCGCTCGCCGCTACTCAGGGAATCGATTTTTCTTTCTCTTCCTGCGGGTACTAAGATGTTTCAGTTCCCCGCGTCTGCCTTCAGATATGCTATGTATTCACATATCGATAACACGACATAACTCGTGTTGGGTTTCCCCATTCGGAAATCTCTGGATCAAAGCTTACTTACAGCTCCCCAAAGCATATCGTCGTTAGTAACGTCCTTCGTAGGCTTCTAGTGCCAAGGCATCCACCGTGCGCCCTTAATAACTTAATCTTTTCGACCTTCAACACGATAAAATCGGTTGAAAACCTAAAATGTTATTAATCTGTGAGTGTTCTTTCGAACACTAGCGATTATTTCTATTTTTTGAATTCAAGCTTTTTAAAACTCTAATTCACTCGGTTTTGCTTGGTAAAATCATAAATTTTACTTACATATCTAGTTTTCAATGTACAAAA